>JAIMBG010000111.1 GCA_023511555.1 Acetobacteraceae bacterium | reverse complement strand
CGCGGGGGGGGGGGCGGGGCCCCCCGCCCCCCCGCCGCGCGTTTCCTACCTAGTCAGCGGTAGACTTCTCGATGCAGCTCACGCAGATCGGATCGCACCACGGTTCGGCAGCGTCCGGGCTGATCCAGGTGCCCTGGAGCGACCCGAAGCCGCCGACGCTTCCCACCAGCTTCACCGTCTTCACCTCCTCCCAGACTTCTCCACTGGGGGACCTGCCTTCGGCCGGCCCAGGGGCTCAGGCCGGCCCGGCCGTCCCCCGAGGACAACCGGCCTTGCGTGCCGGGCCCTAATACTCGCCCAGAGTCCCACAGCGGCGGGAGACGTTGAACCCCCACCGCAGGACCACCAGCCCTGCCGGCACTGTCACGGCGGCCATGAGGGCCAGCACCCTCAGCTCCGGAACCAGGGCCGGAAGCGGCGCCCTCACCATGAGGGCCAGCCGCAGGGCCCGGAGGGCGTGGGTCGTCGGAAGACACTGGGCCAGCGCCTGCAGCGGGTAAGGAAGTATCTCGGTGGGGAACAGCACCCCGCTCACCAGGCTTGAGACCGCCGAGAACAACCACCCAAAGGGGTCACCCCGCTTGGTGACCAGGACGATCCCGGCAGAGCAGAAGCCTATCCCCGACACCGCGGCCACGGTGAGGGCCAGGACGACCGCAGCGGCCAGCAGGTTGGCGTGCAGCGGCACCCGGAACGCCAGCACGAGGATGGCAAAGAAGACGGCTACGTCGAGGAGGGCCCGGAGGAAGTTCCAGAGCCCAGAGTAAAACAGGGTGAGCCAGATGGGGTGCTCGGAGATGAAGAGGAACTCCAGCGTCCCCATCTGCTGCTCGCTCCGCACGGTGTTATGAAACGACTCCAGCGAAGCCGCCACAAACGCCATGTACGCGGTCCCGACCAGAAAGTAGCTGATCAGGTCACCGCCATACCGCTCGATGGCAGGAAAGCTGTTGCCCTGGCTCACGAAGCGGGCCAGGAACATGTACTGGAGAAGGCCCACCAGGGTGCCGATGATGGCCAGGGAAAGGTTGAGCCGGTAGCTGAGGGTGGTTATGAGCCCGCGCCTCAAAAACGCCAGGGCAGCGGTCATGCCCGCACCCCCTTCTGCCCCGCGGGATGGGAGGGCCCGGCCGGCTCAGAGGCCGCTTCCGCCACCAGGCGAAGGAAGACATCCTCCAGCGCCGGCTCGACCACCCTGATGTCGCAGAGGCTGTGGCCCTGGGCCGCCCACCTCACCAGCCCGTCGAGGGTGGCCCTGACCTCCCCCGTGTCCAGGATGACCTGGGAGTCCCACCTTCTGACCTGCCTCACCCCGGGAAGGGCCAGCAGCTCGGCCTCCGCGAGGGCGTCAAGCCTCTCGGCCGGCCGCAGCCAGACCGACCGCCCCGCCGCCATAGCCCTCAGCCCCTGGGGCGTCCCCACCGCCAGCAGCCGGCCGGAGGACAGGATGCCGACCCGGTCGCAGGCGGACTCCGCCTCCGCCAGGTTGTGCGTGGCCATCAGGATCGTCTTCCCCTGGCCCTTGAGATCGCGGATGAGGTCGCGGACGCGCCTGGCGCTCACCGGGTCTAGGGAGGCCGTGGGTTCATCCAAGAGCAGGATAGGCGGGTCATGGAGCAGCGCCCTGGCGATGTTGAGCCGCTTCCTCATCCCCGTGGAATACTTCATGAACTTGACGTGGCTTGCACCCTCGAGGCCCACGGCCTCAAGGCACCACTCGATGCGCTGCCGCAGCCTGGCCCGCCCCAGGGAGCGCAGGCTGCCGAAAAACTCGAGGTTCTGCCAGCCGGAGAGGCGGTAATAGAAGGAGCGGTCCTCACCGGTGCTGAGACCGACCCACCGCGCCTGGGCCCGGGGGTGGAGTCTGCGGCCGGCGATGAGCACCTCCCCCGAGGTGGGAATGATGAGGTTCGCCAGGATCTTCATCAGGGTGGTCTTCCCCGCCCCGTTGGGGCCCAGTATGCCGAAGACCTCCCCGGCGCGGGCCTCGAAGCTCACGTCGCTTAGGGCTCGGTGACCCTCCTTTTCCCGGCCGCGGGCACGGCCGGGGTAGACCATGGTCAGGTGACGTACCTCCAACACCCCAACCACCCCTGAGACCCCCTCCCGATGCGCCGCCGGCCCGACATCGGGGGCGGGGGACGCCTCGTAAGGGCCGCTCCCGGGTACGATTGTACCATCCTCGCCATATGAGACCTCCTCGCTTTCTGTCGAGCATCGCCCGACATAGTCTTGCAATCCTCTAGCCCACGGCCCACGTCCGGACAGGGGTCGGGGAAGAAGACGGGCGGGGCAGGCTTAAAGCCTCCCCGCCCTCCGATCACCCCGCAGGCCGCCCGGCGCCGAACCCCTCAGGCACGGGTGCCTGATCTGCACCCTCTCTCCCCAGGGCCCCGCCAGGTTCAGGCCCCCGCCAGGGCCTCAGCCACCTCGCCCAGCCCCAGCTCCTCCAGCTTCCCCCGGGTGGGCCGGCCGTTTTCGTCCCAGCCCCTCACCTCGTAGAACTCCCGGAGCAGCCTGGCCAGGGGCAGAGCCTTTCCGGCGTGGCCGCCCTCGGCCAGCGGCTCCACCATCCGGGGCGGGAGCCGGTCGTCGGCCTTACCCAGCCCGGCGCGGAGGTTGTAGCAGCGGTGGAGGTTGCTGATCCTCTCACCCGCCCGCCTCAGCCCCAGGGCGCAAAACTCGGCCCCGGTGGCGGCGTTGAGCGCCAGCGCCAGGTCAGACGGCTGAAGCCGGTAGAACAGCGGCATGAAGCTGCACAGCACCAGGGAATCGACGAGCGCGGCGTGGTCCTGGGCCACGGCGGCCACCTGCGCCTTGCCTTCCTTGAAGCGGCGGTGGTCGCCGCAAAGCCCCCACTCCGGGAGAGGGTCGCGGCGCTCAAAGGAGTTGGAGTAGCCATGCAGGTGGCAGGCGCCCCGGTTGCTTACGGCGTAGGTCAAGCCTAGGCTGAAGTAGCAGCGGGGGTCGTGCATGGGCGCCTCCAGCCCCTTGACCTCGCAGGCGAAGTCGGCCGCCCCGCCGCCCAGCCGGGCGGAAAGCCGCCTCACCCCCTGGCCCAGCAGCCTTCCGCCGGGGCTTTTCGCCTCCCCGATGAGCTCCACCGCCGCCACCAGGGCCGAGGCGTCCCCCCAGGAAAGGTGCAGGCCCCCCAGGTCGGCGGGGGAGAGCAGGCCCCGCTCCATGGCCTCGGTGGCGAACGCCACCACCGACCCGGTGGAGATGGTGTCCAGGCCGTACAGGTTGCAGAGGTGGGCGGCGTACGCCACCGCCTCCAGGTCGTCCACCAGGTTGAGCGTCCCCAGCGCCGCCAGGCTCTCGTACTCGGGCCCCGGGCCCACGAACGCGTATGGGTGCCGGGGCACCCTTACCCAGCGGCCGCAGCGGATGCGGCAGGCATGGCAGCCCCGCCCCTCGACCAGGATGGTCTGGCTCATCCTTTTGCCACCAAGGTTCAGACACCCCTGCTCCCACAGCCCCACGGAGAAGTTCTTCACCGGCACGTCTCCAGTGCCCCAGTTGTTGTCCAGAACGGTGGCGGTGCCGTAGCGGCTTAACCCCTCCCAGCCCGGGTCGGACCGCTCTTTCTTAACCTTGGAGCGCTCCCGGTCGAACGCCCCAGGGTCGGCCAGGGGGACGCGGCGGCGGCCCCGCACCGCCACGGCCTTCAGGTTCTTGGCCCCCATCACCGCCCCGCCGCCTCCCCGGCCCGCCGCCCGGCCGTCGTCGTTTATGACGCAGGCGAACAGCACCCCCCGCTCCCCGGCGGGGCCGACGGCCGCCACCCGCACCCTGCTGTCCCCCAGCTCGGCCCTTACGGCCTCCTGGGTCTCGAGCGCGTCCCTGCCCCACAGCCGCGAGGCGTCGCGCACCTCCACCCTGCCGTCGCTGATCCAGAGGTAGGCCGGCCGTGCCGCCCGGCCCTTGACCACCAGCCCGTCCACCCCCGCCCGCTTGAGCTCGGCGCCGAAGGAGCCCCCCGAGCTGGAGTCGCAGAGCACCCCGGTGAGCGGCGAGAGGAACACCAGCTCGTAGCGCCCCGAGGAGGGGTAGCCGGTCCCGCTCAGCGGACCCACCAGGAACATCAGCAGGTTTTCCGGCCCCAGGGGGTCGGTGCCGGGCGGGATGCGGTCCCAGGCCAGCCGCACCCCCAGCCCCGTCCCCCCCAGGTACTGCTTCAGCGTGGCCTCGTCCAGGGCCTTCCGGTCCACGGCCCCGGTGGAGAGGTCCACCTCCAGCAGAGACCCCCACCATCCCGCCATCCCTAGCACCTCCCAGGACGGGGCGGCGAAGACCCCGCCGCCCCCAGCCGTGTGCCGTCGCCGTGCGGGCGTGGCGCTGCCCCGCCCCCCAGCGGCACCATGATCACCAGTCGGTCGCCGGGGGCCAGGGGGTCGTCCGGCCGGAAGACACCGGTCCGCCGGCTGACCACGGAGAGAGCGGCCGCGGCGGCGCCCGGCCCCCCGCGGACCAGCCCGGGAGGCAGCCGGCGGCGGAAGCGGCGCACCACCTCGACCGCCGCGTCGGCCGCCCGCGACCCCTGGGGCAGCCTGAGCCTCAGCACCTTCCGCCCCGCCGCCCCCAGCCAGTCGGCCAGCACCCCGGCGAACTCCACCTCCAGGTCCATGGCGGGGGGCGCCCCCGGGTCGCCGGACCCGCCCCGCGCCTGGTCGCTGTACCTGCCCCGCGCCCGGCTACTGCCTCCGCCCTGCCTGGCGCCCCCGCCGCCGCCCCTCGCCCTCCCGGGAAGGACGCAGCCCCGGGACCCCGCCCCGGGCGGCCCCAGCGCCTCCTCCAGGCGGCCCAGGGCAGAGAGCGCCCTGAGCGCCCGGTAGGTGGTCCAGCGGCTCGCGGGGCCGGGCCTCTCCAGGACGGTGTACATGCCCGAGCGGGCCCAGTCGAGCGGCCAGAGCCCGGACGCTTGTCTCCGGGAAAGGAGGAGGTCTACGGCGGGCTCCAGGCGGCTGTCGCGGCACCCCAGCCCCGCCAGAAGACCGAGGATCTCGAGGAAGTCGGGGAAGACGAAGGTGGGGAAGCCCAGCCGGGCGATCTCGGGGCGGATCAGCGCCGCAGGGTTCCGGCTGGAGTACATCACCCGGTGCCGCAGGAAGAATTCCACTCCCCTTTCGATGAAGGCCGCCGCCTCCGGGGAGTGGGCGGGGCCGTAAAAGGCCACGGCGTTTAGCGCCCGGGCGCAGCCGGCGTAACAGGAGTGGGACGAGGAGCAGCGGTCGAGCCGGCCCCGATAGGGCCACTCCCGCGGGGTCCTGAACCCGCCGTCGTCGAAGCGGGCGTACCTTATGAGCAGGTTCAGGGCTGAGAGCACCCTGGGGTCGCGGGCAAAGCCGAGGCGAGCCAGCGCCCAGACCATGTTGCCCTGAAAGCAGGGGAACAGCCGGTCGGAGCCCTCCATGGTGAACAGCCCCGACTCCATCCAGCATCGGGAAAGCACGTACTCGCAGGCGGCCCGCACCCCGGGGTGGGAGCCAAAGGCCCCGAGCCCGGCAAAGATGAGCAGTTGCCAGGTGGTGGCCCTGTACTTGGGCCGGTATCCGTAGGCCTCGACCTCCGCGCCGTGCTCCGCGGCGAACCGCGGGTGGTGGAAGTGGCCGTCCGCCCCCTGGCGCGAGAGGATGCGGGGTATGGGGCCCCGGGTCATGATGGCGGCACGGGCGTCCTGAGCCTCGGGGGAGTCGGGCGGCACGCCGAGGAGCTCGACCAGGGTGAAGTAGCGCACGCTGGGGTTCACCGGGTCAAGCAGCCACTCAAGCACCGGGTGCACGCTCCCTCGCCCCCCTGCCCCGTGCCCTGCCCCGGCCGGCTCCACCCCCGGCCTTCCGGCCGTCGGCCCTGGGCGCCGTCTCAGCTCTGCCGCGGCGCTTTTAGCGCCGGGCTACAGGGCTTCCCCTCCTGGGTTCGACGGGGAAGGCGGATTCACCTACCGGCCGGGGAGGCTGGACGCGTCCACCCCCGGCCCTGGCGCCCCCCTGCCCCCCTCCGGCAGGGGCTCCGGCTCGCGAAACACCAGGAGGTCGCCGGGGCAGAGCCCGAGCTCCATCCCCGTCAAAGGCCGATCGACATGGATCACAACGTTGAGGTGGTTGGGGTCGTGGGAGAGATCGAACCCGGCCACCGTCCCGATGCGCAGGGCGCCGGGGCCCAGAACCTCATCGCCCACCATGAGCACTCCGCCCCGACTCACCTCGGCGAAGCCCAGACCGCAGACCCGCCTCACCGTGCCACCCGGTCCCGCTGCCTCATCGGTGAGTATGAACTCGTGCACGTCGTACCTTTTGACGGCGCGGGTATAGGGCGCGATGAGCTCCAGTCCCCTGGCTTCGCGCCTGGTGTCGAGGACCACCACCAGCCGCGCCTGCACGTCGGCCTTCCGGCAGGGCGGCCGGCCCCGCGCTATGCCCCGGGCGTAAGGATCCACCCCCGGTCACCCCCGCCTCACATGATGCCCTGGTAGGCCCGCTGGACCACGGCGCGGTAGACCCACTGGCACAGCGTGACCAGATCGAACACCGGCAGCCCCACCGCGTCCTGCACGTCCCGGGACCACGGAGGGTGGTTGGCGCACTCGAAGACGATGGCGCCCACCGACGGTTCCCTGGCCACCAGGCGTCGCGCCACGTCTACCAGGTCGCGCCGCATCACCTCGGTGTCCAACTCTAAGAGGTTTTCCCGCAGGGGCCGGTGCCCCTCGGCCTCGTCCATCCCCGCTACCGCCACCGGCACCCCTGCCGCGCCGGCCGCCTCAAGGTGCCGGGGACCCAGGGCCGAGGCCTGCGCCGTGATGATGCCCACCTTCTTGCGGGGCCCGATCAGCCGGTGGACCAGCGGCACCTGCATCAGGCTGGAGGTGAACACCGGGACATCCACCGCCGCCGCCAGATCCTCCTGGAAGGCGATGAGAAAGCCGCAGTTGGTGGTGATAGCCCTGACGCCGGCGGCTTGGAGCTCCTGGGCCGCGGCCACGAACACCGGCAGGAGCGTACGGTCCCCCTCGAAGACGCGGCGCCTCATTTCTGCGAATTCTGGGCCGGAGAAGCCCTTGAGCACGTGGAAGCGCACGGGAAAGTCGTAGGTCGAGGCGTTGCCCACGTCGCCGGGAACCCGAGGGAACTGCTTCTCCATCACGATGATGCCCAACACCTCACCGTACGTGGCCCTGCCGCCCCTGACCCTCATCTAGGGCCCGACCTCCTTCCCCTGTCCTCGCCTGACCTCTGCTGCCCCGCCCCGGGCGTCGATCCTCCCCGGCCGCCAGCCCGAACCTCTCCGCCCCCAGCTCCTCCACGCCGGGCGTGGAAGTGGCGCCGTCCAGGACCATCTCCGCCACCAGCCGGCCGGTGGCGGGCGCGTGCATGAACCCGTGACCGCTGAAGCCCGTCGCCAGGAACAGGCCCTCGACCCCCGGGGCAGGGCCGAGGATGGCCCGCTTGTCGGGAGTTAGACAGCGCAACCCGCTCATCCCGGGTCGGAACCCGGCGTTCCTTAGGGCCGGCACTCGGGCCGCCGCCAGCGGGGCGGCGTCCATCAGGAACCCCCAGTCCGTCAGTGCTTCAAAGGACGGCCTTTCCGGCCTCCCCTTAATGAACAGCGCCCCGCCGGCCTCGGGGCGGATCATCAGGTCGGCTTCTGTCTCCAGCACCACAGGGAAGGGGGGCAGTCCCGCCTTGTACGCCATAAAGCAGTGACGGGGGTAGGGCAGGGCGGGAAGGTCGAGCCCCACCCCCTGGGCCAGCCCCCGCGACCAGACCCCTGCCGCCAGGATCACGGCGCCCGCCCCCAGCCTCTCCCCGCTCGAGGTGATCACGCCCTCTGCGCGTCCCCCCACGGTCCAAACCGCCCTCACCTCAACCCCTTCGCGTATCTCGGCCCCCAGGCGCCGCGCCGCCGCCGCATAGCCTGCACACACGGTGTAGGGGTCAGCGTACCCGTCGAGGGGACAGTAGGCAGCCAGCGCCACGTCCCGGTGAGAGACGGCAGGCCACCGGGCGCCCACCTCGCCAGCCTCCAGCAGCTCAACGGGCGCGCCGGCCCGGCGCTGCATGGCCGCCTCTGCCCTCAGCCGGGCCGCGCCCGCAGGGCCCACAGCCAGCAGCAGGTACCCCGGGCGGCGAAGGTCGAGCTCCATCCCCACCTCGTCGGCAAAGCGCTCAAAGGCAGCCATGCTCTCCAGAGAGAGGCGCACCTCCAGGTCGTGAGGCTGCTGGGCCCTGAATCCTCCGACGCAGGACGCCGTTTCCCCCGCGCCCACCGCCGCCCTCTCCGCCACCACCACCCTGGCCCCGCGACGGGCCAGGTGGTAAGCCACGCTGACCCCCGCCACGCCCCCACCGATTACGATCACGTCGACTGCCGGCAACGCCCCCCGCCCCCCTTTCGCCTCAAGGCCACCCGTCCCACCCC
>JAIMBG010000110.1 GCA_023511555.1 Acetobacteraceae bacterium | reverse complement strand
AGCCCTCGCAGTCGGGGCTCGTCCACGCAGCAGAAGCCCAAGCTGTTCTCCGACAGAAGCTCGAAGGTCTCTTCCCTGAGCCACTGGACGTTCCTGAACTCCACCACCACCGGCAGGCCGGGCAGCCAGTCGCCGAGGCGCCTCAGGTAGTCCAGGTTCTCCAGGCAGGGCTTGAACGACCAGGGAAACTGGGTCAGCACGCACCCCAGCTTGCCAGCCTGGACAAGCGGCGACAGCGAGGAGGCGAAGGCGGAGAACGCGGCCCGCGTCTCCTCGACCGTGGCGGCGCGCTCGTGGGTCAGGCTGCGATGGGCCTTCACGCACACCTGGAAGCCGGGAGGCGTCTTGGCCTCTATGCCCTGCATGCTCCGGACCCCGGGCATGGTGTAGTAGGTGAAGTCCAGCTCGACCACAGGGAACTGGCTGGCGTAGTAGCGGAGCATGTCCTGGTCCTTGAGCTCGTCCGGGTAGAACGGGCCCTTCCAGTCCTCGTATTTGAACCCGGCGGTGCCCACCAGCACCCTCGAGGCGCCGGTCACGGCCGGCTCACTCATAGATCCACGCCTCCAGGTCCAGGCGGTAGTCCACCAGTTCCGAAGGCCCAAAGAACAGGGCCACCTCGCGCTCCGCGTCGGCGGGGGTGGCCGACCCGTGGACCACGTTGCGGCCGATGGCCAGCCCCAGGTCCCCCCGCAGGGTGCCCGGCGCGGCCTGTAGCGGGTCGGTGGCGCCCATCATCTGGCGCACCGCCGCCACCGCGCCGGCACCCTCGAAGACCGCAGCCACCAGGGGCCCGGAGGTGATGAATCCCACCAGCCCCTCAAAGAACGGCTTGCCGCGGTGCTCCGCGTAGTGCCTTTCGGCCATCTCCCGGCCCAGCCGCAGCATCTTGAGGCCCACCAGCTTCAGCCCCCGCCGCTCCAGCCGAGAGAGAACCGTGCCCACCAGGCCGCGCTGAACCCCGTCGGGCTTGATCAGGACCAGAGTCCGCTGCATCCCCGCCCCCTCCCGGCCGCCGGGCCAGCCCCGGCGGGCTTTAGTTAGAATCAAGCCCCGCCCGCCCCCCGCCTCGCGGGGGAGCCGGGCAGGGCCCCCGTTCGTGACTTCGCCACCCCAGGGGTGGCCCGCCAGCTAACCCGTAGACGCAGCCTCCCGAGCCTGCTGCGGCTCCACGGTAAGGATGCCCCGCTTGATCTCGGAAGCCGTCACCGCGGTCGCCCCGAACTGCTCGGAAATATACTGGCAAGCCTGCCAGGGATCCACCCGGTCCCCGCAGGTGAACACGTCCACCGCGGCGTAGCCCACCTCCGGCCAGGTATGGACCGCCAGGTGGGACTCGGATATCACGACGACCCCGCTGATGCCCTGGGGGGAGAACCGGTGGAAGGCGACCTGGTGAATATCTGCCCCCGCCCGCTGTGCCGCCCGCACCAGGATGTCCTCGATCCGCTGCAGGTCATCCAGCACGCGCCGGTCACAACCGTAAGCCTCCACGAGCACGAGCCGCCCCAGGGCGTTCATTTTCATTATCAACCCCCTTTGTCCAGAGGCTTATCCCCTCCAATGCCGCCAGGAAATAGGCAACCAATGAAATTGTAGCAAATCTGCGCCTCTTGTCAAGGCTTTCCCGAGGGCTTTTTTCAAGGACGCGCCTCCGCAAAACGCCGCGCCCGCCGGGCACGGCGTCCTGTATGGCCTCAGGCGGCCCTCCGCCCAGGCCCCGGCGGCTCCGCCAGGGCCAGGTATCCCAGAACGGCGGGAGGGTAGACCATGGCGGTGGCGGCCGCTACTACCCCCGAGTCATTGGCCAGCAGAGCCACCGCCGCCGCCACCAGCATGCCCCGCAGGCCCAGAGCCAGGGAAGGGTATCGGGTGCTCAGCGTGGAGAACCGCCCCACCGGGCGGTAGAGCAGGAGCCCCAGGGAAGCAACCGAGACCAGGAGCACGCGGCTCCACACGGTGTACCGGATCAGTCTAAGATTGAGGTCCAGCTTGCGGGCCACCAGGTCTGCCAGCGTGGCCGGGCCGAACTGGGCCAGGAGCAGGATGGCGCGCCCAAGGTGGCCCGGGCCCGCCGCAGCGCCCCCGGCGCCGGTCGGGGGCCCGGCCGGGCGCAGCCCCGCCAGCGCCAGGTCGGCCGCGGCCAGCAGGGCCAGCAGGCCGGCGCCGCACCCCAGTGCCGCCAGCAGGGTCCGGGCCCCCAACCGCCCCCCAGCAGCCTGCCAGACCACCAGCCCGAACGCCGCCGAGGCGGTGAGCGCCCCCCCCACGTTGGCCCCTAGGCGGGGCCAGCCCAGGGCCAGCGCGACGCTGCCCAGCGCCACGCCCCCCAAGGCCCGGACGCAGCGTCGGCGGGCTGGCCACAGGTCAAGGGCGGCAAAGAATGCGGTGATGCCTGAACCGCAAGCCACGCCCAGGAACTCGTTGCCCAGCCCGTAAAAGCGGGCCCCGCCGATGGGGGAGTAGCCCAGCGGCGAGTGGAGGGCCAGGGGGGCTCCCAGGGCCTGGTCCAGCGTGACGGCGGCCAAGGCGGCGAGCCCGAGGGCAAACAGGGGCAGGAGCGGGCGCCGTGGCCCCAGGGCCCGGCAGGCCGCGGCCAGACCTCCCGAGAGCGCGACGGCCGCAGCTGCGGCCCCGGCCACGCCCGGGGGTCGGGCCAGGGGCAGGACCAGGAACGCCAGCGGCGAAGCCAGGAGCGCGAGCAGCAGGGGCTGGGCCCAGGGACGCCACCGCGGCAACCAGGTCGCGGCGAGCGCCGCCAGCGCCAGGCATCCCATGGCCAGCCCCACGTACCCCCGGATCAGCGGGGGGCGCTGGCGGTGGTTGGCCAGGGCGCGAGAGGCAAGGCGTGATGCCTCCTCCAGGGGCCTCTGGGAGGCGACCCAGGCGAAGGGCGCGCCGTAGACCTCCCCCGGGACCTCGGCCCCCAGGAACCGGACCACGGTGGGCAGGACGTCGATGTTGGCCACCAGCGCCCGGCGCCGGGTAGTGGCCGAGGTCAGCACCCCGTGGCCGAAGCCGGACCCAGCGGCTAGGACGGGGGCCAGCCCCTCACCGCGTTCGCTGTCGGTCGTGGCTGGCCTCGGCGAGAGCAGGATCAGCAGGTCCCGCGAGGGATCAAGCCGGCGGGACAGGAACCTGAGGAACCAGTCCAGTCCGGTGAGCGCCTGGGCCCTGAGCCGGCGCCCTCGGGAAGGCTCCAAGAGCCGGGCGCCCTCGTCGACGCGTGCCAGGTCCCCGGCGTCCACGGCGAAGAACCCCGCCCGGGCCCAGAGGCGGTCCACCTCGCGGGCCAGGGCGGGCCAGTCTGTCCGGGCCCCGCCCGGCCACAGGGGGTCGCCCACTACGGCTCCCTCTCCTACCAGGCCCAGATCCACCTGGCCAGACTCGTCCATGGCCAGCGCCACCGCCGGGCGCTGGCGGGAGCCGGAGACGTCGGAGTTTCCCAGAACCGCCCGCACCACCCCCGCCCGGGCCAGGGAACCTCCCAGGGCACCCACCCGCACCAGATGGCGGAGGGACGCATTGGCCTCCTTGAGGCCCCACACCCCCAGGTGGACCACCTCGCCTTGGGGCGGCGCCCCGGTTCGGCCCTGGTAGATACTGCCGGCGCTCCAGCCGCCGGCCTCCTCCCCCACCTCGAAGCCCAGTCCCGCCAGGTCGGGGGCAGCAGCCCGGCTTCCCGCCCCCAGGGTGAGGTAGGCCTCCCCCGGTCCGCCGCGACCCGCGGTGGCGGCGTTCATCGCCCCCACCGCCCCGCGGTCCAGCCAGAACCTCAGCCCGTCGAGTGCGGGATCGTCGAGCGCTGCCCAGTCCAGACCGTCGGCCAGGACCAGAACCACGTGGCGGCGAACCGGAGCCGACGACGGGGAGGGCGCCACGGGGCGGCCGGCCTTGAGGCCGCCGCCTGCACCGCCCCCCGGCGGGCCGCCCCCCGCGTCGGAAAGCGGCCCGGCCCAGGCGGGGCTGGAGACCGCCAGGAGCAGGGCCAGGACAGCAGCGCCCCAGCGCCCCGGCCGGCGCCAGGGAGCAGGGCCGCCGGCTCCCCTCCGGGACTCGGGGCCCGGCCGGCGCCGCGGGAGACTCACCCTCGCCCCACCTCCCGATATATGGCGGCCATCCGGCCCAGCCACTGCCGGCGCTCGAAGCGGTGCTTCACCACGGCGCGGGCCAGCCGCCCCAGCCTGCGGCGGCGGTCGGGATCGTCGAGCAGGGCGCCGGCCGCCGCAGACAGTGCCCCCGGCGTCCCGGGCGGCACCAGCACGCCTGTACCGGGCGCGAGGGCCTCTGCCACGCCCCCCGCCCACGCCGCCACGACCGGCACCCCGCAGGCCATGGCCTCGAGCAGCACCTGGGGCAGGCCCTCGGACCTCGAGGGCAGCAGGAACAGGTCGAGGTCGCTCAGCACCGCGGGCATGTCCTCCCTCCGGCCCAGGAAGTGGAGCCGGCCGGCCAGGCCGAGCCCCTGGGCCAGGGCAACCAGCCGGGGCCTGAGCGGGCCGTCCCCAGCCAGAAGGAACCGGGCGTCGGGCCGCCGCGGGGCCAGGTCGGCCACGGCCCGTATGTAGTCCTCCATGCCCTTCTCGGGGGCCAGTCGCCCTGCCGAACCCACCAGGACCTGACCAGGGAGCACCCCCAGCTCCTGGCGCAGCGCCCCTCCTCCAGCCCCAGGACGAAACCGCTCGGCGTCGACCCCGCCGGGCAGCACCTCCACGCCCCCGGGGGGCAGGCCGAGCCTCACCAGGTACCCGCGCACGGAGCCGGAGACGGCCAGGACTCGGTCGGCCACGGGGAAGAGGGCCCTCTCCGCCCAGGCCAGCCCCGCCCGGGCCAGGGGCGGCGCGGCCGGGCCCGGCTCCCCGTGTACGGTATAGACCACCCCTGGCCTCGGGCCGGGGATCAGGGCAGCCGCCAGCCGTCCCACCAGGCCGGCGCGGAAGCCGTGGAGGTGCAGGACGGCCGGGCGCCACCGGCGAATCAGCCGCCACAGCATGAATGCGGCGTCCACCGTAGCCCCGGCCACCTCAGCCTGCGCCAGCTCAAAGCCCTGGGACGGCAGCCCTTCCACCAGGGACCGCACCTGGCCCGCCAGGCCGCCCTCGGCCCGGCCGGCCACCTCAAGCACACGGGTCACCGCACCTCCCCCTGGGACCAGTATGGCCAGCCGGGTTTCCAGCTATCCCCCGCAGGAGGGCCGCCAGGACCGGCCGCGCCCCTGCCTCTCCTGTCGCGGCCGCTCAGTCCCCGGCCTCGGCCCTGGCCTTGATGGCGGCCAGCATCCCGGCGCAGTTGTCACGCACCGCCAGCTTCGCCACGGGGTTAAGCAGGGCCGCGATCATGGGCACCCCCAGCTCAAAGTCGACGGTGAGCCTGACCCGGGTCTCCTCGCCCTGGGCTTCGAAGGTCCACTCCCCCTCGAACTTCTTGAGGTCGCCCTCCTCCAGGCGGTAGCGGATGCAGGGCGTCTCGGGGTCGAACTCGTCCCGCTCCTTCCAGCGGAAGGTCCGGCCCTTAAGCAGCGCCACCCACTCGGTGACGGTCCAGTTGGGGCCCCGCTCCAGCACCTTGACCGACTTCACGTCAGGCATGTAGCTGGGGAAGGACTCCATGTCGCAGGCCAGAGCATACACCTTCCTGCGGTCGGCCCGTATGGGTTCGGACTCCACCGCAACAAATGGCACGGCTACCACCTCCGCGCAAGCGGCCGCCGGCCAGGGCCCTTCTGCGCCCGGCCCGGCCAGCCTAGAGCTGGTCCACCACCCCGGCCACCTCGGCCAGGACCTGGTCCAGGAGTTCCAGGCCCCGGTCCATCTGATCCTTGTCTATGACCACCGGGGGCTCGATGCGGATGACCTTCTGGTTGTTGAGGGTGTAGACCGCCAGCACACCGCGGTCGAACAGCCCCGACATGATCAGGCCGCCCGCCCCCTCCCGGGTCACCTCGAGGCCGATGAGCAGCCCCAGGCCGCGGACCTCGCTCACCACCGAGGGGTAGCGCCCCGCCAGCTCCTTGAGACCGTTGAGCAGGTACTCCCCCTTCTCTCTGGCCTGGCGGGGATAGTCCTCCTCCAGGATCACCTCGATAGCGGCCACCGCCGCGGCGCAGGCCAGAGGGTTGCCGCCGAAGGTGGAGGTATGAAGCAGGGGGCTCTGGCGGAAGAATTCCCAGACCGGAGGCCGACCGACGACGGCGCCTATGGGCATGACCCCCCCGCCCAGGGCCTTGGCCAGGCAGAGGAGGTCGGGCACCACGCCGTAGTGCTCGCAGGCGAACATCCGACCGGTCCGGCCCAGGCCGGTCTGCACCTCGTCCAGGATGAGCAGCGCCCCCGCCCGGTCACAGGCCCGGCGCGCCCGGGTCAGGTAGTCGTCAGGGGGAAGGATCACCCCGCCCTCGCCTTGGATCACCTCCAGGATCACG
This sequence comes from Acetobacteraceae bacterium, assembly GCA_023511555.1. Lineage (GTDB taxonomy): Bacteria > Bacillota > Sulfobacillia > JAIMBG01 > JAIMBG01 > JAIMBG01. The sequence goes on along the minus strand of JAIMBG010000110.1, from coordinate 2,022 downwards.
GCCGCCGTGTTTTCATCCACCGCCGCCTCCAGCGCGGCGGCGTCGCCGAAGGGGACGTGGGTAAACCCCGGAACGAGCGGCTCGAACGGCCGGCGGAACACCTCCCTGCCGCTGGCGGAAAGCGCCCCCAGGGTCTTGCCGTGAAAGGCGCCCTGGGTGGCGACGAACCCGCTCCTGCCCGTGGCCACCCGGGCGAACTTGAGCGCCCCCTCCACCGCCTCTGCCCCGCTGTTGCAGAAGAAGCTGTACTGGAGGTCGCCGGGGGTTATCTGGGCCAGGAGCCGGCCCACCCGGGCGGGAAGGTGAGAGGGCAGCACGCGGGAGGAGAGCGGCATCATGTCGAGCTGGCGTCTGACCGCCTCCACCACCCTGGGGTGGCGGTGGCCGTGGGTGAACACGCCGTAGCCGCCGGCGAAGTCCACGTACTCGCGGCCGTGGATGTCCCTCACCACCGCCCCCTGGGCCTGCCACTCCAGGGTCTCCAGCCCCATGAACCGCCACACCCAGGCCAGGCCGGGGTTGACGCACTGGTCGTAGTCGCTGAGGGCCTGGTTCACAAGGTCTCCGCCGACGCCGGGGTTCGGGGACCGGGGCGAAGGCCCGCTCACGGCACCACCTCCTCACCGGTGTGGTCTCACAGTGTGCACAGAATGTAGGGCTGCTGCTAACCGCTGGTTATATTAGCGGGTATTCGAGGGAGCGGGGGCAAAATCCTCCGGCGGGCGGAAGGGTGTCCCCGAAGGCCGGCAGGGGCGGCCCAAACGCGTTTTACTGGCTAGGCGCGGATCAGGGCCTCGAGCCACTCCGGCCCGCGCCCTTGCAAGCGCTGCCGGAACACGTCCTCGAAGAGGCAGTGCATGGCCAGGAGGCGCCAGCCTGACCAGCGCCGGGCGAAGTCCAGGATGGTGGAGGCAGGGGCGTCAGGCTCACCGAGGAGCAGGCGGGCGTATATCTTCCTCTCCCAGGGCGACACGTGGTAGAGCGCGTCGCAGCGGTGGAAGACCTCAAACAGCAGGTAGCCGACGGACGCCGGGCCCACGCAGGACCACAGCCACCACCAGAAACTCAAACAGCGACTCGGCGGCGCTCACCCTCATGCCCCGGTACCGGGAGAGCAGCGGCCCCAGGAGCGGGTCAGGGCTGAAGCGACGGTAGAAGTCGGTGACGTCAGAGTCCATGTCGTACCGGTGGCGGAGCTCCGAGGCCAGCCGGGCCAGCAGGCCGGGACCGGGGTCACGTTCCGCGAAGACGGCGACGCCCACCCGGGGGTGGTCGGGTTCCCCCTTGTCCCACAGCTTTACGCCCAGGGGCACGCCCTCGAAGCACAGGGCCTGGTACCAGGCATCGCCCTGCAGGCGCACGTTGGCCGAGGGGAAGTGAGAGGGCTTAAACGCGGTGAGCTTGAGGCTGTAAGGCGGGGTGGGCTCGAGCGAGGTGCGAAGCACCGGCTTCAGCCCGAGGGGCGCGGCGGTCTCATGGCCGGGCGGGGGCATGCCGATCGTCCTCCCTTCCTAGGGCTTCCGGCGCCGCCGGCGCGGGCAATCGCCGCTGGCGGCGGCCGCCGGGCCGGAGCCGACGGCTTTGCGCCGGGGCCTCTCGGCCGAACGCACCGCGCCCGGGAACGCGGCTGCGCCGAGGGGCTCCGGTCAGCCGGGGCGACGTTCTGACCTTCCACGAAGGCCGGAGGAAATCCTTCCCGCATTGGGCGAGACATTTGCCCCTGCAACGGGGAGTCCGTGCGTAGGCGGTTTGGAGGAAAGGAGGGAAACGGCAACGCCCGCCTGTCATCATCTTATTCACCTTCCCCTTCGGCACACCCTCCCGGCGCGGTCAGGAAGGCCGCCGAGAACCGTCGACCGGCATCAGGAGCGGGGCGTACCAGCTAACCATGATGGTCGGCTACGGCTAGAGAGATATAACAAAAGGGAGCGGCGGGGTGTCAACGCGGGACAGAATTGATCCACTGGCGCCGGTTGGGAGTTGACCCACCCCCCCTGCCTCGGGCTACGGTAGAGAGGTCTG
>JAIMBG010000109.1 GCA_023511555.1 Acetobacteraceae bacterium | reverse complement strand
ACGGCATGGAGGCGTTGACCCTTCCCCCGCGGAGGCCCAGGTACGTGGAGGTCGCCGTCATCGGGGCGTCTACGGCCTGGTGTTGAACCTGCATGCGATGCCGGAGAGGCGTTGGGTGCAGCGTAGCCTGCCTTGAGCGGCCCGGGCGGGGCCGGGTCGGTCGGGGGCGCTCGGGGCCCAGAGCGGTCCCCGGCTCTGCCGGCGGAAATCCGGGCTGCAAGAGAGGCTAGGGGCTGGTCGGTGCTGAGGGGGAAAACCCCTAGGCTGTTCACCCGGCACGGGGGAGGCGGCCCGGGGATTGCAGTGTGCGCTAAGTGGCATTCCAGCACTGCCTCCGGCGACGGGGCAGGAGGGGCATAAAGGGAAACCGCCGGCCCGGCGACGGGGCGGTGCCCTGCAAGGGAAAGCCTGCTGGACCTGATGGCACAATATTTACCTGGGCCGCCGCCACCTGTCACCAGTCTTACTTCAGGGGCCGGTGGGGATGCCGCCAGGCGATGACTCAAGAATGGCAAAAAGGGATAGCGCGGGCGGCGGGGCCCGGCCGGACCGGGTCCGGGCCGCGCTTTTTTCTGGGCTGCGCTCCCGCCTGGGTCGTCGGTCGCTCCGGCTGAGGGCCTCGGAGCCGGCCTCGGTCGGCCGGGCTCGGGGAAGGCGCGGCGGCGCCAGGCAGGGGGGCAGCACGGCCAGGGATGGCGGCAGAACGAGGAGGCCGTGGTTAAGGGGCCTGGCCGCCGGCGCGGGGACATTTCTCCTCGCCATCCTGGTCACCTGGCCGTCGCAGTCGGCGGTCCTGGGGATGAGACTGGAGTTCGTATTCCCGGTGCTGCTGCTGATCGTAGCTTTGGGCGTGGTCTTCGACATCGTGGGGGTGGCCGTGGCCGTGGCAGAGGAGGCCCCGTTTCACGCCATGGCGGCCAAGCGCGTGCCCGGGGCCTCCAACGCCATCCGCCTGGTGCGCAACGCCGAGCGGGTGGCCAGCTTCTGCAACGACATCATGGGCGACCTTGCCGGTACCATCGCTGGCGCGGCCAGCACGGTGGTGGTCTTCAGGCTGCTGGCGCTGAGACCCCAGTGGGACGAGGCCATGCTGAGCATGCTGGCGGTGGCACTGGTGGCCGCGCTTACCGTTGGGGCGAAGGCAGCGGCGAAGGGTTTGGCCATGCGGGAGGCAAACAGAATAACTCTGAGGGTAGGGCGCCTGCTCTGCCTGCTGGAGCGGGCGGTGGGCGTTTCGGGGCCCGCCCTGCGGCGGAGAAGGGGGAGAGGACGGTAAGGTGGACGGAATCCTGGACCGCGTGAGGGGACCGGATGACATCAAGGCGCTTACGCTGACGGAGCTGCAGCAACTGGCCGCCGAGATTCGGGGCCGCATAATCCAAACCGTGGCGCGCACCGGGGGTCACCTGGCTCCCAACCTGGGCGTGGTCGAGCTTGCCCTGGCGCTGCACCGGGTGTTCTCCAGCCCCGAGGACAAGCTGGTGTGGGACGTAGGCCACCAGACTTACGCCCATAAGCTCATCACCGGCAGGGCCGAGGCCTTCGGCTCCCTGCGGCAGTATGGCGGGCTTTCGGGCTTCCCACGCCGCGGCGAGAGTCCCCACGATCCTTTTGAGACCGGCCACGCCAGCACCTCGATCTCCGCCGCCCTGGGCCTGGCCCGGGCGCGCGACCTGGCGGGGAGCAAGCACGCGGTGGTGGCGGTGATCGGGGACGGGGCCATGACCGGCGGGCTGGCCTTCGAGGGCCTCAACAACGCGGGCCACATGCGGACCGACCTAATCGTGGTGCTCAACGACAACTCCATGTCCATATCCCGCAACGTCGGTGCCCTTCCCTCTTACCTCAGCCGCCTGCGGTCGTACCCCGCTTACTCCCGCCTCAAGGCCGACCTGGAGCGCACCCTGCGCCGCATCCCCCTGGTGGGGGAGAGGCTCAGGCGGCTGGCGGAGCGGGTCAAGGCCAGCGTCAAGTACCTGGTGGTTCCGGGCATGCTGTTCGAGGAGCTGGGGTTCACCTACATGGGCCCCATCGACGGGCACCACCTGCCTTCGCTGATTTCTGTCCTTCAGGCTGCCAGGAAGCGCGGCGGTCCGGTGCTGGTGCACGTCATCACCCGCAAGGGCAAAGGCTACGCCCCGGCCGAGGCCAACCCCGACCGTTTCCACGGCACCGGGCCCTTTGACCTGGCCACCGGTCGGGCCAAAGACGCCGACGGGCCGCCTTCCTACTCCGAGGTCTTCGGCCGGGCGCTGGTGGATCTGGCCCGGAGCGACCCCAGGGTGGTGGCGATCACCGCGGCCATGGCCGACGGCACCGGCCTGAGCCAGTTCGCGCGGCTCTTCCCCGACCGGTTCTTCGACGTAGGTATAGCCGAGGGCCATGCGGTGACGTTCGCCGCCGGGCTGGCGGCGGAGGGGCTCCGGCCGGTGGTGGCGGTCTACTCCACCTTTTTGCAGCGGGCCTACGACAACATCCTCCACGACGTGTGTCTGCAGGACCTGCCCGTGGTCTTCGCCGTAGACCGGGCGGGGGTCGTTGGGGAGGACGGCCCCACCCACCAGGGCACCTTCGATCTGGGCTACCTCAGGTCCATGCCCCACATGGTGCTGATGGCCCCGGCCGACGAGGTGGAGCTGGCGGCCATGCTCCGCACCGCCCTGGAGTGCGGCCACCCCGCCGCGGTGCGCTACCCCAGGGGGCACGCCCGGGGGCTGGAGCTGCCCGAGGATCTCAGCTCGGTGCCGGCCCTGGACGTGGGCCGGGGCCAGGTCCTGGCCCAGGGCAAGGACCTGGCCATCCTGGCCGTGGGCACCATGGTGCACCCCGCCGTCGAGGCCGCCCGCTCCCTGGCCGGGGCGGGGGTGGGGGCGGCGGTGGTGAACGTGCGGTTCATAAAGCCCCTCGACGAGGGCCTGATCCTGGGGCTGGCCCGGGCCACGGGGTGCCTGCTGACCGTGGAGGAGAACGCCGCCCCCGGGGGGTTCGGCGGGGCGGTGCTGGAGCTTTTGGCGCAGAGGGCCGTGGACGGGGTCCGGGTGGGCCGTCTGGATCTCGGGGACGGCGTGGTCTCCCATGGTCCGGCGCGCATACTACTGGAGGAGCGGGGGCTGTCGGCCCGGGGCATCGCCGACGCCGCGCGGCTGCTGCTCGCCAGCCGGAGGGGGGACGCCCCCAGGCAGCGCCTCCCGGGGGAGGAGGGCGCCGGGCTGTGGGACGCTCCGGCCGCCGGAGGGGAGTAGCAGCATGGCCTCGCCCCAGGGCGTAAGGCGCTTGGACGTCTATCTGGTGGAGGAGGGCTGCTTCCCCAGCCGGGAACGGGCCCGGGCTGCCATCCTTGCCGGGGCGGTGAGCGTGGACGGCCGGAGAGACCTGAAGCCCGGGAGCCCGGTGGGGCCCGGCCAGCGGGTGCAGGTGCTCTCCGACCCCTGCCCCTACGTGAGCCGCGGCGGGCTCAAGCTGGAGTGGGTTCTCGACCGCACGGGGGTGGACCCCCGCGGGAGGGCCGCGCTGGACGCGGGGGCGTCGACCGGGGGGTTTACCGATTGCCTGCTCAGACGGGGTGCTCGCCTGGTCTACGCCGTGGACGTCGGCTACGGCCAGCTCGCCTGGGAACTGCGCCGGGACCCCCGGGTGGTGGTCATGGAGCGCACCAACGTGCGCTATATTACCCGCTCCCTGCTGGGGGGCGAGCCTCCCGACCTGGCTACCCTTGACCTGGCGTTCATATCCCTGGGCCTGGTGCTGCCTGCCGTGGCCGGCGTGGTGGGGCCGGACGGGGAGGTCCTGGCCCTGGTGAAGCCCCAGTTCGAGGTGGGGCGCGGCCGGGTGGGCCGCCGGGGGGTGGTAAGGGACCCGGAGCTTCATCGGGAGGCACTGCTCGCGGTGGCGGACTCAGGCCGGTCGGCGGGGCTGGGGGTGGCGGGGGTCACTCCCTCGCCGCTCAAGGGCCCGGAGGGCAACCTGGAGTTCTGGCTGTGGCTTGTGGGGCCGGGCCGCCTGAGCCGCACAGGACCGGCGCTCAGCGGGGAGCGGCTGGAGCGGGAAGTGGCCCGTGCCGTGCAGCAGGCCCACCTCTTCACCTGGGGGGTGGGCGGAAGAGAAGGGGGCGGCTCACAGTGACGGACCATCGGCCTTCGTCGACCTTAAAGCCCAGGTTCTCAGGCATCTTCGCCGCCCTGGCGACCCCCTTTTCCCACCGGCGGGTGGACGAGGCGGGGCTGAAGGGCAACGTCCGGGCGCTCATCCGGGCCGGGCTGCACGGGTTCGTGGCCCTGGGCTCCAGCGGGGAGTTTCCCCACCTCTCCTGGGACGAGAAGCTGTCGGTGGTGAGCGCCGTGCTGGAGGAGGCCGGACCGGCAGGGGTTCCCGTCCTGGCCCAGACCGGGTGTCTGACCACCGACGAGACGCTGAGGCTGTCGCTGAAGGTGGCGGAGCTCGGGGTCCAGGGCGTGCTGGTGGTCACCCCCTTCTACTACCGCCCCCGCATGACCCGGTCCGCCCTGCTGCGCCACTACCGCGCGGTGGCCGACGAGTGCCCCGTCCCGGTGCTCCTGTATAACATGCCGGCTCTCACCGGCGTAAACCTCGAGCCCCCGCTGGTGGCCGAACTGGCGTTGCACCCCAACATCGCGGGCCTCAAGGACAGTTCGGCCAACCTGGTCCAGTTCCTCGACTACCTGCGCCTCGCTCCCCCGGGGTTCGCGGCGTTCATGGGTTCAGGCTCGCTGATTCTCCCCGCCCTGGCCCTGGGGGCGGCAGGGGTGATAGCCGCCGTGCCCCAGGTGGCGCCCCGCGCCTGCCTCGACATCTACCGGGCGGTGGCGGCCGGCGACCTGGCCCGGGCCCGGGAGCTCCAGGTCAGGCTGGAGCCGACGGTGCAGGCCACGGGAGCCCGCTTCGGCATACCAGGTCTAAAGGCCGCGCTCAACCTGGTGGGGCTGGCGGGTGGGGAGGTCCGCCCGCCGCTGCTGGACCTTGAGCCCTCCGAGGTCGCCGAGGTGCGGGCGGCGCTCCGGGAGCTGGGGCTGCTGGCGGAGGAGCGGCGGCCGGAGACGGAGTAAGGGGGGGCTGGGGCGCCCCCCCTCGGCGAGAAGCTTCCTTTCGGGGTCATTCGACCGGCTAGCCGGTCACCGGAGAGCCGGACTCGGAGCTCACGTTCCAGGCGCGCTCCTTGGGGCTCCGCCCAGCTTCCCTGAACAGTGAGACCGACTTGGCCAGGAACTCGTTGGATCTTGCGGTGTCCCCTCTCTCCGCGTACAGGAACCCCAGTTCGCTGTATGTCTCTGCCAGTTCCACTTTGGTGTCCTGCCCGGCGAAGATGGAGGCACTCTCCTCGAACAGCCGGCCGGCCTCCTCCCAGTTCCCCCTGGCCTTCTCGATGAGGCCCCGCACCAGGCGGGTGCGCCCGGCCTCCAGGGGGTCGCCGAGCCGGTCCAGGAGGCCCTGGGAGCGCCGGCAGAACTCCTGGGCCGCGTCCAGCTCCCCGCGGAAGTAGTGGTAGCGGGCCAGCTCGGTGAAGGTGTAGGCCTGGCGCGCCTCGTCATTGACCAGTTGCCTGAGCCGCAGGCTCTCTCGGTAGTGCTCCAGGGCCTGTTCCCACTCCCCCTGGTCGGCGTGCATCGCCCCGATGCTGTTGTGGAGGTCGGCCATGAGCCGCATCGTCTCCTTCATCTCGAAGAGCTCCAGCGCGCGGTTGGAGTATTCCAGCGCCCTCTCGACCTCGCCCCGCTCCCGGTAGGCCAGGGCCAGGGCGAGGTACGCCGAACCCATGGCGTCGAAGTCGGCCGCGCGGGCCGCGGCCTCGGCCGCCCTCTGATAGAACGCCCGGGCCTCCCGGGCCTCGCCCACCTTCCAGTAGGCGTTGGCCAGGTTGGACAGCAGCTTCAGCATGAAGGCGTCGTCCTCGAGGCCGGCGGACTCGGCCTCCCTCAGGCTGCGCCGGTACGCCTCTATGGCCTGGGTCAGCTTGTGGCGGCGGTGGTGGACGGTGCCCACGAGGAAGTGGATGCGGGCCGTCTGGTCAGGCAGGGAGAGTTCGCTGTAGATCTCCAAGGCGCGCTCGAACGCCTCCAGGGCCGCGTCCAGGTTGTTGGCCTGGAAGTGGCCCTGGCCCAGGCAGCGGTGGCAACTGGCCTCACGAGGCCGGTCGTCGAGCTCCTGGCTGATCCTGAGCGCTTCCCCGAAGAAGTTCAGGGCCTCCGACGTCCGGTCGGCCCGGAGCTGGGCCTCGCCCAGGGCGGCGAGCAGGTCAATGTCCCGTTTGGACTCGAGCCTGTCCTCGAGGAAGAAGGTGAGTGGACGGTTGAGGCGGGCGGCCAGGACCGTTAGCGACTCCAGGGACGGTTTAGCCTTGTCCAGCTCCACCAGGCTGATGAACCCCTTGGTGAAGTCTTTGCCTGCCAGCTCCTCCTGGGTCATGCACAGCTCCTTTCGGGCCTGTCTGATCTTTTCGCCCAGAGACGGCCTATGCATAGCACCCCTCCTCTGCAGGCACTTACACGAATCCTGTATGCGTTTCTATTATAGTCATTTTTCTCCTGAAAAGCAATTCCCATTAGGTAACTCTGTGCGCCCAAGTTGGGATGCCTGTCCTAATTGTCGGCTTGTAAGGCTGTCAATCTCCAAAAATCTAGCCCTTCATCCCTCGTCCGGGTGGAGGATAGCCAGAGGCAAGGGCGAATATCCCATCGGTGGACCCAGAGGGGAGGTGGCGGGGTGGGCAGACGGGTGGGCGTCGTGGTCAACCTGGACAAACCCCAGGCGGCGGACCTGGCCCGCGAGCTGTGCGGCTGGCTGAGCCGGAGGGGGATAGAGCCCCGGCTGCCCGCGGAGGTGGCGGGGTTGGTCGGGTTGGCCGGCCTGGGGGGACCGGTGGAGGAGTGGGCCGCCGGGACCGAGTTTGCCGTGGTCCTAGGCGGCGACGGCACCCTGCTCCAGGCTGCCCGGCGCCTCTCCCCGTACGGCTGCCCCCTGCTGGGGGTGAACCTGGGACGGCTGGGGTTCCTTACCGAGCTTGAGGGATCGGATCTCTTCGGGGCGCTGCCCGAGGTGCTGGCCGGCGGCTTTCAGGTGGAGCGGCGGATGATGCTGGAGGCAGTCGTGGAGAGGACCCAGGGCGCCCCCTCCCGCTACCTGGCCCTGAACGATGCCGTGGTGACAAAGGGGCCGTTTGCCCGGATGGTGCACCTCGAAGTCTATGTGGACGAGACCCCCGTCGCTTCCTACCCCGCCGACGGCCTGATAGTGGCCACACCCACCGGCTCGACGGCGTATTCGCTGTCGGCGGGGGGCCCAGTGATCAACCCCGGCCTCGACCTCCTGGTAGTGACGCCCATCTGTCCCCACAGTTTCTACGCCCGGTCGGTAGTGGTGGCCCAGGAGGAGGCGGTGCGGGTGAAGATCCAGCCGGTCCACCCCGACACCATGCTGACCATCGATGGTCAAGAGGGCTGCATCCTGGCGAGGGGGGACGAGGTGGTGGTGCGGAGGGCGTCGGAGGTGACGCGGCTGCTGAGGCGGCCGGGTTGGAGTTTTTACCGCGTCCTGCGGCGGAAGCTTACGGAAGCTTACTCGGAGTAGTAGGAGGAGTCTTCCAGCCCTGCGGCGAATAGGGCCGGAGGGGGGTGCAGCGGTGAAGGCGCGACGTCAGATGAAGATCCTGGAGATAGTCCGGGAGCAGGTGGTGGGGACTCAGGAGGAGCTGGCCCGCCACCTGCGGGAGCAGGGCATCGAGGTAACTCAGGCCACCGTGTCCCGGGACATCAAGGAGCTGCAGCTCCTCAAGCTCCCCAATGGGGATGGGCGCTACCGCTACGCCATGCCCCCCGACCAGCCCTCAGGCGTCCAGGCCGAACGCATGAGGCGGGTGTTCCGGGAGTGCGTGGTGGGCATCGACTGGAGCGAGAACCTGGTGGTGGTCAAGGCTCTTTCAGGCACGGGCTCGGCCATCGGCGAGGCGGTGGACTGCCTGCGCTGGCCAGAGGTCGTGGGGACGGTGGCGGGGGACAACACGGTCCTGGTGGTGGTGAGGAAGCGTGAAGCCTCACCCCGGCTGGTGGAGAAGCTCCGGGCCCTCATGGGTTGAAGCGAGGGGGGCCCCACCGGGATGCTGCTCGAGCTTTATATTGAGAACTTCGGCATAATCGACCGCCTGCGCCTCTCCTTCCCCCCGGGCCTCAACGTTCTGACCGGCGAGACCGGAGCGGGCAAGTCCATGGTCATCGATGCCGTGGAGGTTGTGGTGGGGGCCCGCGCCTCGCCCGACCTTATCCGCACCGGCCAGGACCGGGCCGTCATCGAGGCCACGTTCGACCTCAGCGACTGCGAGCGCGCCAGAAAGCTGCTCGCCGAGCACGGCGTAGAGGCGCCGGATCAGCGTCTGACGCTGACTCGTGAGGTGTCCAAGAGTGGGCGCAACTCCAGCCGTCTGAACGGCAAGGCCGCCTCCGCCGGGCTCCTGCGGCTGCTTTCCCAGCATCTCGTGGACCTCCATGGCCAGCATGAGCACCAGTCCCTGCTGGATCCCCAGAACC
>JAIMBG010000108.1 GCA_023511555.1 Acetobacteraceae bacterium | reverse complement strand
GCCCTAGCGCCACGCGCCCCGCCGGGGGTGACCGCCCCAGCCCGGGCGGCCGGCCCGCCGCCGGCTCCCCCTCTACCCCGCGCCCGCCGCGGCACGGCCCTCCCTCCCCGCCGCCCGCTCTCCGGCACCCGCCGCCGGCCGCAACAGCCTCACCGCCCCGGGCACGCTCAGAGCCGCCATCGCGGCCAGGCCGAAGGGGGCCAGGGGACCGAACCTCCGGGAAAGCAGCCCGGCCAGCACCGGCGCCATGGCCGCCGCCGTGCCGGCCGCCGTGCCCAGGACGCCCAGGACCCGGCCCCGCTCCCGATCGCCCGCCACCTCCGCCCGCAGGGTGTCAAAGGCGATGCCGGCAAGCTGAATGCTACCGAAGACCAGGACCAGGAAAAACGCCGTCAGGCCCAGCCCCCGGGTGAAGAGCCAGCCGGCCAGGGTGACGACGTGGGCCAGGCAGGCCAGCCCCAGCACCCGCCCCGCCCCCAGCCGGTCGGTGATCCGCCCCCCGAAGGGGCTGAAGCCCACGGCCAGAAGCGGCGCCAGGGCGAAGAGCAGGTTCACCTGGCGGGGGGTGTAGCCCATGCTGTCCGCAAGATACAGGGCAATGAACGGCCCCCAGGCGGTGAGCCCCTGCAGGGCCACAAACGCCGTCGACACGGCCAGCAAAGCCCACAGCCGCCGGAACCCGGGCCGCCCCAGGTCCGCCGCCTGCGGGGCCGGAGCCTCCCTCAGCGTCTCCCTGAGCCGGAACTGCCGCACCAGGCCGCAGCCTATGAATATGGCCCCTGTCACCACCACCAGGGCGTCGGCGCCCACCAGGGGCAGGAGCAGGGCCCCCAGGGCCGGCCCCGCCGCCACCGAGGCCCCCACGAAGAACTGCAGGACCGCGAACGCCCGACCCCTCTCCGCCGCCGGCACCGACTCCGCCATGAGGGCCACGAAGGCGGGGGCCTGCACGGCGTTGAGGCAGTTTACGGCCACCAGCAGGGCGGCGAACGCCGCCCACCCCGGGGTGAAGAACACCGCCAGGTAGAGCATGCCCACGCCCAGGGTGGGCATGACGACCCACAGCTTGCGGCCCTGTCTGTCCGCCATGACGCCGCCGGGGTACTGGAAGAGGTTCACGGTGAGGTTCATGAGGGTGTAAATGAGGCTTACCTGGAGGTCGTCGGCCCCCCGCTCCCGGAGCATGAAGGGGAGCAGCCGGTTCCAGGTGTAAAGCGCGGTGATGAGCACCGCCGCCGTCACCGAGATGAGCCAGACGTTGCCCCTGAGGCCGGGGGCGGCTTCGTCGTCTGCACACGGCTCCAGTCGGCCCACCGTCGGATCCCCCCGCGCCCGGCCAGCATCGGTGACCGAGTGGCCGCCACCCGGCCGGGCGCAATGCAGGGGTTTCTACGCCCCGACGCCTCCCTCCTCTTCCAGCGGTCTCCACTGCCCCCTCCGCGGCGGCCCTTTGCCGGCCCCGGCCGCCCCCCCGCCCCGGCCGCTAACTGCCGGACCCCCGCCGGGCAGCCATCTCGGCCAGCAGCCGCCTCCCCTCGGCCAGGGTGAGCGGCGTGGCCGGGCTGAGGCCGCAGAACAGCCGGAGCACGGTGGGGGGCTCCAGCCCCGAGCCCTGCAGCAGGTCGGCGTCGGCGAGCAGCTCCCGCCCCCCCTGGGCCACCACCCGCCCCGCCTGCATCACCGCCACCCGGTCGGCCCACTCGGCCGCGAAGTCCACGTCGTGGGTGGCCATGACGAAGGTGAGGCCCTCGGGGGCGGCGCGCCCCAGGAGGTCCAGGAGCTGCGCCCTGCCCCTGGCATCCAGGTGCGCGGCGGGCTCGTCCAGGGCGAGGATCCGGGGGTGCAGCGCCAGCACCCCGGCCAGCGCCGCCCGCCGCTTTTCGCCCAGGCTGAGGGCGGAGGGGGCCCGCCCCCTGAGCTCCCACATCCCCACGGCCTCCAGGGCCTCCCGCACCCGGCGGGAAAGCTCCTCCCCCTCAAGTCCCAGGTTGGCCGGGCCGAACCCCACGTCCTCCTCGACGGTGGCACAGAACAACTGGTCATCGGGGTCCTGAAACAGGAGGCCCACCTGGCGCCGGGCCCAGCGCCGGTCAGCGGGGCCCAGCTCCCGGCCCAGCACGCGCACCCGGCCGGCGGACGGGCTGTACAGTCCGTTCAGGTGGAGGAGCAGGGTCGACTTCCCCGCCCCGTTGGGCCCGATGAGCGCCATCCTAGCCCCCGCCGGCACCCGGAGCGTCGCCCCCCGGAGCGCCTGCGTCCCGTCCTCGTACGAAAAGCACACCTCCTCCACTTCCAGGGCCCAGGCCTGCCCCGCCCCCCCGGCCCCGGGCCCTGCCGGGCTCGTGCGTCCAGCCCCCTCAGCCTCCATGGAGCCTCACCCCCACGTCCCACCACAGGAGCAGCGCCGCCGCCAGCCCTGCGGCCCCCAGCCACGACCACTCCCCGGCCCGCCATCCCCTGAGGCGGGCCGCCCCCCTCCGCGGCCCGAAGCCGCCCAATCCCCGGGCCAGCATGGCCAGGTGCACCCGCTGGGCCCGCCCCAGGGACATGAGCCAGAACCGGCCTGCGGCCCGGCCCAGCGCGGTGAGCGCCTTGAGCCCCAGCCTCCGTCCGGGCTCAAAGCCCCTCGCCGCCTGGGCCAGGCGCAGCCGCTCCAGCTCCCCCACCGCCAGCCCCAGGTAGCGCGTCATCACCTCTCCCACCTCGACCAAAAGCCGGGGCACACCCAGGCGCCCCAGACCCCGCCACAGGCCGGCGGCCTCTCCGCCCGCCGCCAGGCCCAGGGTGAGCGTCCCGGCCAGCACCCTCAATACCAGCGCCGCTCCCGCCTCCAGACCCGGCAGGGTGGGCCCCCGGCCCAGCGGTCCCCAGCCCCCGGGCCAGGCCGGCTGGCCGGGGCGCACCCACGCCAGCACCAGGCCCAGGCTCAGGGCCAGCGGCAAGGCCCACAGCGAGAGCAGCAGGGCCCTCCGCCGCGCCCGGGCGCAGACCAGCGCCACGAGCAGGGGCAGGCCTGCGGCCACGGCCAGCGAGGGAAGCCCTCTCAACGACACGGCCGCGGCGATGAACAGGAGCGCCGCCAGCACCCGTGCCGCCGGGTCCAGCGGACCCCCGGCGCCGCCCTGCCGGCGTGCCGCCCGCCCCGGGCTGCGGTACCCCGCCGCACCGCAGCCCTCCGCCGGGCCAGCTCCACCGCTGCCCCCGCACCGTTCTCTCCCCGTCACGATCCGCTACCCCCCCGGCCCTCTGCCCGCCCCTTCCGAACCAGTGCCCGGCCCAGGCCCCATAGAGCCACCAGCACTACGAGCACCCCGCCCAGCCCCGCCAGACTGCCGGCCAGGCCGGGGTGACCCACGCCCGGGACGGCGTAGTCCGGCGCGGGGGCAGGCAGGGGCGCCTCTGAGCCCTCCAGACCCCTCGAGGCCAGGAAGGTCTCCAACGCATCGGGCCACGGCGAGGCCAGGAACACGGCCGCCGCGGCCGCGAGGAGCGCTGCAGCCGCTATCCACCACGCCGCCTTAGGCATCCTCCCTCACCCCCAGCGCCCGGGCGGCAGGCCCGGACAGCAGCCCCGCCGCCGCTACGGTGATTGCCGCCTCGCCTACCCCAATGAGCGCGTGCCAGGAGAGCATGGCACCCAGCCCCACCGCCAGGGGAACGCTGCCCGACCAGGCCAGCTCCACCGCCACCAAAGCGGCCGCCAGCTCCACCGAGAGCCAGGCCCCGATCCCCAGGGCCACATGGCGGCCCCACGGGGCCGGCAGGAGCCGCGCCAGCAGCCGGCACGCCCCCCACCCCCCAAAGGTGGCCACCAGCGCCATGTTGAGCACGTTGGCGCCCAGGGCCAAAAGCCCGCCGTCGGCAAACAGCAGGCACTGGACCAGGAGGACCACCGTCATGGCCAGGGCCGCCGGCCCCGGGCCCAGCACCCTCGCCAGCAGCGCCGAGCCCAGGAAGTGCCCCGACGTCCCCCCCAGCACGGGGAAGTTCAGCATCTGGGCGGCAAACACGCCCGCCCCCATGACGCCCAGCAGCGGGACCTGCCGCTCCCCCAGGCCCCGGCCGGAGCGAAGGCACAGCCCCACGCCGGCGGCAGACACCGCAGCCGCCCCCATCCACACTTTGGTGTCCAAGAGACCGTCCGGTAGGTGCACACCCACCCCTCCCCTCTCTGCGGGGCGGCCCCGCAACCCGGGGCCCCCGTTACGGAAAGGCCCTCAGGCCCTGCAGCCCCAGCCCCGCGTGACACGATTATTCAGAAAGTAACACCGCATCGCCCTGAAAAAAGCCGGCACCCGCCAGCCCATGGCCCCCCGGCCCCTTCCCGAGCGCCGGCAGCGCCCCGCACCACCGGCCGCCCGCCTCCACCCTGCCGGGCCCCGCTACGCCAGCTCCCTGCCCGTGGAGGTGGCCACCAGCCGCCCGTGCTTCACCCCCTTTGCGCTGCACAGCCTGTCCGCTACCTCGCGGGCCTGGCCGGGCCGTCCCCGCACCACCACCACCTCCAGGCAGTGGCGCTCGTCCAGGTGGACGTGGAGCGTGGAGACGATAAGCTCCCGGTACGAGTGCTGGAGCTGGTTCAGCGTACGCCCCACGTCGCTCTGATGGTGGTCGTAGACGATCGTGACCGTCCCCGCCACCTCGCCCTGGCCGGAGGCCCACTCCTCCTCTACCATCCGGGCCCGAATGAGGTCCCGGATGGCGTGGGAGCGGTTGGGGTAGCCGCGCTTTCTCACCAGACGGTCCAGCCCCGCCAGAAGCTCCGGGCTTATGGACACTCCGAAGCGGGTAACGCGGCCCGCCACGCCCTCCCGCCTCCCGTCACCCGCCGGCGGACGGCCGGCACGCTTACTATTCGCCACCGCGGGACAGACTCCTGCCCCGCCCCCGGGCGGGCAGGGCTGGAGCCTGCCGACCCGCCGCGCGGCGCACCCCCGCCCCTTCGCGCCGCCGGCCCGCGACCGGGTCCCCGGGCGGAGGCTGAGCGCGGGCCGGCCGATGCTCCGCCGATCATCAGTAGCACTTGGAGTACCCGCAGTAGAGGCAGGTCAGGCAGCCGTCCTGGTGCTTCACGTGGCCCCCGCACTCCGGGCAGGCGCCCATCTGATGCGTGAGCGCGTCGCCCGGGTCGCCGTCGTCCGGGGGCGACGCGTCCCGGCCCGCCGCCTCCTCCGTCCCGTCCCCGCCGGCCTCCGCCCCGGCCGGGTCCAGGCTGGGGCCGCGGCCGCGCTCCCGCCAGCGCAGGTAGCGCTCGATCACCATCCCAATGGCGTCGGCACAGGACAGCACCACGCCCCCGTTGTCCCAGGAAGGGGCGGGGCACCTGATGCCGCGGAGGTGCTTGGTTATGGCCCGCGGCTTTACCCCCGCCCTCAGCGCCAGCGAGATCAGCCGGCTCACAGCCTCGGACTGCGAGGCGGCGCAGCCGCCCGACTTCCCCATCTGGGTGAAGACCTCACACAGCCCGTGCTCGTCCTCATTTATGGTGACGTACAGCTTGCCGCAGCCGGTGCTTATCCTCTCCGTCCGACCCACGGTGATGGGCGGCCGGGGCCGCGGCTCGAGTTCCCGGCCCCGCTCCACCCCGGCCGCGCCCGGCCCCGCCGCGGCCGGACCGCCCTCCCCGGAGGCCGCGACACGCTCCACCTGCACCGGTGCGGGCCCCGGGGCCCCACCGTCGCCCGCCGGCAGCCAGCCGCCCGCCCTCTCGGCCGGGCCCTCGGACCTGCCGGCCTGGACGCCCTTGCCCCCCGCCTCCATCGCACCCGCCCCCTCTACCACCAGCACCTGCTCCGCCCGGGACCTGTCCCGGTAGACCGTCACGCCCTTGCAGCCCAACTGGTAGGCCAGCCGGAACACCTTGGCCACGTCCGCCGGAGCGGCGTCGTGAGGGAAATTCACCGTCTTGGAGACGGCGTTGTCGGTGTGGCGCTGGAACGCGGCCTGCATCCGGATGTGCCACTCCGGGGAAACGTCGTGGGCGGTCGCAAACATCCGCCCCAGCTCCTCCGGCACCCCCGGCAGCCCCCGCACCGACCCCCGCTGGGCCGCCAGCCGCATGAGTTCGGGGCTGTAGATCCCCGCCGCTTTGGCCGCGGCCTCGAACCGGGGGTTCACGTCGACCAGCCTCTCGTCCTCCAGCACGTGGCGCACGAATGCCACCGCGTAAAGCGGCTCTATTCCGCTGGAGGTGCCCGCAATGATCGATATGGTGCCGGTGGGGGCCACGGTGGTGGTGGTGGCGTTGCGCAGCGGCCTGGCCCCCGGCCGGTCGTAGACGCTGCCTTTAAAGTTAGGGAAGGGGCCGCGGACCCGGGCCAGCTCGGCCGAGGCGGCCTTGGACTCCCGATCGATGAGCGACATGACCTGCTCCGCCACCTCCAGGGCCTGGGGCGAGTCGTAGGGCACCCCGAGCTGCACCAGGAGGTCGGCGAAGCCCATCACGCCCAGCCCTATCTTGCGGTTGGCCAGGGCCATGGCCCTTATCTGGGGCAGCGGGTACTTGTTGGCGTCGATGACGTTGTCCAGGTAGTGGACCGCCAGGTGCACGGTGCGGGCCAGCCTGGGCTCGTCCAGGGAGCGGCCGCTCCCATCCACCATCCGGGAGAGGTTTATGGAGCCGAGGTTGCAGGCCTCATACGGCAGAAGAGGCTGCTCGCCGCAGGGGTTGGTGCTCTCGATCCTTCCCACGCGGGGGGTGGGGTTGGCAGCCTCCAGCCGGTCCAGGAAGATGATGCCGGGCTCCCCGTTCTTCCAGGCCATGTTCACTATGAGGTCGAAAACCTCGCGGGCGCTTAACCGCCGGGTCACCTTGCCGGTGCGGGGGTTGACCAGGTCGTAGTCCTCGCCCCGCTCCAGGGCCTCCATGAAGCGGTCGGTCAGCCCCACCGAGATGTTGAAGTTGGTGATCTCGGCGTCGTCCTGCTTGCAGGTGATGAAGTCAAGGATGTCGGGGTGGTCCACCCGGAGGATGCCCATGTTGGCGCCCCGGCGGGTGCCTCCCTGCTTGACCGCCTCGGTGGCGCTGTTGAATACCTTCATGAAGGAGACCGGCCCGCTCGCCACCCCCCCGGTGGTGCGGACCACGTCGTTCTTGGGCCTGAGGTGCGAGAAGCTGAAGCCGGTGCCGCCGCCGCTCTTGTGGATGAGCGCCGCGCCCTTGATGGACTCGAAGATGCTGTCCATGGAGTCCTCGACCGGCAGCACGAAGCAGGCCGCCAGCTGCTGAAGCTCCCGGCCGGCGTTCATGAGGGTGGGGGAGTTGAACAGGAACTCCATGCTGGTGAGCAGACGGTAGAGCTCGTCCTCGCTCTCCTTGAGCCAGGCCGGCGGGCGGCGCAGCATCTGCAAGAGATCCGAGGGCGGCACCCGCATCTGCCCCCTCCGGTCCAGCTGACGGTAGGCGCGGAGCAGGGTCTCCACGTCGAACCAGGTGTACCTGCCCACCGGCTCGGGGGCGGGGGTCCGGAAGGGGTGACGGGGGCTCCTGCCGCTGAGGTCGAAAACCTCGGGGCAGTAAAGCAGGTCCACCAGGGCGATGTTGCGGGCCACCCGCCGGAACATCTCGTCCGGCGTCTCGACGGGCCTCCCGCCCTCGTCCTTTGCCAGGTAGCGCTTCCGCAGCACCTTGATGGCGTTTTCAGTCAGCTCCAGGCCGCCCACTCCGTCGCCTCCGATCCCTCAGCGGCGCTCAGTCCCCGACCACCTGCCGCACCATGCGCCACAGCCCCTCGCCCCCCGCGCTCGACCCCGAGAGCCGGGCCACCGGCCTTCCGCCCAGGAACACGACCACCGTGGGCAGGCCCACCACCCCGTACCGTGTGGCCAGCCCCGCGCAGGAGGCGGCGTCCACCGTACCCACCTTGAGACGGCCGGCGTACCGGGCGGCCACCTTCTCCAGCACCCTCTCCACGCCCTTGCAGGCGCCGCACCAGGCGGCCCAGAAGTCCACCACCACCGGACCCGGGGCCGAAAGGACCTCGGCCCCGAAGTTGTCCTCCGTAAGCACCGCCAGGGTCCCCGCCCTCACCTTCCCCCACCCACCCTATCCCGGATCAGCCTCTCCAGCTCCTCCATGAAGCCGTTGATGTCGGTGAACTGCCGGTAGACGGAGGCGAATCTGACGTAGGCCACCTCGTCAACCGCCCTCAGCCGGTTCATGACCTGCTCCCCTATCTGCCGGCTGGGGACCTCCTGCTCGAAGGCACCCTTAACCTCCCTTTCCACGTCCCGGGCCAGCGCCTCCAGCGTGGCGAGCGGGACCGGCCGCTTCTCGCAGGCCTTGACCAGGCCGGCCAGGATCTTCCCCCTGTCGAAGGGCTCCCGCCGGCCGTCCCGCTTCACCACCAGAAGCGGAGCCTGCTCCGCCTTCTCGTAGGTGGTAAACCGCCGGCCGCAGCCCGGGCACTCGCGCCGGCGGCGGATTACCGTCCCCTCGTCGGTGGGCCTGCTGTCCAGCACCCGGCTGTCCGGGTGCCCGCAGAACGGACACTTCACGCCCCCCCCCCCCCCCCCCAGGGGCCGAAAAATTTGTGACAAA
>JAIMBG010000107.1 GCA_023511555.1 Acetobacteraceae bacterium | reverse complement strand
GCCTGCTCGCCCTGCTCGCGGATGACGGCCTCAACTTCCTTCTGGGCCTTGTCTACCATCTCTTCGATGCGGGCGGGGTGGATGCGCCCGTCGGCCACCAGCTTCTCGAGAGCCACCCGGGCCACCTCGCGCCGGACGGGGTCAAAGCCGGACAGTATCACGGCCTCGGGGGTGTCGTCGATTATGAGGTCGATGCCGGTCAGCGTCTCCAGGGTCCTGATGTTGCGGCCCTCGCGGCCGATGATGCGCCCTTTCATCTCGTCGTTGGGCAACTCCACTACCGACACCGTGGCCTCGGCCACGTGGTCGGCCGCGCACCGCTGTATCGCCAGGGTGATGATGTCGCGCGCCTTCTTCTCTCCTTCCTCTCGGGCCTTCGCCTCCGCCTCCCGGATGATCGCCGCCGCCTCGTGCCTGGCCTCCTCCTCCACGGCCGCGAGGATGAGCTTGCGGGCCTCCTCGCTGGTAAGCCCTGAAATGCGCTCCAGCTCCGCGATCTGCCGGGCCTTTATCTCCGTAACCTCCCGCTGCAGCCGCTCCAGCTCCCGGTCACGCTGGCTGAGCTGCTCCTCCCGCTTCTCCAGGTTCTCGGACTTGCGGTCGAGCGCCTCCTCTTTCTGCACCAGGCGCCGCTCCGAGCGCTGCAGTTCCGCCCGGCGGTCCCGGGTCTCCCGTTCCAGCTCCGCCCTGAGCCGGTGGACCTCTTCCTTGGCCTCCAGCAATGCCTCACGTTTCTTGGCCTCGGCCTCCTTGGAGGCCTCCTGGAGCAGCCTCCTGGCAGCCTCCTCGGCCGACGCGATCCTTGCCTCTGCCAGGTACTTGCGGAGAAGGTAGCCGACGGCCAGGGCCACTATCGCGGCCGCTGCGGTCCAGACGAAAGTCCACAGGTTTGCGTGCATTCAGCTCACCTCCCCATGCCCTCGAGGCAGCGGCAGGGGTGGCAAAAGCCCCCCAGTATGAAATGATAGCCGAGCACAGGGGCTCGGCTCTGTGCCGGGCAGATTCCCGGCGCTCGCCCAACCGCGGCCTGGACCTGAGTCGGCGCGCTGCAGACGGTGATCCTGGCCGACGGTCGGACCCAACATTCAAGCGAGCAAAACCCGCACAGCTTACTGGTTCGGGGAACAACTCCATGCGAGCCTTACGTACCGCCCCTTGTTCGATTGTAAACCATTCCACTGACTCTGTCAAGGAAAGCGGCGGCACCCCACGCGGGGCGATGCGCCAGCCCCGCCTGACTCCTCCAACACCCGCCACACCACGTCAGCTTCGAACCCACGCCGGTCCAGGAAGGCCGCCAGGCCCCGCACCTCGCTCGCAGGGCTGGCCTTGCGGCCACCGGCCCGCGAGCCGGCCCGGGCCCGCCGCCATTGGGCGGCCGCAGAGCGGGCCAGAGCCTCCTCGGGGTGAGCGCTCAGCGCCTCCGCCACGGCGCGATCAGCGACCTCTGGCGGCACCCCGCGCTCCAGCAAAGCCGCCCGCAGCCGCCGGCGACCGGACGGGCGGCGCCCCAGCTCCCGCTCCAGCCAGTCTCTGGCGTACTGGGCGTCGTCGAGCCAGCCCCGGCGTCGGCACTCCTCGGCGACGGCTTCGGCCCGGGCCGGGTCGACGCCGCGGGCGACCAGCCGCCTTACCAGATCGGCCCGGGTCCTGGCCACGGCTAACAGCCTCGCCGCCAGGTCCAGGGGGTCCGGGGGGGGCTGCCGGCTTCCGCTCATCCGCCGGGCTCCTCTTCCCGGGCGGGGGCGGCCTTCACCTCGCCGTGGTTGATGGCCTCGCGGATACGGGCCTCTATCTTATGGCGCAGCTCCGGGTTCTGCTTGAGGTACTCCTTGGCGTTCTCCCTGCCCTGGCCCAGGCGCTGGTCGCCGAAGGTGTACCACGAGCCGCTCCGGGACACGATGCCCAGCTCGGCACCCACGTCGAGGACGCTCCCCTCCCGGGAGATGCCCTCGCCGTAAATGATATCGAAGTCGGCCTGGCGGAAGGGCGGCGCCAGCTTGTTCTTTACCACCTTCACCCGGGTGCGGTTGCCGATGACCTCCGTGCCCTGCTTTATCGCCTCCAGCCTCCTGACCTCCAGGCGCAGGGAGGCGTAAAACTTCAACGCCCTGCCGCCGGGGGTGACCTCGGGGTTGCCGAACATCACCCCCACCTTTTCCCGAATCTGGTTGATGAACACCGCCGTGGTACGGGACTTGCTTATGGCGCCCGCCAGCTTGCGCAGGGCCTGGGACATGAGCCTGGCCTGGAGCCCCACGTGGGAGTCCCCCATCTCCCCCTCTATCTCCGCGCGGGGCACCAGGGCCGCCACCGAGTCCACCACCACCACGTCCACGGCTCCGCTTCGCACCAGGGCCTCGGCGATCTCCAGGGCCTGCTCGCCGGTGTCGGGCTGGGAGATGAGGAGGTCGTCGACCTTCACCCCCACCCGCTGCGCGTAGACCGGGTCCAGGGCGTGCTCGGCATCGATGAACGCGGCCACTCCGCCCAGGTTCTGGGCCTCGGCGATGATGTGAAGCCCCACGGTGGTCTTGCCCGACGCCTCCGGGCCGTAGATCTCCACCACGCGGCCCCGCGGCACGCCTCCCACGCCCGTGGCCAGGTCGAGGGCCAGGCATCCGGTGGGGATGACCTCCACCTGCATGTGAGCGGTGGCCTCGCCCAGCTTCATTATCGACCCCTTGCCGAACTGCCTTTCGATCTGAGCCAGGGCGGCGTCCAGGGCCTTGTCCTTGTCCAGCATGGAGTCCTCCCCTTCCCTGGAAAGGTTGACTGCGAAGAAGAGGCCTTGCCGGGCGGCTGGGGGGAATCGGGTCGGGGCCGCCCGGACCGTTGGCGGCGTGCTAGAGCCGGAAAACGGCCAGGGGGGTGTAGATGGGGCCCCGGGGGGTGAGCGTGCTCTGCATCAGCACCACCCTGTCTACCTTGAGCTCCCCCCAGGGGCGCGACCCAGCCGCCTCCAGCTCGGCGGCTAAGGCGCCCGCCGCCCCGGGCTGCCGGGCCCTGCCCAGGGTGAGGTGGGGGGAAAAGGCGCGGGCCTCGCGGGGGAAGCCCAGGGGCGCGAGCGCACTCTCCACCGCCTCCGCCAGTTCCCCCAGGCGGTCGCGTCCCGCACCTGCCCCCAGCCACACCACGCGCGGCCGGCGCAGATTGGGGAAGGCCCCGGCGCCGCAAAGCTCCAGGCCGAACGCCGCCTTCCCCGCCAGCGCCTGCCCTAGGGCGGCCTTCACCTTTTCCAGCCGCCCCTCCTCCACCTCGCCCAGGAACTTGAGAGTGAAGTGAAGGTTCTCGGGTTCAACCCACTTTACGGCCGGGGCCAGCGCCGCCAGACGGCGCAGGAACCCCACCGCCGACCCGTGTACCTCGCCCTCCAGGGGAACGGCCACAAAGCACCTCAGCCTCATCGCCCCCCGCCGGTTGCCCCGGCCGGTGTATGCTTCGACGGGCGCCACCCTTTTCCTCCCGTCCCTGGGCGGGGGCCGAGGGGTGCGGTCGCTGTAGGTTTCTCGCTGGGAGGGCCCGGGGGCCGGGGTCACTCGGGCTGCGCCTTGCCGCCGTCCGCAGGCGGTGCCGCCGGCGCGCCGGGCCGGAGCAGCACCCGTTCCAGGGTGAAGCCGGTGCGCAGGTTGAACAGCCGAATGGTGTCAGCCGCCACGGGCTGCAGCCCTTCTGGCCCTCGGGAGACATACAGCAGGACCAGACTATAGGGGACCTCGCGCCGCGACTGGAGCCCCCTGAGGCCCGCGGCGCCCGCGGTCCCCGGGTTGATGATGAGGCTGCTCCCCGCCTGGCGAATAAGCGGTTCGTGGGTGTGGCCGGTGACGATCACTGGCACCCGGCCCCGGGCGGGGTCGTAGAGGGGCGGCCGGTGGGCCACGAACAGGAAGGGCTCCGGCTGGGCAGCGTCCAGCGCCCGCCGGGTCTGGTCCCGGGCTTCCTCCAGGCCGGCGGCCAGGCCGGGGGTGGGGCGAGGCCCGGCCGCGGGGTCTGCCACACCCAGCACGGGTACCCCGGCCGCCTCCACCACTCGGCCGGACAGCACCGTTACCCCGGGCAGCGAGGAGAGCGCCTCTACGACGGCCTGAGAGTCGTGGTTGCCCAGAGCTACGAGGTAGGGGACCCCCAGTCTCCCCAGGTCACGCAGTAGCTCTGCCTCCAGAGGGGTCCCGAAGTCGGTGAGGTCGCCCGCATCCACCGCCAGGTCGACCTGGAACACCGCCGCCACCTGTCGGACGAAGCTCAGGGCCAGGGGGTTGTTGTGGATGTCGGCGAGCAGCATGATGGTGATATCGCGCTGCGGGCGGCCCAGGGGGCCCAGCCGGTCGATGCTGCCGAAAAGCTGATAGATGTTGGAGGCCAGGGTTCCCAGTTGCTGGCTCAGACCGGAGGCACGGGCCAGGGTGGACCCCACCGCCTCCACCACCCAGGGGGCGGCCTTGAGCGCCCCCTGGTACTGGGGGTGGGAGAACGCCCGCAGGTCGTAGGTGGCCGCGGTGGCCAGGAGCGCTGCCACGGAAGCCAGGGCCCCCGCCCCGGCCGCAGTGAGGAGGGCCCTGGGGCGGTGCTCCTGCAACAGGAGCAGTCCGAAGCCGCTGCCTGCCGCGGCGAGCGCCGTGACCCGGCCCGCAAACCGTACCGCCAGACGGAGGCAAGAGCGGCGGAGCCTCTCTAGAGTGAGGCGGTCGGCTGGCTCTGAAGCGCTGAGCTGCTTGAGGCGGCTCACGTCCACGCCCTCGAGGGTGAGGCTGAGTTTGACAGGGGTGAGGTGGGTGCGGGCGAAGATCTTGCCCACTGGGGGCAGCACCAGCTCGGTGTACCCCAGGTCGAACGGTCCCAGCCCGGCCCTGATCTGAAACGCCTCCAGGCTATACGATGAGGGGCTCAGGACCTGCACGAACAGCAGGGCGCCCAGCAGTGCGAAAAGGCCGCGGAGGGCCGGTGGGTGACGCGAGCCCATGCTCTCCCCCCTAAGCGGAGGCCGGGTTCAGGGGGACCCGGGCCGGGGGCCCACCGTTCAGGCGATCCTGCCCTCCAGGAGGCTCCGGCGCAGGAGCACCAGCGCCGCCTGGGCGGCCCGCTGCCTCACCCCTGCCCGGTCCCCTGCCAGAAGGTGGTGCTCCCCGACCACCCCGCGCCGGCCGCAGGCGGCGAGGAAGACCGTCCCTACGGGCTTCTCCGGCGACCCTCCCGAAGGGCCGGCGATGCCGGTCACGGCCAGCCCCAGGTCGCTTTTGGCCCGGTAGCTGACGCCGTGGGCCATGGCCTCCGCCACCTCCCGGCTCACCGCCCCATGCCGACGCAGGACCTCTTCGGGCACCCCGAGCACCTCAGACTTGCAGCGGTCGGAGTAGGTGGAAACCCCCAGGAGAAAGTAGGCGGAGGCTCCCGGGACACTGGTCAGCCGGGCTGCGACCAGCCCGGCGGTGCAGGACTCGGCCACGGCCAGCGTGAGCCCCCGCCCCCGCAGGAGCTCACCCACCGCCCCTTCCAGTGTCTCCTCGTCTGCGCCGAAGACAAGCGAGCCCAGGCGGGAGCGGATCTCAGCCTCCAGAGGGTCAAGGAGCGCTGCCGCCTGGACCCGGCTGGCGGCCCGGGCCGTGATCCGGAGGTGCACCTCGCCGGGGAAGGCCAGAGGGGCCAGGGTCGGGTTGGTCTGAGCCTGTATCAGGTCCATCACCCTCGCCTCCACGACCGACTCTCCCAGACCCACGACCTTCAGCACCCGGGACAGGATGACCCCCTGGCCCGCCAGGCGGGAGATGTAGTCCTCCACCTGGCGGAGCAGCGCCCCCAGCTCCTCCGGCGGGCCCGGAAGCAGGACGGCCGCGCGGCCGCCCTGCTCCAGGATCAGGCCCGGTGCGGTCCCCAGTGGGTTGGCCAACACCCTGGCCCCCCGCGGCACCAGGGCCTGCTTGAGGCAGGAGGCCGGCATGGGAAGGCCGCGTCGGGAGAAGTAGGCCTCGATGCTGGCCCTCACGCTCGGGTCTTCCGCCAGCTCCAGCCCCAGCGCCTGGGCTACTGTCTCCTTGGTGAGGTCGTCCTGTGTGGGGCCAAGGCCGCCGGTGACCAGGACCAGCTCCGCCTGCTGCCACGCCTCGGAGAAAGCCCGCGCCAGCCGCTGTGGGTTGTCCCCGACCGCCACCTGGCGGTAAAGGGGGATGCCCCACGCCGCCAGGCAGCGGGCCAGCACCTGGGCGTTGGTGTTGGCGACCTGGCCCAGGAGGAGCTCCGTGCCCACACTCAAGATCTCAGCCTGCACGCCGCTCACCCCCCCCCGGCCCAGGGATTCGACGGCGGCGCCGGCTCAACCTCTCGGGCGCTATTGTCCCCGCCCAGTGTGGGCCTATTCCGCGGGCCCGCCTGCCCCCTGCCTGCGTGGTACGCCTGCCCCGCCCTCCTGTGCCCTCTCTTCGGACGCCGCAGGCTCCGATGGCAGGGACTGCCTGAGCCGCCTTCGGAGGTCCTCGCCCTCCATCGACTCCCTCTCCAGGAGAATCCCACAGGCCTCTTCTATGAGGCCCCGGTAGAGGCCCACCAGCCGGCGTGCCTCGTCGCCCTGTCGGGCAAGGATGCGGCGGGTGGAGCGGTGCATGACCTTCCGCGGCAGCGACGAGCCGTCTACTACCCCCAGCGGTGAAAGCCCCTGCAGCACGATGCGCCGGGCTATCTGGGCGGCCCGCTCGAAGTCGCTGGACGCCCCGGTGCTGGCGCCCCCCAGCAGAAGCTCCTCCGCCGCCGCCCCGGCCAGCAGGAGCTGGATCTCCTCCTCGAGCCTCTGGCGGGTGAACAGGCAGGGATCCTGCTCCTGGGACTGGCGGACGTAGCCCAGCGCCTCTCCGCGTGAGGTGATGGTGATCGCCGAAACCGACCCCGGCCGCAGCACCTCGGAGGCCAGGGCATGGCCCAGCTCGTGGATAGCTACACGACGCAGCTCCTCCGTTCCCGGCCGCCGGTCTATCCGCTCGCCCATGGCCACCTTGTCCGCGGCCTCCAAGAGGTGGCGCTGGGAGATGCGCTCCAGCCCCTCGCGCATGGCCAGGATGGCTGCCTCGTTAGCCACGCTCTCCAGGTGCGCCCCGGAGAACCCGAAAGACTCCCTGGCCAAGGCTTCCAGGTCGACATCGGGGTCCAGCGGCTTATTGCGGGTGTGAAGCTTGAGGATATGCAGCCTCCCCTCCCGGTCGGGCATGCCCACCCGCACCACGCGGTCGAAGCGCCCCGGCCTCAGCAGTGCCGGGTCCAGGAGGTCGATGCGGTTGGTGGCCCCTATCACCAGGATGCGGCCTTCGTGGTCGTGAGCCAGCCCATCCATCTCCACCAGGAGCTGGTTCAGCGTCTGGTCGTACTCCAGATGGCTGGAGTGGCGCCCCCGCTGGCCGGCCATCACCTCGATCTCGTCCAGGAACACGACGGCGCCCTGGTGTCCCGCGCTGCGGGCCTCTCGACGGGCCCGGGTGAACAGCTCCCTAACCCGCTGGGCCCCCACCCCGGCGTAGACCTCCACGAACTCGCTCCCTGAGGCGGCCAGGAAGGAGGAGCGGGTGTAGTTGGCGGCCGCCTTGGCCATGAGCGTCTTCCCGGTTCCGGGGGGGCCGCTCAGCAGTATGCCCTTGAGCGGCCGGATGCCCAGGCGGGAGAGCCTGTCCCTCTGGCGCACAAGGTCCAGGGCCTCGATCAGCTCCTTCTTTGCCGTGGCCTGGCCGCCGATGTCGTCGAAGGTCACGCGCCGGCGGGCCTCAGCCTGCTGGGGAGCGAACCTCCCCGACCCCCTCAGCGCCGTGGACTCGATCAGCACGTAGGCCACCCCGGCCATGAAAAGGAAGGGCAGGAGGTTATAGCCCTGCAGGAGCAGGAAGGCCACGACCGCCAGGCCGGCACCGGCGAGCATCTCCTTCACCCCTCAGCACCCCCCTCGGCGGGCCCGGCCCGCGCCCTGGAGATCACCTCGTAGAGGGCGCTCC
Organism: Acetobacteraceae bacterium; assembly: GCA_023511555.1. Classification (GTDB taxonomy): domain Bacteria; phylum Bacillota; class Sulfobacillia; order JAIMBG01; family JAIMBG01; genus JAIMBG01. The sequence goes on along the minus strand of JAIMBG010000107.1, from coordinate 710 downwards.
GACCCTGGTGCAGCTCCACGTAAAGGTGGCGGTCGTCCACCCACACCCGGTAGCGCTCGGGCCCTCGGCCCAGAGCCTGGAGTGACTCCACCTCACGCTCCAGCCGCCGGTCCATGTCGGCGAAGCGCCCCGTCTCCAGGCCTTCCTGCACTAGGAAGTGGAGCCGGTGGTAGACCTCAACCAGGGCTGGGGTACGGGTATCCCGGATGATCAGCTCGAACCGTCCGTCCCCCAGGACGGCTCCCGTCCTCTCCTCCAGGGCCCGGTACGTCTCTCGCAGGTCGGCGACGGGCCCAAGGTTGACATAGATCAGCAGCCCGCGGGAGCCCGCCCTCTCCAGGCGCACCTCCTCCACTCCTGGTAGTGAGCCCAGGGAGCGGATCAGAGGGCGGTCGCAGCTTGCGAGCCGCCAGCCGTAGGCCGCCCCGCCGAGCACGGCGAGGGTGATGAGGAAGGCGGTGGCTATGCGGACGGGTTTTAGACCCTTCAGGCGCACGGCCGGTCACCTCCCTTTTTGCTAGAGTGTAGGCCCCCGAGTCGTGGCGGGCAAGCCATGCGTGATCGGCACCGCCAGGGAGTTAACATAATTATAGCACATTCGTGCCGGACGCGCCAAATCCACATTCCACCTGCTGTGTGTCAACAAGTTCGTGGGGAGCGTCCCTTCGGGCTCGTTCCTGGGGGTTTTCCGGGCCGGTCAGGAGGGTGCC
>JAIMBG010000106.1 GCA_023511555.1 Acetobacteraceae bacterium | reverse complement strand
AAGAGCAACTCAGGCTGCTCCCCTCCGCCCAGGCGGTCGAGCCCCCAGGCCGGCACGATGCACCGCACGAACCCCATACGCCCGGCCTCCTTCACCCTGAGCCCCAGGCCGCCCACCGACCTCACCTCTCCGGCCAGCCCCACCTCCCCCGCCACCGCCGTCCCCCCCTGGACGGGGCGGTCCTGGGCAGCCGAGACCAGCGCAACCGCCACCGCCAGGTCCACGGCTGGCTCCTCGATCCTGAGGCCGCCGGTGACGCGCAGGTAGGCGTCCCGGTCGGAAAGCCTCAACCCCAGCCGCCGCTCCAGGACGGCCAGGATGAGGTGGAGCCGCCGCTCGTCCAGCCCGCCCGCCAGGCGGCGGGGCAGGGCCAGGCGGCTGGGGCACACCAGGGCCTGCACCTCCACCAGGAAGGGCCGCGTACCCTCGAGGCACGCCGCCACCACCGTCCCCGGCACGCCGGGGCAGCTCTGGGCCAGGAGCTGGGCCGAGGGGTTGTCCACCGCCTTCAGCCCCGACTCCGTCATCTCCAGCAGGCCCACCTCGGCCGTGGAGCCGAAGCGGTTCTTGCTGGGCCGGAGCAGCCGGTAACCCTGGCCGCTCTCGCCCTCGAAGTAGAGCACCGCGTCCACCACGTGTTCCAGCACCTTGGGCCCCGCCAGCGCCCCGGACTTGGCGATGTGCCCCACCACCACCACCGCGGTCCCGGTCTCCTTGGCCAGCCGCAGGAGCACTCCCGCGCACTCCCTCACCTGGCTCACCCCGCCCGGCGCGGAAGACAGGGCGGGAAGGTACATGGTCTGGATGGAGTCGACCACCGCCAGCGCGGGACGGAGGGCGCGCAGGTGCCGCTCCACGCCGTCCAGGTCGGTCTCGGCCAGCACCAGCAGGCCGGGGTGGAGGCAGCCCAGTCTCTCCGCCCTGAGCTTCGTCTGACCGGCGGACTCCTCCCCCGAGACGTACAGCACCGGCCGTCCCAGGGCGGCCACGTGGTTGGAGACCTGGAGCAGAAGGGTGGACTTGCCCACCCCGGGCTCCCCTCCGATGAGCACCAGCGAGCCGGGCACCAGCCCCCCGCCCAGCACCCTGTCCAGCTCCTCGACGCCCGTGTCCATCCGGCCGGGGGCGCAGCTCTCCACCTGGGCTATCGGCACCGGCCCGGCGCCGGAGGAGCGCGGCCGCCCAGCCGCGGGCTCCGGCCGCTCCAGTTCCTCCACCAGGGTGTTCCACCGCCCGCAGGCGGGGCAGCGCCCCATCCAGCGCGGCGACTCATAGCCGCAGGACTGGCACAGGAAGCGGCGCTTCGGCCTGGAGGCCACCGGCTTACCCCCCATCGGCCCCGCCGCCGTCCGCCCCGGCGCCGCCGGCGGGGTGGGCGCCCTTGGGCCCGTGGGCCGCGGGGGCGGCCACCTCCTCCCGGCCGGCGCGGGTGAAAGTGACCGAGCCGTCCTTTACGTCCGCCACCACGGTGTCGCCGGGCGAGAACCGCCCGTGGAGCACCTCCTCAGACAGCGGGTCCTCCACCAGGCGCTGTATGGCTCGCCGCAGCGGCCTGGCCCCGTATGCCGGGTCAAAGCCCTCCTTGACCAGCCTCTCCTTAAGGGCCGGGGTCACCTCCAGCCCCATCCCGTTCTCCTTGAGCCGGGCCTCGACGCGCTTGAGCAGCAGCTCCACGATCTGGTTGAGGTGCTCGCGGGTGAGCGCGTGGAACACGATGATCTCGTCGACCCGGTTCAGGAACTCGGGGCGGAAGACGCGCTTTACCTCGTCCATGATCTTGGCCTTCATGTCCTCGTATGACTTGGCCTCGTCCCGCTCCACCCGGAACCCCACCGCCGTGTCGCGCTGGATGTGCTGGGCCCCGACGTTCGAGGTCATGATGACCACCGTGTTGCGGAAATCCACGGTGCGGCCCCGGGACTCGGTGAGGCGCCCGTCCTCCAGCACCTGGAGCAGGATGTTGAACACCTCGGGGTGGGCCTTCTCCATCTCGTCAAGCAGCACCACGGAGTAGGGACGGCGGCGCACCGCCTCGGTGAGCTGGCCCCCCTCCTCGTAGCCCACGTAGCCCGGCGGCGCCCCCACCAGGCGGGAGACGGTGAAGCGCTCAGAGTACTCGGACATGTCGATCTGGACCATGGCGTCCTCGTCGCCGAACAGGGCCTCGGCCAGGGCCCGGGCCAGCTCCGTCTTGCCCACCCCGGTGGGCCCCAGGAAGATGAAGGACCCTATGGGCCGCCTGGGGTCCTTGAGCCCCGCCCGCGCCCGCCGGATCGCCCGTGCCACCGCGGTGACCGCCTCATCCTGGTCGACCACCCGCTGGTGCAGCACCTCCTCCAGCTTGAGCAACCGCTCGCTCTCCTCCAGGGCCAGCCGCCGGACCGGGATGCCGGTCCAGCTGGAGACGATCTGGGCGATTTCGTCGGCGCCGAGGTTGACCTTGTCGGTGACCTTCTTCTGCTCCCAGCTCGACTTCTGCTGCTCCAGCTCGTCCCGGAGCTTCCGCTCCTGGTCCCGGAGCCGGGCCGCCTTCTCGAACTCCTGCGAGGACACCGCCGCCTCCTTCTCCTTGCGGACCTGCTCCACCCTGGCCTCGAGCTCCTTGAGGTCGGGGGGAGCCATGAAGTTGCGCAGCCTTACACGGGAGGCGGCCTCGTCTATAAGGTCTATGGCCTTGTCAGGGAGGAACCGGCCGGTCACGTACCGATCGGACAGCCTCGCCGCCGCCTCTATGGCCTCGTCCGAGATCTCCACCCGGTGGTGGGCCTCGTAACGGTCGCGCAGCCCCTTGAGGATGGCGATGGTGTCCTCCACCGAGGGCTCCTCCACCATGATGGGCTGAAAGCGCCTCTCCAGGGCGGCGTCCTTCTCCACGTGCTTGCGGTACTCGTCGATGGTGGTCGCCCCTATGCACTGCAGCTCGCCGCGGGCCAGGGCGGGCTTGAGGATGCTGGCCGCGTCGATGGCCCCTTCGGCCGCGCCGGCGCCGATGATGGTGTGCATCTCGTCGATGAACAGAATGACGTTGCCGCTGCCCCGGATCTCATCCATCACCCGCTTGAGCCGCTCCTCGAACTCCCCCCGGTACTTGGACCCCGCCACCAGGGCGGGGAGGTCCAGGCACACCACGCGCCGGTCCTTGAGCAGCTCGGGCACCTTGGCGTCGGCGATGCGCTGGGCCAGGCCCTCGGCGATGGCGGTCTTCCCTACCCCGGGCTCGCCTATAAGCACGGGATTGTTCTTGGTGCGGCGGGAGAGCACCTGTATGACCCTCTCAATCTCCTTCTCCCTGCCGATCACGGGGTCCAGCTTGCCCTCGTGGGCCAGGGCGGTGAGGTCCCGCCCGAAGTTGTCCAGCGTGGGCGTGGCGCTCTTGCCGCGGACCTTGGCGCCGGCGCCCGACGCCGCGTGGCCGCCCAGGAGCTGCACCACCGTGCGCCGCACCCGCTCCAGGTCGGCCCCCAGGTTCTCCAGAACCCGGGCGGCTACGCCCTCCCCCTCCCTGATGAGGCCCAGGAGGATGTGCTCGGTGCCGATGTAGTTGTGGCCGAGCTGCCTGGCCTCGTCGGAGGAGAGCTCCATGACCACCTTCTTCGCCCGGGGGGTGAAGCCGATCTCGCCCTGGGAGGCGGCCGTTCCGCGGCCGATGACCTTCTCCACCTCCGCCCTCACCCGTCCCAGGTCGATGCCCAGGCTCTGCAGCGCGCGCGCCGCCAGCCCTTCGCCCTCCCGAACCAGCCCCAGCAGGAGGTGCTCCGTGCCCACGTAGCTGTAGCCGAGGCGGCGCGCCTCCTCCTGGGCCAGGATGATCACCCGCTGGGCCCGCTCCGTAAACCGCCCGAACATGGCCGCTCCCTCCTTAAATCAAGGCGCACCGGCCGCCGGGTCCCCCCGGCCGGGGCCGCCCCGGCCGTTCCAGGATCTCAGCGCCCGCCGCACCAGCTCGGCCCGGCGCAGGTCCCTGTCGGCCGGCGCCAGTTCCCGACCGGCCAGCCTTTGCAGGTAGCCGGGGCGGGTCACGACCAGCAGCCGGTTGAGCACCCTGATGGGTATTCGGGGCAGGAACCCCAGCTCCACCCCCAGGCGGACCTCCGAAAGCAGCCGCATGGCCTCGTCGGTGGACAGGATGCGGGCGGAGCCCAGGACCCCGTACGCCCGCCACACGCGATCCTCCAGGGAGTGGCGCCGGCCCCGCAGCAGCGACTCCCGCGCCTCCGCCTCCTGGCGGCTTACCTCCCTCACCACCGCCCCCAGATCGTCCAGGATGCTGGCCTCCGAGCGGCCCAGCGTGATCTGGTTGGAGATCTGAAAGTAGTCCCCCGAGGCCTGGGTGCCCTCCCCAAAGAACCCCCGCACCACTACGCCCACCTTGCTCATGGCCGTGGTCACACGGCCGGCCTGGTCGGTCATCACCAGGGCGGGGAGGTGCATCATCACCGAGGCCCTCAGGCCGGTGCCTACATTGGTGGGACAGGCCGTGAGGTAGCCCAGGCGCGGGTCAAAGGCATAGCTTATTCTCTCCCCCATCAGGTCGTCGATGCGGCCGGCCACGTCGTAGGCCCCGGCCAGGTCCAGCCCCGAGCTCAAACACTGGATGCGGAAGTGGTCCTCCTCATTGACCATGATGCTGACGGTGCCCTCCCGGTTCAGGATGACGCCCCGGGACCCGCCCCCCTCGGCGTGGTGCGGGCTGATGAGGTGCTTCTCCACCAGCACCCGCCGGTCGAGGGGGCGGAGCGACGCCAGCCTAAGGTGCTTGAACTCCCCGAAGTGGCCGAAGTTGTTTATCTCCCTGGTGACATCCTGCGCCAGCGACAGCACCTTCTCCCCCCCGGCCTGGTCCAGGAGGTGGGGGAAGGGGTGGCCCTCCAGGTTCCGGGCCAGCCTCACCCGCGAGGACACCACCATGCCGGCCTCGGGGCCGGTGCCGTCCAGCCACTTCCCCGCCTCGTCCGTTTCCCACGGCCCGGCTCCACTGGCCGGACCCGGCGCATCAGAGCCCATCACTTGCCCTTCCTCTCCAGCTCGCGGATGCGGTCCCTGATCTCGGCCGCCCGCTCGAAGTCCTCCCGGCTGACGCACGCCTGGAGCTCCTGGCGCAGCCGCTCCAGGTCCCCGGTTTCGGTCTGGGGCGCCCGGCGCGCCTGCGCCCCCGCCATCTTCGCCGTGTGCCGGGTGGAGCCGTGGATGCGCCGCAGCAGGGGCTCCAGTTGGGCTGCGAACTCCCGGTAGCAGCGGCTGCAGCCCAGCCGGCCCGCCCGGGCGAAGTCCCGGTAGCTCAGGCCGCACAGGCCGCAGCGCAGCCTGCCGGGCGCCTCCGGCTCCTCGGCCTCCAGGCCGGCCTTCTGGGCGTTGAGCAGCCCCGCCAGAAGGTCCTGCAGAGAAAACTGCGGGAAGCCGCCCGGCCCCAAAAGCCCCCGCGCCTGGGCGCACGAGGCGCAGAGGTAGAGCTCGGTCTGCTCGCCGTTTATGTTCTGAGAGATGTGGACAGTGGCCGGATTCTGGCCGCAATCCTGGCACATCACGGCGCATCGCCTCCCCGGTCCGCCAGGGCGAGCACCATGGCCTTAAGAAGCCGCGCCCGCAACGCGTCGCGGCGGGGGAGATCCACCCCCAGCACCTCCCTTCGGCAGGCCGCCCGCATCAGCCGCGCCTCGCGCGGGGTCACCGTCCCCGCCTCGAGCAGCCGCAGCACCACGTGCTCCGCCCGCCGCTGGTCTATCTCCTGCCCGACCTGGCGCAGGACCAGGTCCGAGAGCCCCTCGCCCGGCCCCGCACCCAGGCGGACCAGCCGTACGTAACCGCCTCCGCCGCGGCGGCTCTCCACGAGGTAGCCGCGCTCCAGGGTGAACCTCTTCTCCAGCACATAGTTTATCTGGGAGGGAGCGCAGCGAAACTGCTCCGCCAGCCGGTTGCGGCCGATCTCCAGGGCCCCCTCCAGGGTCTGGTCCAAAAGCTCCTGCAAGTACTTCTCAATGCAGTCGCTCAGGCTGGGCACATGGCCTCACCCGCCCCGCCCGCCCGTCGCCTAGGGCCGACTTTGACTTACCTTGACCTTCGCTACCACTATTATAGAGGACAGGGGCCGGTGTGGCAACCGGCCCCGCAGCACCTCCAGAGGAAACAGGCAGCTACCGGCGGGCAGTTTCCCCCATCCATCCCCCGCTTTTCTCACCAAAGCGAGCCCTGGCGCTTCCAACCGCGCTAGTCCTCCCTTTCGCTCTCCTTCCCCTTGCCCGACCGTTCGATTATGGCCTGGGCGATGTGGGACGGGACCTCCTCGTAGTGGGAGAACTTCATGGAGTGGGTGCCGCGTCCCTGCGTGATGGACCTCAGGTCGATGGCGTACCGGAACATCTCGGCCAGAGGCACCTGGGCCCGGATCGCCTGGAACCCGCCGCGCGGCTCCATTCCCAGTATCTTCCCCCGCTTCTTGTTGAGGTCGCCTATGGCGTCACCCATGCAGGCTTCCGGCACCAGCACCTCCACGTCCATGATCGGCTCCAGAATGACCGGGTTGGCCTGCAACGCGCCCTTCTTAAACGCCATGGAGGCGGCTATCTTGAACGCCAGCTCCGAAGAGTCCACGGGGTGGGAGGAGCCGTCGTAAAGCGTCACCCTGACGTCGGTGACGGGGTAGCCGGCCAGCACGCCCTCCTGCATCGCCTCCCTGACCCCCTTCTCTACCGCCGGGATGTACTGCCGGGGAACCGCCCCGCCGAAGATCTTGTCCACGAACTCGAACTGCTGGCCCAGCGGCAGGGGCTCAAGCTCCAGGAACACGTGGCCGTACTGCCCCCGCCCGCCGGTCTGCTTCTTGTGCTTGCCCTCGACCTTCACCTGGCCGCGGATGGTTTCCCGATAGGGGACCTTGGGGGCGTCGATGGTGGTGTCCACCCCGAACTTGCGGCGCAGCCGGTCGACCATGACCTCCAGGTGAAGCTCCCCCGTGCCTGAGATGAGTATCTGCCCCGTCTCGGGCTGCTTCTCCACCTTAAAGGTGGGGTCCTCTTCCGCGAGACGCGCCAGCCCCGACCCGATCTTCTCCTCGTCGCCCTTGGCCTTGGGCTGGACGGCCACGGTGTACACGGGGGCGGGGAACTGGACCGGCTCAAAGACCACGGGGCGCGCCTCGTCGCAGAGCGTGTCCCCCGTGGTGGTCTCCTGCAGCTTGGCCACCGCCGCGAGGTCGCCGGCGCCGACCTCCTGGACCGCCTCCTGCTGCTTGCCCCTGAGGGCGAAGAGCTGCCCCACCCGCTCCGACCGCCCCCGCGAGGCATTGTAGACGTGGGAGTCGGAGCAGAGCGTCCCCGAGTAGACCCGGAAGAGGGTGAGCTTGCCCACGTATGGGTCGGCCATGGTCTTGAACACCAGGGCGGAGAACGGCGCCGAGTCGAGGGGCTCGCGGGTCTCGGCCGACTGGTCCCTCGGGTTCTTGCCCTGCCGGGGCCCGGCCTGAGCCGGCGAGGGGCAGAGCGCCAGAATCGCGTCCAGGACGGCCTGGGCGCCCACGTTGCGCAGGGCCGAGGCGCAGAGCACCGGCAGAACCTTCCCCGCCGCCATGCCCCGGCGCAGGCCTTCCCAGATCTCCTCCGGGGTCAGCGGCTCCTCGGCCAGGTACTTCTCTATCAGGGCGTCCGAGCCCTCGGCCGCGGCCTCGATCAGCGCCTCCCGGGCCGCCTCCGCCTCGGCGGCCATCTCCTGGGGCACCGGGCCCTCTTTGAAGCGCCCCGAGCCGTCCGTCTCGTAAACGAAAGCCTTTTGGGCCACAAGCTCCACCATGCCGCGGAAGGAGGCCTCTACCCCTATGGGCAGGTGGACGGGAACGGCCCTCACCTTCAGCGCCCGGCTCAGCGACTCCACCGCCTTGCTGAAGCTGGCGTTCTCCCGGTCCATCTTGTTGACCAGGGCGAAGAGGGGGACCCCATACCCCCGGGCGTAGCCCGCCACCAGCTCCGTGCCCACCTCCACCCCTGAGACCGCGTCCACCAGCAGCAGGGCGCCGTCCACCACCCTCAGCGCGGCCAGAACCTCGCCCACGAAGTCGAAGTAGCCGGGGGTGTCAACCAGGTTGACCTTGTGGCCCTTCCAGGGGCAGGGCGCCATGGAGGTGCTTATGGATACCCGGCGCCTTACCTCCTCGGGGTCGTAGTCCAGCACCGAGGTGCCTTCGTCGGTTCTGCCCAGACGGTCGGTCACGCCGGCGGAAAAGAGCATGGCCTCGGCCAGCGAAGTCTTCCCCGCCCCGCTGTGGGCGATGAGAGCCAGGTTACGGATCTGGTCGACGCCGTGCTTTCTCAATCTGCCTCCTCCTCTCGTCCGGCCGGGCCCACCACTATCCTCTTCCCAGAAGCAGCCTGTCATGCCAGCCGGACCAGGCATATTTTGAAGGGGCGGCCCCGCCCCCAGCTCCAGCCGGGAGCGGCCCGGGCGGGGCATCGCGGGCCGCTTCTTAGTTCTATCGGGCCGCCTCCATTTCCTCCTCTCCCCAGGCCCGAATCGGGCAGGCCGCGGAGCCCGAAGGGCGCGGTGGAGGGCTGCAGGCCGGGGCTCGGGCCGGGGGCGGTCACGAGACGGTCGCTCACGGCGGCTCCTGTGCAGCTAGCGGGCCAGGTAGATCTGCAGGGCACCGGCGGCCAGGATCGCCACGCCGGTGAGCAACGCGAGGACCATGAGGGTACGGGTCTTCACGGCACCATCATGGCCGCGGCGCGACCAGCGGGCGGAGCCCGGCGCCGAGCACCAGGCCGAGCGCCGCGCCCGCGACGACGTCGGACGCGTGGTGGAGC
>JAIMBG010000105.1 GCA_023511555.1 Acetobacteraceae bacterium | reverse complement strand
GTCTACGAACGGGGCCGGTGGGTCAGGTCCATCCCCCTGCCACCGGAGGTGGCCCACATTAAGGAGCTCTGCCTTAGTGGCGATTTCCTGTTCTGCTACGGCTTCTTCGAGGGAGCTCCGGTCAACGGCGGGCTGGGAAGAATAGCTTTGAAAACCGACACCTTTACGATGGTCGACCTCGAAAGCCAGGTTCCGGGTTTCCGCCCGCCGTACAGCCTTCGCGCCGCTCCGGGTGGAGTGATGGTCGAACGGGTAGGTCCCGACCTTCCTGAGAAGGCCCCCGTCGTTGCGGCACTGGACGCGGCGGGGTCCGTAAAGGGCACCTATTCGGAGCGGGCCGCCTTCGGAGGCGACTTCGTGTGGTGGGTCCGCCAACCCAGGCAACTGACCGAGCAGCTCGCAATCTACAAGCTGACCAGCGAAGGCCGTGAGGGCGAACCGGTCGAGGTGCCGGGAACACCTGGGGCCATGGGTTTCTATATCGACTGGGATGACACCCGCGTCGTCGTGCTGACCAAGCCGCGGGAGCTCTTCGACCAGAAGGCCTACTACATCAACGTCTACGATACGGTCAAGGGCTGCTGGCAACCCCATCTCGTCTCCGTGACCGTGGAGAATGAGATCCCCCCCTCGTTCTCGACCGGCGACATGCTCCAGTATGTCAACGGGGTCCTGTACGAGATGGCCTACACCACCGACGGGGTGATCATCTACCAGTATGTGTTGCGCTAGGTCCGTGGCTGGAGAGGGGCGGGGGCCGGAACTTCCGGATGGCGGGCGCAGCCGCACGGGCGCAGCCGTAGATGGTGCCGAGTGCCGGCGAGGAGAGGAGGGTCCAACCGAGACGGAGGCCGTGTAGGATGCGCAACCGGCCCTCCACCCGGTTGGGCCCCCTCATGCGGGGCCTCCCGGCCCGAGCCGCGGAGAAAGCCCGGGCCGAGAACCGAGTGGCCGCGAGGCGAAGGACCTCACATCCAAGGTCTTGGGCTCTACCTTGATCGTCACCCCCAACTGTGCACCTGCCTGTGCCGGCGTGTGCAGGCAGAGCTGCTATCTCGGCTGCGGTGACACGTGCAACGGCAACTGCCTGGGTACCTGCGAGGTAGCCTGCTGGGGCACCTGCGAGTTCGAGATGCAGTAAGGGTCTTGCACCCTGTCACACTGGCTGAAGGCTCGAGACGACATCCAACCGGCGTGTTGAGGCAGAAACAGGCCCTGGGAGGGCGTCAGCCCGCTGCCAGGGCCCCTATGTTTACGCCGCCACAAACAGCCTGAAGTCGTGCGTTCAACCGGCCCCCACCTTCCATGCCGCTGGCGTGCTGGTATGCGCCAGGGGCGGGTCAGCGCCCTCCCGGTACAGGGGCGATAGAGGAAAAACCGCCCCATATGCCGAAATGCCAGAACCAGGCAGGGTCGGCGCAGATGCGGTCGTCTGACCTGCGAATGCCCGTTCTCAGAATTGACCCACTGGCGTCGTATCATAGAGTGGAGGTCATTCAGGCAGGGGGGGAGAGGCTGATGGACCTGGGGGCTGGCATGGGACGGCTGGCCAACCTCGAGGAGCGGCTGAGGGACCGGATTCTGGGGCCGGTGCTCGACCTCATCGTCCCCCGGTGGGTGCTGCCCACCCACATTTCCCTGGCCCGCCTGGGGCTGGTGGGTGCGGCGGTGGTGATGTTCCTGGCCGATTCTGCGCTGCCTTCGCAGGTGATAGTGCTGCTGGTCGCCGGGGCCACGGACTTCATAGATGGCGTGCTGGCCCGAAGGCGCCGGCAGTGCACCACCCTGGGCTCGTTCGTGGACCAGGTGGTCGACTGGACGCTGGGCGCGTGGATGGGCTGCCTGGTAATCATCAATCGCCTGATGCTCTGGCACCTGGCCCTGCTCATGGCGTTACCCCAGGCGGTGGTGTTCGCCACCGACCGGTCCCTCCACCGCACCGTCCGGTCCGTCACGGCGGCCGCCGCCGGACGCAGTGCCGCGGCCCAGGGGGTCGGGAGAACGGCGGAGGCAGGGACTGACCTGGATCCGGACATAAGGCAGATGCGGCCCCGGCCTTTAGACAGAGCGAACTCCCTGGGCAGGACCCAATTCCTGGTGGTGCTCTCGGGCTTTGGGCTCTTGCTGCTGGGCAAGGCTTACCGGCAGCGGGCGGCCATGGCGGCGGGATACGCCCTGCTCTACCTGGAGGTCGCCATCGCCTTCGTGGTGGCCGGGCAGAACCTTTGGCGCGCGGTGCGGCGGCGGGGGTGAACGACCGTAGGCGGATGGGGGCGGAAGCGTGCTCAGGCGTTGGGACGCCCCCGCAGAGCCGGGATGCATCGGGGAGCGGGCCGGGGTGGCGGCCGGACTGAGACGTGGGATGCAGGCCGCAGGCCGCCTGTTGGCGGCAGGGAAGGGCCCTCGGTGGGAGGGCCCTTCCCTCCCTGTCCGGCGGGGCTCGCCTGGGGGATTAGGGAAGCCCCTCCATGAGCATGCAGTCACCGGTGCAGGTGGCAACACAGCTCCCGCCGCAGTCGTCGGTGCAGGTGTTTCTGCAGAAGCCCGTACAGGTGTCGCCACAGCCTAGCTGGCAGCCGCCGGTGCAGTCGTCCTTACAGTCCGGGCACGCGGGGCTGAACAGACCTAGAGACGGCCTGGTCTTCGAGTTCAGGTACACTAGGGCTTCACCTCCTGTTGAGTTTCGGACCGCATCATTACTATACCACATTTTGCCAGCTGACTCAAGCTTCTCGTCGGGGGTGGCCGATGCCTATCTTCGCTTCCCGCCGGCGGGAGGAAAGGGGCAGACCTGCGCGGCCGTGGCTGCCGGCGGACAGGCCACGGTCCTTGACTTCCTCGTTGTCAAAGCCGCGAATCGGCCCGGTGTCAACGTTCGCTTAGAGTTGCCCGCTGCCGCCGCTGGGGAATTGACCCACCCCCTTGCCCCAGGCCATGTAGAGGGAGCTGGCCAGCTGACCGATCAACCCGGCTGCGGCTGGATGGCGCCGGAGAAGCCGGCGCGCTTCTCTTCGCGCGCTGACTCCGCCTGGGGCCGGGAGAGCCTGGTCCGCGCCCGTACACCCCATCTGAACCCGGCTTCTGGCCCGTCTCGCCCCAGGGCTCGTGCTGGCGCCCCCAGGTTCGGCATTGACACGGCTCCCCCCTTCTGATACGCTATCTACAAAGGCGCGCAATCCTTTAAGCCGGCCCGGCGAGGTCGGTAAGGAGGCGGAGGCCGTGAACGGCCGGGACGCAAGCCACTCTTGCCCAAAGGGCAAGGGTTTTTTTGCGCCCGCCGGAGCCAGCACCCGGGAGGGGGGAGTGGGGTGACGTTCCGGGAGAAGGCCGAGATCCTTGACGCCGACGGCATCAGGAGGGCCCTGGTCCGGGTGGCCCACGAGGTGGTGGAGAGGAACAAGGGCGGGGAGGGTCTGGTACTGGTGGGCATAAGGCGGCGCGGCGTGCCGCTTGCCGCCCGGCTGGCCTCCATCCTCAAGGAGATCGAAGGACTGGAGGTGCCCCTCGGCATCCTGGACATAACGCTCTACCGCGACGACCTGGCCAGCCGCCGGGACCAGCCCACGGTTCACAGCACCCGCGTCCCGTTCGACATCGAGGGCAAGCGGGTGGTACTGGTAGACGACGTGCTCTACACCGGCCGCACGGTGCGGGCGGCGCTCGACGCGCTGATGGACCTGGGGCGGCCGGAGTGCATCCAGCTTGCGGTGCTGATCGACCGTGGCCACCGCGAGCTTCCCATCCGGGCCGACTACGTGGGCAAGAACCTCCCCACCTCCCGCAAGGAGCTGGTACGGGTGAGGCTGACGGAAACCGACGGCGAGGACCGGGTGGTCATCGAGGAGCCCGAGGCCGGCTAAGCGCCCTGTGGCGCCGCAGTCACAGGAGGTGACACTGTGCCACTTAAGTCAAAGGACGTGCTGGGCCTCAAGGAGATGGAGCCTTCCGAGATCGAACTCGTCCTCGACACCGCGGCCTCCATGCGCGACATCCTGGGTCGGACCATAAAGAAGGTCCCCACGCTGAGAGGCCGTACGGTGGTCACGCTGTTCTACGAGGCCAGCACCCGTACCCGGGCCTCCTTCGAGCTGGCGGCGAAGTACCTGAGCGCCGACACCATCAGCGTCACCGCCGCCACCAGCAGCGTACAGAAGGGGGAAACGCTTAAGGACACGGCCCGTACGCTGGAGGTCATGGGGGCGGACGTGGTCGTGATGCGTCACCCGGCCTCGGGCGCCTGCCACTTCTTGGCCTCGCGGGTGCGGGCCTCGGTGGTAAACGGCGGTGACGGCACCCACGAGCACCCCACCCAGGCGCTCCTGGACATGTTCACCATAAGGCGGCACAAGGGCCGGTTGAAGGGGCTGGTCGTGGCCATCGTGGGGGACATCTACCACAGCCGCGTGGCCCGCTCCAACATCATCGGCCTGGTCAAGATGGGCGCCGAGGTGAGGGTGGCGGGGCCGGCCACGCTCCTGCCCCCCTGCCTGGAGGAGCTCGGGGCCCGGGCGTATTCCCGCGTCGAGCCCGCTCTTGAGGGGGCGGACGTGGTCATGGCGCTCAGGCTCCAGCTTGAGCGGCAGCAACGGGGGCTGTTCCCCAGCACCAGGGAGTACGCTCGGCTGTATGGCATCGACCGCAACAGGCTGTCCCTGGCCCGCCCCGACGCGCTGCTCATGCACCCCGGCCCCATGAACCGGGGGGTGGAAGTGTGCAGCTACGTGGCCGACGGCCCGGCCTCGGTCATAGAGGAACAGGTCACCAACGGAGTGGCGGTGCGCATGGCTCTCCTGTATCTGCTGCTGGGCGGAGGGGGTGACGGGTCGTGAGCCGGTCGGACCGCGGGTTTGTTGTGGCGGGCGGGACGGTGGTGGACCCGGCGTCGGGCGTCCTGGGCCCGGCGGACGTGCTGATCTCGGAAGGCCGGGTCCGGGCGGTGGGGGGCGGCCTGAGCCGGGACGGCCTCCCCGTTCTCGACGTGTCGGGGCGCCTGGTGCTGCCCGGCCTGGTCGACATCCACGTGCACCTCAGGGAGCCGGGGGAGGAGTGGAAGGAGGACATCGCCTCGGGCACCCGGGCCGCTGCGGCGGGAGGGTTCGTGGCGGTGGCGGCGATGGCCAACACCCGGCCGCCGATCGACTCGGCGGCGGCGGTGAGCTTCGTGCTGGATCGGGCCAGGTCCGCGGGCCCGGTGCGCGTTTACCCCGTGGGGGCGGTGACCAAGGGGCAGAAGGGCGAGGAGCTGGCCGAGATGGGGGACATGCGCCAGGCGGGGGCGGTGGCATTCAGCGACGACGGCCAGCCCATAAGGAGCGCGGAGATGATGCGCTGCGCGCTCCAGTACGCCGGCATGCTGGGGGTGCCCGTCATCTCCCACTGCCAGGACCCGGACCTTTCCGCCGGGGGGCTGATGAACCTGGGGCTCACCTCGACCCGCCTGGGGCTGCGCGGTATCCCCACCCAGGCGGAAGAGGTCATGGTCTACCGGGACCTGGCGCTCTGCGCGCTCACCGGGTCCCGGGTCCACATCGCTCATGTGAGCGCCGCCGACTCCGTTGAGGTCCTGCGCCGGGCCCGGGCCAGGGGCGTCAACGCCACGGCCGAGGCGACCCCCCACCACCTCATTCTCACCGATAGGGCGGTGGAGGAGTCCCGCTTCGACGCGGCGACCCGGGTGGACCCGCCGCTGCGGTCGGAGGCAGACAGGAGGGCGCTGGCGGCGGCCCTGCAGGAGGGCGTCATCGACTGCATAGCCACCGACCACGCCCCCCACCACCGCGACGACAAGGAGGTGGAATTCGCCTACGCCGCATCGGGCATCTCAGGCCTTGAGACCGCCCTGCCGCTGATCTATACCCACCTGGTGGTCCCCGGCGCCCTGGAGCTGGGGCGGGCGGTGGCGTGCCTCACCGAAGGGCCGGCCCGGGTCCTGGGCCTGCCCCACGGCACCCTGGCCCCGGGGGCGTCCGCCGACCTGGTGGTGGTGGACGTAGAGCGGGAGATGGCGGTGGACCCCATGGAGTTTTATTCCCGGGGAAAGAACACCCCGTTTGCCGGCTGGCGGCTTAGGGGCTGGCCGGTGCTGACGCTGATAGGCGGGGCCGTGGCCTACCATCGCCCGGGCTGGCTGAAACTGCCGGAGTGGCTGGAACCGGCGGGGGGGCTGGGGCTGGCGGGGCGGGTCGCGGCACCCGCTTAGGGCCGGGCCGGCGGGCCGGACTCGGCATCTCGGGTCCCGCGGACCAGGGGCCGGGCCGTAGAGATCGGGGGAGGTGGACGCGGTGCAGTGGGGTGAGCAGGCCCCGGGCCGCCCGCTGTGGCGGCAGGTCCTGGGGCGGGTGCTGGAGCAACGTCAGGTGGGGCCCAACTCCTACCTTCTCGGCCTGCAGCAGCCCTGGCTGGCGGAGGCCGGCCGCCCGGGGCAGTTCGTGCACGTGCGCTGCGGGCAGGGCCGCGACCCGCTCCTGCGCCGCCCGCTGTCACTCTTTGGGGTCGATCCGGGGGAGGGGCGGGTAGAGTTGCTCTACCAGGTGGTGGGCCGGGGGACGGCGCTGCTCTCCGGCCTGAGGCCAGGGATGGACGTGGACCTCATGGGGCCGCTGGGCCGAGGGTTCCCTCGGCCGCCGGACGGGGAGGGGCTTTGTCTTGTGGCGGGTGGGCTGGGGGTGGCACCGCTGGTGCCCGCCGCCCAGGCCTGGGGGGCGGGAAGGCGGGTGCTGGCGCTGGTGGGGGCGGACACGGCCGCTGAGCTTTTGCCCGAGGTGCAGAGGCGGCTGGTGGAAGCCGGCGCGGAGGTGCAACTCGCCACCATGGATGGAAGCCGGGGCACGCCAGGGCCGGTGACCGATCTCCTGGAGGGCGCAATCGCGCGAGAGGCCGACGCGGGCCGGACCGGCGGCTGGGTGGTGTTCGCCTGCGGGCCCTCCGCCATGCTGAGGCGCACCGCCGCCCTGGCGCAGTCGGCCGGCTGGCCCTGCTACCTCTGCCTGGAGGCCAGGATGGGATGCGGGGTGGGGGCCTGCGCCGGCTGCGCCTGGCCGGCGGCCCCGGACCGGCCTGGGGGGCGCTTCGTGAGGGTGTGCCGTGACGGGCCGGTGTTCCTGGCTCAGGAAGTGGGGTGGTGGGAGTGACGCCTTCCCCGCGGTTGGACGTCGAGGTGGGCGGCATAAGGCTTAAGAACCCGGTAATCCTGGCCGCGGGTACCTTCGGGTACGGGGCGGAGTACGCGGCTCCCGCAGGGGCGGCCCGCCTGGGCGCGGTGGTGGCCAAGTCGATCACGCCTTTTCCGCGGCCGGGTAACCCGCCGCCGCGGGTGGCGGAGATGCCGGCGGGCATGCTCAACTCCGTGGGGCTGGAGAATCCTGGGCTGGAGGGGTTCCTCCGCGACGAACTGCCCAGGCTGGCCCGGCTGGGCCCCCCCGTCCTGGCCAGCATCGCCGGGGAGACGGTGAGGGACTACCTCTACCTGGCCCGGGGGCTGGACGCCGCCCCGGGCCTGGCCGGGATGGAGGTGAACGTGTCCTGCCCCAACCTGGCCCGGGGCCGGATACCGTTTGGGTCTCAGCCGCGGCCTCTCTTCAGGGTCGTGGAGGCGGTGCGCTCGGCCACCCGGCTGCCGGTGTGGGTCAAGCTGAGCCCCAACGTTACCTCCATCGTTCCCCTGGCCCGGGCTGCCAAGGAGGCGGGGGCCGACGCCCTCTGCCTCATCAATACGCTCACTGGTCTGGCCATCGACATAGAGCGACGCCGCCCCGCTCTGGGTGCAGTGTTCGGGGGGCTCTCAGGGCCGGCGATCAAGCCCGTGGCGCTTCGCATGGTGTGGGAGGTGGCCGAGGCCCTGGACCTGCCCCTGGTAGGGATGGGCGGGATCATGGACGCCCGCGACGCCCTGGAATTCGTCATGGCCGGCGCCACGGCGGTGGCCGTGGGCACGGCCACGTTCGTCAACCCCCGCGCCGCCGTGGAGGTCCTGGACGGCATCGTGCGGTACCTTAAGGCCTGGGGGCTGGAGAGCGTGTCCGAGCTGGTGGGAGCGGCCCACCCGGGCGCCGCCGACCGCCGGCCCCGGCGGGGGGCGAGAGAGCCCAGGGGCTTGGAGCCGGCGGAGGAGGGAGACGGCGGATGACGGAGGCCCAGGTGCTGGACCTGTTCCGCCGCACGGGGGTGCTTCAGGAGGGGCACTTCCAACTGAGCTCCGGCCGCCACAGTGGCAGGTACCTCCAGTGCGCCCGGGTGCTCCAGCACCCCCGTGCCGCGGCCAGGCTGGGCAGCGCCCTGGCCCGGAGGCTGAAGAGGGCGCTGGGCCGCGAGGCCCCGGGGGAGCGGCCCGATCTGGTGGTGGGGCCGGCCCTGGGCGGGATCCTGGTGGCGCATGAGGTGGCGCGAGCCCTGGGGGTGCGGGCGCTCTTCTGCGAGCGGGAAGGCGGGGTCATGTCCCTCCGCCGCGGCTTTTCCATAGGCCCAGGCGAGCGGGCGGTGGTGGTGGAGGACGTGGTGACGACCGGCGGCTCGGTGGAGGAGGTGCTGAGGGTGGTGGCCGCGGCGGGGGGCCGTCCCCTGGCCGTGGGCGCCCTGGTGGACAGGGGCGGGGGAGGCGTGAGGCTCAGGGGCGGCCTGCCCCTGGTGGCCCTGGTTCGGCTGGAGGTGGAGTCGTACCCGCCTGAGGCCTGCCCCCTGTGTGCCGCCGGGGTGCCGCTGGAGAAGCCGGGTAGCCGGCCCACGCCCCGGGGAAGGTAGCGGCGGGGACGTAACGGGCCTCCGAGGGGGTCGGCGGGCGGGGATGGAGTAGAGACCGCCCTGCCTTTCTTTT
>JAIMBG010000104.1 GCA_023511555.1 Acetobacteraceae bacterium | reverse complement strand
TTCTCCAAGAAGCCTGTCAGCTCGTCAAGGCTGTCCGGAGGTTGCGCCGGGAGGACTTCCCTCGGCACCAGCTCCACCTGCTGGCTGAAGCGGCCCTCAAGCAGTCGCCGCAGGAAGCCCGGTTGACTTGGTCCTACCAGTGGGCCAGGATGAACGACGGGGTGAGGAAGGCCTTCCTGGAGTCGCTGGGGTGGGTGGGCACCGAAGGAGCCGGGGCGCCGCCGCTCCTCACGCCCTTCGTCGCTTTAGGCCGGCGTCGGAACTGTAGGTGCGGCGATGCCGCCACCGGCTGCGCCGATTACCTCGTTTGTCCCCTGATAGACATCGTGGAGGCCTGGGACTTCATCCAGGGTGACCAGCGGTGTAGGTCGGAACTGGAGGGCGGGGTTGATTCAGGGAGGCTCAGCGCCGGGGGGTGATGCCCTGTGGTTCCGCGCACCCCAGCGGAGCCCTTGCTCTTGAGGCTTAAGATCGAGGCTGCCGCTCCTTTAAGCCCCGGTGGAGGGGGTGGGGTCGCCTGGGGTCCATACCGGCCCGTGTTCCGCCGCGGCGGTCGCCCGGTCCTTCCCGGTTCGTCCCTTAAGGGCCGGGTGCGGCGGGCGGTTGAGGCGCTGGCCCGCGACTTCGGGATTCGAGCCTGCCAGCCTCAGGCCTCTCCCACCTGTGGCCCCGACGGCTGCCCGGTCTGCCGCATGTTCGGCTCGCCCCGTGCCCCAGGCGGGCTGCGGTTCTGGGATACGTGTCTGGAGGAGGCCGGCGACCGTCAGGCGTTTGAGGCCAGGAGCCACGTGGGGCTCATGAGGGGCACCGGCTCCGCGTACCCGAGGCGGTTGTGGTTGGAGGAGAGGGTAGGGACGCCGGGGTGCCAGTATGAAGCGCGCATCACTGGCATAGTGGAGCGCTTCGACCTGGGGCTGCTGCTCGCGGCCCTGCGCCAGGTAGAGGTGATAGGCGGGTCCGGTTCCCGGGGCACGGGGTGGGTCACTGTGCGGCCCGCAGAGGTGCAGTGGGGAGGGCACACGGTCGACCCCTCGGTACTGGTCAAGGACTTCCTCGCGGAGGTGGGGAGGGGGGCAGGGGGCAATGATCCGCCGGCTCAGGATCAGCCTTGAGGAGCCCGTAGCCGTGGCTGATGGGGAGCCCTTTCAGGGCTTTTGGAGGTGCCTGGACTACGTCCCAGGCACGGCCATCAGGGGCGCTCTGGCGCAGGCCGTCTTGGCCCACAGCCCCCCCACGGCCCCGGAGTTTAGAGCCCTCTTTCTCGAAGCCCCGGTCATATTCCGCAACGGGTATCTGGAGCGGGAAAAGGGGCGGCGGGCGTTGCCGGCCGCGGCCATCTGCCCCGGCGAGGCGGCTCGCGTGACTGCCCACCTGACCGTGAGCCGGTGGGCGGCTGCCGCCATGCAGGGCCAGGGGTCTGCGGCGGTAGGGCCGGCCGCGGATGCAGGGAGGCCGGGGTCGGTTGGGGGGCAGGGCGCGTCTCCCGCGGGTCCACTCGTGACGCGGGTGGTCACGCCCATTCCCCACCCGCGGGAGCAGCGGGCAAGTTCGAATCCAGGGCCTGAAAAGACGCTGTTCGTTGGCACCAGCATTCACCGGTCTACCGGAACTGCGCACCCCAAGCTTCTCTTCGGCATTGAAGCGCTGGACCCCGGCCAGACCTTCCTCTCCGAAGTGGTGGGTAGCCCCGAACAGCTCACCAGGGTAGAACGCTGGCTGGAACGGCTGGAAGGCCACCTGTTCCTCGGGGCCGAGACGTCCCGGGGCATGGGCCGGGTGTCCCTCGAGCTGCTCCCTGACTCCGAGCCCGGCAGTACGGTGCTCTCCTGCCCTGGCGAAGAGTGGGCGGGTTGCGACTCGGTGGCGCAGGCCGTGGAGTCGTTCACCGCCGCGGTTCACGAAGAGCTCGACCGGCTGGGCGACTGGGTGGAGGCCCACGCTGCCACAGCGGCGTCACAGACGGACTGGCATCAGCGGTTAAGGGGCCAATTTCAGGCCGAGAGGGAGGCCGTTTACATTGGCCTTGCCCTGGCGTCACGGCTGGTGTTGCCGGATCCGTGGGACCTTCCCGACCGGTTCTGGGACCCACTGGGAGTCAGGGCGCGCCTTACCGAGCTGGGGGTGCCCCCCGAGACGCTTGCGGGGCTCGTCCTGGCTTGCGGCAGGCTGAGGAGCTGCGTGGTATCGGGCTGGAACCAGGCATGGGGGCTGCCCAAGCCTTCACGCCCCGGCCTTGAGGCGGGCGGGGTGGCTGTATACAGGTGTCGACGCGTGCCAGACCAAGCCCAGCGCCAGTTGGCGGCGGCACTAGAGTGCCTGCTGGTCGAGGGTTTGGGGGAAAGACGTGCGGAGGGCTTCGGCGAGCTCACGCTATTGCCGGGTAGAGGGCTCACCAAGGCGGGGGGGGACGAGCGTGACCACCGGTGAGACGACCCAGGCGGCGAACGGGCGGGAAGACATGGCGCCAGGTGGTGGGCGGCCACCGGCGGCGGGCCCACTCAGCCCGGAAGTGGAAGACCACCTGTTGGCGAGAGCAGAGAGCCTGGCCCAGGCGTTTGCAGGGGAAAAGCAGCCGACGGTCACGGGCCTGCGTAACCTCTTGGAAGCGGCGATCGAGGCCCAATCGTTCAACGTGCTGGTGGCGTTCGTGAAGTACCAGATCGGCCGCGATGTACTGCCCCTCGATACCGGCCGCAAGTTGCTGGACCGGCTGGAGGAGATGAGGGGCCTCGCCAAGAGGAGGGAGACGCCTGGTGGGGAGTTGCAGTTGGCCCGCTACCTGCTGGCCTTCCTGTACCGGGCTTTCGTGTACGAGCACAGGCTCCGTGAGCAACGGGGCAGAGAGCGTGCTGAAGGCGACGGTGATGACCGGTGACGGAGATGGGCGTCTTCCTAAAGGTGCGCATCAGGGGTGCTGTGGAGGCGCTGTCACCGCTGCACGTGGGGGCTCCGTCGTCTACAAGCCCGCTGGAGCGCGACAACCCCGTGGTCAAGGATGGCCTAGGGCGGCCCTACATTCCCGGGTCCAGCCTGAAGGGGGCGTTGCGTTCCCGGGTCGAGTCCATACTCCGCGGCCTTGGTGGGCCTAACGCGGCGTGTGACGTGCTGGACACGGGATGCGTCGATAAGCGTACGGCCGAGGAGTTCACCCGGAACCCGGCTGCTACGCTGCCTAAGCTCATCGGCCAGCTTTGCCCAGTCTGCCGTGCCTTCGGCTCTCCGTGGTTTGCCTCCCCCCTGCGGTTCGGCGACCTCTACCCCGAGGGCCCCGTTCGCCTCGAGACCCGGACGGGCGTGGCCATCGATCGGGACCGCCTCACGGCCGCTAGCAGGCGCCTGTTCACCCTGGAGGTGGTGCCGGTCGGAACCACATTCCGGCTGGACATCAGAGGGGAAAGGGTGGATGGGCAGTCCCTGGGGCTGCTGTGGCTTGCCCTTAGGGAGTTTGAGTCCGATGGCTTCCTGGGAGGTGGGCGGTCGCGCGGCCTGGGGCGGGTGAGGATTAAAGACTTGAACTGCGAAGGCCTCCGCAACCTCACTGACCTGCGCCTTAACCTGGTGGACCCAGCCTACTGGCCGCAGGTGGCGGCGGAGGACTTGGACCAGTTGGCGTACAACGGCCTGGGCCCGGAGGAGGGGGAAGGACGTGTTTAAGACCCTGGTCAACGAAGCCACCGTGGGTGTCAGGATCGAGGCCCACGGGCCTCTCCTCATCAAGGCTCCGGATACGGCGCCCATCGACCCCACGCTGCCGGACAGCATGTTCGTCCGAACGTGGAAGGATGGGAGGCTGACAGTCTACATCCCGGGCAGCTCGCTGAAAGGAGTCGTCCGCTCGCACGCAGAGCGCTTGCTGCGCACCTGGGAGAACCAGGCCCGCCGGGCCGGCGGCAGCCCGCCCTGGACCGTTCCCATTTGCGACCCGCTCTCCGAACCGTGCCGACCGGGCAAGGCCCCGCGTAAGGGGAGGGCGGAGACGGACGCTGAAGGAGGGCAGACGGACGAAGAACGGCTCAGTGGCATGGACGCCTACTCCCGCTCCTGTCCCGCGTGCCGTACCTTCGGAAACACTGAACTCGCCGGGAGGCTGGCCTTTTCTGACTTCTACCCGGTGACGGGAGAGGGCTACGCGGACCCCAACCGCACCGAGGTGCGCACGGGGGTGGGCATAAGCCGCATAACGCAGGCGGCGGCCCGAGGGCGGCTCTACCAGATTGAGGCTGTGGTCAGAGGCGCGTTTGCCGGGCAGGCTCACCTCCGCAACTTCCACCTGTGGCAGTTGGGGCTATTGTCTCAGGTGA
Source organism: Acetobacteraceae bacterium (assembly GCA_023511555.1). Lineage (GTDB taxonomy): Bacteria > Bacillota > Sulfobacillia > JAIMBG01 > JAIMBG01 > JAIMBG01. The sequence goes on along the minus strand of JAIMBG010000104.1, from coordinate 4,736 downwards.
TCAGGGATATCGACGAGGGACTGGTGTTGCTGGGTGGCGCCAAGGCGCGCGGCTTTGGCTGGGTGGGGGCAGCAGCTACGGAACTGTCCCTGGTGTACAATCGCGGCGCCCTCGGCGCCGAAACGATGCCGCACTCCGAGGGCAGGTTGCGGCTCTGGGGCTATGCCGACCTGGGTCTCACGGGGGAGCAGGGCGAAGGGCAACGGGGCAGGTCCCGGGTCGAGCGGGACTTGCTGCTTTGGCCCCCCCGTGACACCATCGAGCTGGACGCACCGCCCGGCACCGTCGAGGAGGTACGGGTAGGCCCCCTGCTGAGGCTGCGCGTTTCAGACCGCGCCCTTGTCCAGCGGGTGCTGGACGAGGCCGCGGGCTGCTTGCTCGCCGCCTTGGAGGCAACTTCGAGATGAGGTACTGTTTCTACACGGGTAGATCGAGCGCGGAGGCTGTGGAGGCAGCCGTACGGGCGCTGGCTGCCAGCGGGGATGCCTACCTGCTCGGTGAGACGCCGGCACGGTTGCGCTTCATTAAGCTAAACACGGCGGCCCAGATGTCGCCCCTTGACGAAGCCGGTCGCGCATTTGACGGGTCTCTCGAGCTGCGCTGGAGGCAGGCCGCGGGCGGCTGTGAGTGGCTGGTGGTTAGCCCCGAGGACACCGACTGGCCCCGAGGCTTTCGGGAGGCGCTGCGCCCCGCGCTGGAAAAGCCAACTCCGCCCTCACCCTGCAGACTTCCTGGGAGATCACCTCGGGGTCGAAGCGGGGAGCGAACGCCACCTCCACCAGCGCGTCCAGGGCCACGCCCAGGTTCTCAGGCAGGCCTTGCACCTGAAAGGTCACGGCGTCCAGGGCAGTCCGTGCCCAGAACCGGGAGCCCGTCTCACCCAGCAGGCACAGCAGTTCGCCGTCTCGGGGATAACCCTGGGTGCAACGCATGACCACGTGCTCCAGCAGGTGAGCGGCGCCCGCCTCGCCCTCTGCCTCCCAGCGGGAGCCGGCCCCCACCCACAGTTGCAGCGTCACGGACCTCAGGCCCGGCCGCTCCAGGGCGGCCAGGGTCAGCCCCGACCCCGTCCGACGAATGCGGTACGTCTCTGCCACCCCCTGGGTCCTGGAATCGTGGACGCTGGACCGGGCACCCCCGCCTCGGGCCCGGCCGCTAGGGTGCTGGGCCCCGGTCGCCGGGTCCGTCCCCGGCCGCGGGCTCCGGCTTGCTTACCGCGGCAGGGGCCTCCTCTGCCCGGGTGCTCCGGCTGCGCCCGGCGAGGATCTCCATCCAGGGCAGGACAGCGTGAGGCCAGGAGCGCACATCCTCACGCCACACCCTTTCCGCCAGAGCCATGAGACGCCGGTGCCGGTCGCTCCCCACGTAACTAGCGATGAGCTCGCTCAGCGGCGCCTGGGTCAGGTTGCCCAGGGCCAGCCGAGGGTGGAGGTCGGCATTGAGGGGAAGCACGGTGCCGTCAGCCCGAACCGTAAGCTCCCGCGGCTCGCCGGTAGAGCGGGAGTGGCAGGCGTGGCCGCTGCACGCATAGGCCTGGCACGGGTGTTCGAGCAGTACGCTCTTGGCCTTTACGGCCTTTAACTCCACACGTACCCGCCGCAGGAGCCGGCCTCGTAGCGCCAGGACGCGGGCGTAAAGCCCGTCCAGCTCGGCCAGGGCGAGGTGGAAGCCCGGCCCCAGCCGTGCCGCCCGGCCCTGGGAGCTAAGGGGGGCGAAGCTCACCAGTTCCGCGCCCCATCCGGCCGCCGCTTCGCCCACCCACTCCACGAACGACAGGCTTCGGGCAGTAACCGTAAGTTGCACCACCACGGGTACGCCCCGTTCCGCCAGCGCTACAATGGTGCGCTGGGCCCGCGCAAAGCAGCCTGGCCGCGGCCGCCACCAGTCGTGGAACGACTGGGGGCCGTCCACGCTTACTGCCACCCGGCTGAAAAGCTCACTGACGGTCCGGATCCCGGCGCCGTCCAGGGTGGTGCCGTTAGTGAACAGGGTGAGCCCGAGTCCAAGGCCCCTGCCGTACTCGGCCAGCCTCCAGAGGTCGCGCCTCAGGGTAGCCTCGCCGCCGGTGAAGCAAACCCTCCCCACGCCCAGATCCCGCGCGTCCCTCAGCACGCCCAGGGCAAGGCCGATGGGGAGTTCGCCCCGGGCCCTGGGGCCGGCGCTGACCGCGCAGTGGCGGCACTCCAGGTTGCAGCGCAGGGTGAGATCCAGCGATATGTCCACCCCATCCTTCAGGAACCTCCAGGCCGGGGTGCCCGGTCGCCGGGCCTCAGGCAAGCTCGCTCACCTCCCCGCTGGGCGACAAGTCAAGGCCGCAGGCGGCCCCCATCGGAGTCCTGCGTCCGTGGCTGTAACCCGTCGCCGCGAGCTGCTTAGTACTGGCGGTCGGCGTCAGCCGCGGAGGCGAGCATCTCGGAAGGATCGCTGAGGTTGTCGATGCTAAACTCGTCGAGCAGGAAAACCGGGTGGAAGCTCACCGTATCACCCCCCGCTCTTCCGACTGGGACGGGACAGGGGCTGCCTGCGGTCTAAGCCCTTCGGTCGCACGTCGCAGCCCGCCCCTCAGCCGCCCTTGTGCACGGAGCGGCGCAGTCGGGCCGGGTCCACCCTCTCGCCACTGTCAAAAAGCTCTACGAGCCCAAGCAGCTTGAGGAACTCCAGTGTGTCGACCACCTTGCGGCGGTTTTCGGGGTGAGATCCGTAGCGCCTGTCCACCTCAGCTACGATCCCCGCCACCGTGTGCTGGCCGTCGCACAAACCCATAAGCCAGTCCAGGTCCCGGTTGCAGCGGCCCTTGACCCCGAGGCCCTCTTCCAAGACCCGCACCTCATAGCCAGCTGGCTCTCGCTTGACCCCGCTCACCAGGACGGGACAGTACTGGTCCTTTATCACCCGACACCGACCCCCTCGACCGGGGCGGCGGCCCGGGGGTGCTCCCGGGTCGCCCGCCCGATTAAGTGGTTCCAGTGCACCGCCTCCTCGGCCCCCTCTACCACCGCGGACCGGTAGGTCTCCCGGCAGAGGCGTAGGAGGTCCCGGTGCTGCGGGCTGCCCGGGTAGGCCGCAACCATCTCTCTTAGGCGCGCCTTCCCCAGGTGGCCCAGCCGATAGGAGGGATGGACGTAGTAGCCCAGGGGAAGCACGTCGCCGTCCGCTGTCACGTGCAGGCTGCGGGGGACGGGGCTGAGCCCCCGGTGGCACTGGCTGGCGTCGCAGGCGCCCGCCTGGCAGGGGTGGGCGAGGAGATCCCGCCTTAGTCGAACCTTGAGCTCGAGGTCAGGCCCCCCCAGGTGGGTCCCCCTGAGCCGCGTCACCTCCCTAAGCACTCCGAGGTACTCCGCCGGAGTCAGACAGAGCTGCTGCAGGCCCCGTGCCCGGCCCTCCGGGACCAGGAAGGTGAACAACAGCTTCTGGACCCTCAGGGCCAACGTCTCTTCCACCGCCCAGGGCAGGTACTCCAGGCTGCGGCGGGAGACCACGAACTTGAGCCAGACGGGGATGCCCCACTCTACCGCCTCCCGTATCCCTCTGACTGCCCGGTCGAAGGTCCCCGGCACGCCGCGCCACCAGTCGTGGTAGTCGCGGGGCCCGTCTAGGCTGACGCAGACGGCGGCCAGCCGCCCCGCCAGCCTGGCTACCAGGGGGGGCCGTATAGCAGTACGCCGTTGGTATAGAGCAGCGGCCTGAGGCCCAGCCGGCGGGCCTCGGCCACGAGATCGGCAAGGTCTGGCCGGAGCGTCGGCTCGCCGCCGTTGAAAGCCAGCACGGCTACCCCCAGGCGAGAGCAGTCCTCCAGGACTGCAGCCACGTCCACGGTGGACAGGGCGTCACGCCGGCGGGGCGAAGACTCAACGCAGCAATGCTGGCAGCGCAGGAAGCAGCGCTCGGTAAGGTCGATTCCCACCAGCTCCGGCGCCATCCCGTTCCCCGAAATCAAGCCCTGGCACCCCCTTCCCCGTCCGGCTGCCAGCCCCGCCCCTCGCCTTGTGCGGGGGCTTCCCGGGCCAGGCGGCGGCCCAGCTCCCCCACCAAGCGTTCGTACTGGCACAGGAAGCCCGTTGGCCGGTGCATGTCGCCGGTGAGCGAGAGATTGAGGTAGGGGCACCGGACGCTGTTGCAGGTGGCGAACTCTGCGCAGCCCACGCACACCCGCCGCCGAAAGGGGTTGTACTCCCTTGACACCGGTCGTGCCATCCGGGACCAGTCGTCCTGGTGCACGTTACCCAGGCGCCGGTCGGGCAGAAGGTAGCTGAAGTTGCAGGGGTAGAGGTCGCCCTGGGGGGAGATGGCAAAGCTGAAGTCCCCCGCCCCGCAGGCCTGAGGCAGCCTCCCCTGCGCACCCTTTGCGGCGCGGACCTCGAACGCCTGGAAGCGGAAGCCTTCGCCGCGGGCCCGTGCCGAGGCATAGCGTTCGGCCGTCCGCTCCAACTGATCCAGCAGAGCGGCGGTCGCCTGGGGGGTCCAGGCCGGGTCGTGAAAGTCGGGGGTGGCCGTGATGTGGCGTATGCCCAAGCCCAGCCAGAAATCGAGTGCCTCCGCGAGCCTCCTGGCCGCCGCGGGGCTGATGGTAGCTCGCACCCGCAGGCCGTTGCGCCGCCCGGGGCCCGCGAGCTGGCCCAACAGCCGCTCTATGCGGTGGAAGCTGCCCTGGCCCAGGCCGTCGACCCGGCAGGAGTCGTGCACCTCGCGAGGCCCGTCCAGGCTGAGCGACACCTCCACCCCCTCGTCAAGCCAGG
>JAIMBG010000103.1 GCA_023511555.1 Acetobacteraceae bacterium | reverse complement strand
GGTGTGTGTCAACAAGTTCGTGGGGAGCGTCCCTTCGGGCTCGTTCCTGGGGGTTTTCCGGGCCGGTCAGGAAGGCGTCCTGACCCTTGGCGACGCCGGATCCGCTACACGGGCTTGACCCGCCCGAGGCCCCTCAAACGGGGCGGCGAAGTCCTGGGCAGGGCCGTTCAGGGCTGGGAAGGGCCCCGCCGGGCGCCGTCCAGCAAGACGTTCCTGCAACCACCCCATTAATCCCTGGCGTCATGGAAAGAGAGGCCTCCTCTTGGGGTGTTGGTACTCAACCACCCTGAGACGAGCCCTCTCTTCCCTCGTTTCCCCTCGTTCCCCCACGGAAGACTCTACTCATGCCTCCTCTACGCCCTCACGTCCAGGTGCCTGCCCAGGCCGTTGGGGCTCGGGGCAGGGCCGGCCCCGGGGACGCGCCCCTCCGGCCCGACCTCCGCTGCCGCGCTGGCGCCCGCGCCCCCGCTCCGGCCACCGGCTCCGGGGCCGCCTCCCGGCCCCCGCCCCTCGCCGGGCTGCCGACCGGCGGCTCGCCTGCCCTGGCCGCCGCCCTGTCCGCTGCCCTGGCCACCCTTGCGGTGCCTCTCCACCCGGCCCTCCCGGGCCCTGGGGGCGTCGGGCACGTGCCGGGTGCGCAGCTCCACCTGCTCGGAGAACCGCGCGGCTGCCTGCTGGAGGTCGGCCTGGGTGCGCCGGTCCAGCACCTCCTGGACTCGGCCCACCTCCCCGCTCTTGGGGATGAGATTCTGCAGGTCTGTAGAGGTAAGGGACAAGCCTTAACACCTCCCTGTGGGGCGGCGGCAGGCGGCGGCGCGGCCGGGGGGCCTGCTGCTCGGCACGAACCGCCGGCTATAGCGGACCTATGGCCACCTCACCCTCGGGCGACAGCGAAAACGAGGCCCGGGGGATCTCGTCCCTTACGGTCAGCGCCGCCGTGCCCACCACGATGCGCACGCCGGGGTAGACTACCCCGCTCACCTTCACCCTGCCGCCGGCCTGCTCCCTGGCCTCCGCCTCCAACCTCTGCCGGCGTTCGGCGAGTTCCGCCACGGTGCGCCGGAGCTGGGACTGCTGGCGGAGGAGCCTGAGAAGGGCCTCTCTCCGACCCGGGGGCAGCGAGCCCTGGGCCTTCTCGGCTTCCTGATACAGCCGAACCCCCTTCCGGGTCTCCTCCAGGTCGGTGCTGGCCTGCGCCAGGGACTTCAGCAGCTCGGCAAGCTCCTGGCGTGACCGGGGGTCAACCCCCACCTCGATCTGAGTGGGCGTAGAGTATGGCGAGCCCACCACCCGGGCAGAGACCTCCTCACCAGCCCTGACCATGCCTCCAACGATGAGGCCCTTGCGCCCCCGCACCTCTACCTTCTCCCCCGCCACTACCTGGCTGTGCATGATGGCCTCGCCGACCTCCACCCGCCCGCCGGCCGAGACCCGGGCGTTCTGCACAAACAGCGCGCTCACGTTGCCCTGGGCCTCCACCCCGCCCCGGCCGCGCCCCTGGATGCCGCGCTTGACCAGGACGTCGCCCCCGGCCCTTACCATCCCGCCGTCCACGCAGCCGTAGACCTCCACGTCGCGCTGGGCCACGACCCTGAGGCCGCTCTCCACGTTCCCCCGCACCACTACCGACCCCACGCAGTCTATGTTGCCCGTCGACAGATCCACGTTGCCCCGGACCTCGAATACGGGCAGAACCGTGACCCGGCCCTGCAGCCCCCGGAAGGCGTGGCCGTCCTTGGCTGCCGTGAGCGTGAGCCCATCGGGGCTCACCGCCACGTTCTGGCCCGCGGACAGCCCCACGTCCTTCCCCGGCCGGGCGGGGAGCTCCTCGCCCGTTACCTTGTAGCCGGGCCTCCCCGGCCGGGCCGGGGTCTTGGTAGCCAGGACCTGGCCGGCCTTGACGTTCTCCACGAGGTTGAGGTTGTAGAAGTCGACACGCCCGTCCTCAGTCTCGGCGGGGCGGAGCGGGCCCTCCCGCACCCGGAAGTGAAACTCCACCTGGGCATCCTCGCCGTCCTGCGGCGGCACCCCGCGGGCCACCACCACGGGGTGCAGGGGGTCGCAAGCCTCCACTGCCTCGGCCAGGCTGCGGCGGTCGATGCCGGCTCTCACCCCGGCCAGCCGCAGGACGCCCTCGGCCTTAACCACCGTAAGCGGCCGGCCTCCCTGGGGAGGGAATACCCTGACCTGCGCCCGCATGCCGTCGAGGTCCACCGCCACAGCCATCCAGCCATCCCGGGGCCGCGGCTGTTGCGGCGGCGCCACGGTCACGGACTCTCCGCTAGCAGCCTGCACCGCCTCCACCACCCGCGCCTCGTCGACATCCCGAATGCCCGCGGCGCCAAGCCCCTCCAGCACCGCGGCGGCGGTGGCCCGGCCCCAGCCGCCGGCGGGGGGTAGCACGACCAGACCCACACCTGCGGGTCCCAGAACCCAGTACCAGGTGCCCTGCTCCGGGGAGCCGTCCATCTCCATCCTCGCCCACCGCCTACACCAGGTGCTCCTTGAGGCGGCACAGCTTGCCCCGCAGCCTCATCACCGCCCGGGAGTGGAGCTGGGAGATGCGAGAAGGGGTGACGTGGAGCACCTCGCTGATCTCTTTCACCGTCAGCCCCTCGTAGTAGTACAGGGTGACGACCAGCCGCTCCCGTTCCGGCAGGGCCGCCACGGCCTCGGCCACCAGCCGCCTCATGTCCTCGAACTCCGCCACCGCAGCCGGGTCCGGCGCCCCCTCGTCCTGGATAACCTCGCTGGCGGGCCGGCCGCCCTCCTCCCTGTCGGCCCGCGACCAGAGGTCGTCCAGGGAAGCCAGGTTGGCCCGGCTCAAATCGGCCAGGATGCGGTGGAACTCGGCCAGGTCCACCTGGAGGGCCTCCGCCACCTCCTGATCGGTGGCGTTCCTGCCCAGCTTCTGCTCCAGGCGGGCGTACGCCTCCTCCACCTCGTGGGCCCGCCTCCGCAGCGACGGCGGCACCCAGTCCCAGGCCCTGAGCCCATCCAGGATGGCGCCCTTGATGCGGGCCACGGCGTAGGTCTCAAACTTCACCCCGCGATCGGGGTCGAACTTCTCCATGGCGTCCAGCAGCCCGAAGATCCCGTAGCTGATGAGGTCGTTGACCTCCACGTGGGAGGGCAGACCCATCATGAGCCGCCCTGCCACGTACTTAACCAGGGGCGCGAAACCCAGTATCAGCGACTCCCGAGCCTCGCTGGAGCCGTTGCGCTTGTATTCCAGCCACAGGTCGCGCTCGTTCCGCAGGGCCGCCGCCTGCGCCATGCTGGCTCACCTTCCCGTCCTAGGCCAGACCCTTCTGCCTGAGTTTTACCTCCTGATCGAACAGGAAGGCTACTATCCGGTCGCGCTCCCGGTCTTCCAGGCCTAGGAACCTCACCGCCGCCTCCACGTTGCCCTCCCCTGCCTCCCTGGCCCGACCCCCCGCCCCCGTCCCCCTGGAGACCGGCCTCACCCTGAGCACCTCGGCTCGGGTCCTCAGCGGAGGGCCCGAGGCCAGCGGTATCTCCAGGTCCAGCTCCGCTCCGACCTTCAGCGGCCCAGAAAGGACGAGCAGCGCCCCTCCCGCGCTCAGGTCGCGAGTGTGGCCCTGGAGGCGGTGCGGTGGCAGGCTCACCACCTGCCTCCCGGCCCCCAGCGGGCGGGCCACCTGCCGCCTCCGCGGGACCGCCGCCTTCTCCGACACCACCTCGTAGGTGAGGGGCAGCAGCAGCTTGAGCCGCACGAACCCTCGCCTCTGCGTCCGCTGGACCGACTCGGGGCTGCCCAGCCAGATGTGGTCCAGGGGGGTTTCCTCCACCCGGGCCACCTGGGCCACTATCCGGTATACCCCGTCAGGACGGCTGTGCTCCACCGCCACCCTCGTCCCGATTCGAGGCCGGATGAGATGGCCCTGGCGGGTGGGGGTGGCCACGGCCAGCCAGCCCCCCTCCAGGTCCGACACGACGCTGGTATACCGGCCCGCCCAGTCGCCCTCCAGTACCTCCAGCGCCACCGGCTGAAGCACGGACAAGCGCTTCCACTCCGGCGCCACGGCCTACCCCCCCCAGGCAGCGGCCGCGGAGGCCACGCTGCCCACCAGCAGCGCCGCCAGGCCGGCCGGCGTCGCCTCCTCTATGTCCTCCGGTACCCGCTGCCCGCTGCAGACGTAAGACACCGGAACGCCCACCTCCCCCGCCAGGCTGAACATGAGCCCGTAGCCCTGAGCCTCGTCAGCCTTGGTGAAGATCAGCCGGTCAAACCCCAGGCGGGAAAACGCCTGGGCAGCCTGGCGGGCCTCTCCCTCGGCCAGGTTGAGTGCCAGCACCAGGTGCACCTCACCTCCGCCGCCCTCCAGCAGGGCGCCGAGCTCTTGGAGCGCCCGGGGATCCCGGAAGTTCAGCCCCGGCGTGTCCACCAGCACCACGTCGCGATCCTCCAGTTCCTCGATAACTGCACCCAGCTCCCCCGCCGTGCAGGCGTTCCTCACCTCCACACCGAGCGCCCGGCCCACGGCCCGGAGGCGGTGCCCGCCATGCTCCACCCTGACGTCCAGGCCCACCAGCGCCACCTTGAGGCCCCGGCCCCGCGAAAGCAGCCCCGCCAGCTTGACCGCGGTGGTGGTCTTGCCGCAGCCGCTGGGCCCCACCAGGGTCACCACCTGGGGGCAGCGCCCCCCGGGGCGGATGGGCCGGCAGGCAGGGATGCGGCCGAGGTCGGGGGCGGCGCCGGAGGAGCCCCACTGCTCCGTCCGGGGCCCAGCCGGGATGAACGGCCGCGCGCCCGGCCCGCCCCCGAAAGACGACGCCCGGCCGGGGCGCACTACGGGCGCCAGCTCCCGATCCCCGGCCTCCCCTGGCCCGCGGGTCCGCTCCGGCACGGCGGACGCCCGGAGAGCCCGCCCCGGCGCCGCCTCCGGCCTGAGCGGCCGCGCCGCCGCCGGCAGCGACACCCCCGCCGCCTGGGGCGTGACGACCCTTGAGGGGCCCGGGGCCGCCGCGCCCGGACTCGTGATCGGGCCGCTTGCCGTGGTGACCTCGGTCACCCGCCGGCCGAACATCCCCATGATGCCGCCCACCTTGAGCCGGCGTGTGCCCAGGATTATGGCATCCGGGCCCAGCTCCTGTCTGACCAGTGCCATGGCCTCGGGAAGCGACCCGGCGAGATACCGCTTAATCTTCACGCAGCCTCACCACCCCCAAGGACTCTATCCTGACGTGGGGCTCAAGCTCCGGGTAAGAGAGCACCGCCACCCGGGCGAAGGCCCTCGCCACCAGCCGGCGCAGGTACGGTCGCACCCCGGCCGAACACAGCACTATGGGATCCAGCCCCTGCCCCGTGACCCGCTCCAGGTTCCGCGCCAGCGACCGGGACAGGCCCTCAGCGGCCTCCGGCGCGAGTGCCAGGTAGGATCCGCGGTCGGTCACCTTTATCGCCTTGAGGATCTCCTCTTCCACCTCCGGCGCGGTCACCAGCGCCTTTATGCAGCCGCCCTCGGCAAAGCGGGCGGTGATGGCCCGAGACAGCGACTGGCGCACATACTCCGTCAGCAAGTCGGGGTCCTTCGTGGCCCGGGCCCGGTCGCCGAGGGTCTCCAGGATGGTGACCAGGTCGCGGATGGGCACCCGCTCGGCCAGAAGGTTCTGCAGCACGGCCTGGACCTCGCCCAGGGTGAGGATCTCCGGGACGAGGTCCTCCACCACCGCCGGGTTCGAGGCCTTCACCGCGTCAAGCAGCTTCCTGGTGTCCTGGCGGCTGAGGAGCTCGTGAGCGTGTGCCTTTATCACCTCAACCAGATGGGTGGCCATCACGGACGCCGGGTCAACCACGGTGTAGCCGGCGGCCTCGGCCTGGACCCGCTGCTGGGGAGTGATCCACAGCGCCTCCATGCCGAACGCCGGCTCCCGGGTAGCGAGGCCCTCAAGCGGCGCCTCGGCCCCGCCGGGACTCATGGCCAGGAGCCGGTCCGCCATGAGCTCCCCCGACGCCACCTTCACCCCCTTGAGCTTGACCACGTAGGTGTTGGGCGGAAGGCTCATGTTGTCCCTTATCCTCACCGGCGGCAGCACCAGGCCGAGGTCCAGGGCCAGTTGGCGGCGGATCATAACCACCCTCTCCAGAAGGTCGCCGCCCTCCGCGCCCCCCGCCAACCCCACCAGCCCGTACCCCAGTTCCACCTCCAGCGGATCCACCTGCAGCAGGCTGAAGACGTTTTCCGGCTGTCTCAGCCGCTCCTGCTCCTCCCTCCGCGCCTGCGCCTCCCGCTCCTTGGTGGCTTCGCGGGCCGAGCGCTGGAGCGTGTAGGCCAGCCCCCCGGACATGCCCGCCAGAAGGAAGAACGGTAGCCTGGGCAGGCCGGGGATCAGCGACAGCACGAACAGAAGGCCGGCCGCCACCGCCAGCACCCTCGGCTGGGAAAGGATCTGCCCGGTCACTTCCCGGCCCATGTTGGTCTCGGACGCTGCCCGGGTCACCACAATGCCTGTGGCCGTGGAGATCAAGAGCGCCGGTATCTGGCAGACCAGGCCGTCACCTACCGTGAGCAGGGCATACTGCTCCAGCGCCTGCTGGAAGCTTAGCCCCCGGCCCAGAACGCCGACGCAGAACCCTCCTATGAGGTTTATCACCGTGATAATCACCGCGGCGATGGCGTCGCCCTTTACGAACTTGCTGGCACCGTCCATGGCGCCGTAAAAGTCGGCCTCCCGCTCAATGTCCCGGCGCCGCGCCCGCGCTTCGCCCTCCGTGATCAGCCCGGCGTTGAGGTCGGCGTCGATGCTCATCTGCTTGCCCGGCATGGCGTCCAGAGTGAAGCGGGCCGCCACCTCGGCCACGCGCTCTGCGCCCCGCGTAATGACAATGAACTGGATCACCACCAGGATGCAGAACACCACGAACCCTACCACCGGGTTGCCCCCGACTACGAACTCGCCTAACCTCTGAATCACCTGCCCCGCATACCCCTGCAGCAGGATGAGGCGGGTGGAGGATACGTTGAGAGCCAGCCTGAACAGCGTGGTCACAAGAAGGAGGGAGGGGAACACGGAGAACTCAAGGGGCTGGCCGGTGTACATGGTCAGCAGCAGGATCACCAGCGCGCCCGTGAGGTTGACCGAGAGCAGGAGATCCAGCAGCATCGGGGGCAGCGGCACGACCATCATGACCACCATGAAGATGACTGCCGCCGCGATCAGTATGTCGCTGTGGCGGAGGACCCGCATCGTCCAGGACTTGGCCGGCATGGTCTATCCCCTCCTTGCGCTTCCTGCGGCCGGGCTTCCTGCGGCGCCCACCCTGCGCTTCAGCCGGTATACGTAGGCCAGCACCTCCGCCACCGCCTGGTACAGCTCAACGGGAATGGCCCGCCCCACCTCCACCGCCCAGAACAGCGCCTGGGCCAGCGGAGGGTTGGGCACCACCGTCACCCCTGCTTCCAGAGCTATGGCCCGGATCCGCTCCGCCAGCAGCCCGCGGCCCTTGGCCACCACTACCGGCGCCGCCATCCGTTCCATGTCGTAGCGCAGCGCCACGGCGAACTCAACCGGGTTCGTCACCACCACGTCGGCACGCTTTACCTCGGACAGCATCCGGCGCCGGGCCAACTGGTGCTGGGCCCGGCGGATGCGGCCCTTGATCTGGGGATGGCCCTCGGTCTCCTTTAGTTCCTCCTTGAGCTCCTCCCGGCTCATCCTCAGCTTCAACTCATGCTCCCACCGCTGGTACAGGTAGTCGAACATGGCCAGGGCGAAAAGGGCCAGGCTGGCGCGCCAGAACACCGTCCAGGCCATGCCGGCCACTCGGCCCGCCGCCTCGCCCACGTCGAGCTGGCATAGCGCCGGCAATTCCCGCCCCACCCCGGCCAGAGTGAAGTAGGTGACTCCACCCACAGCCGCCACCTTGACCCCCGCCTTGAGCAGGTCCATCACGGCCCGGCGGGAGAACATCCGCGCCAGACCCACCGCGGGGTTTATCCGGCCCAGGTCCGGGGCGAGCAGGTGCGGGGTGAACACCACGCCCACCTGCCCCAGGTTCGCAACCGTCCCCGCCAGGAACGCCAGGCCCAAGACCGGGAGAGCCGCTCGGACGAAGACCCCGACCGCGTCCACCGCTAGCCGGCTGGCGCCACCCGGCCCCACCGCCACCCCGGGCAGGGAGAGGCAGTGGCGCAGAAAACCCGTCAGCTCCCGACAGATGCCGGGCCCCAGCCAGCGCACCGCCAGGAAGCCGGCCACCAGGATACCCACCGACGTGACCTCCAGGCTGCGGAACACCTGCCCCTTTCTCCTGGCCTCCTGCCGCCTCCGCCAGGTGGGTTCTTCCTGCTTCTCCTCGGCAAAGAGCTGGAGGTCCAGCGCCCACTCTCCGGCGGTCATGGCCTGATCACCCCCACCACCCTCGCCAGCCCAACCCCCATGACCTCGACGAGCTGCCGCACCACCACCACCAGGAAGGGCAGCGCCAGGGCCAGCACCGCCGTGCCGGCGATGATTCCCAGGGGCAGGCCAATGACAAACACGTTCATCTGGGGGAGCGTCCGCGAGACGATGCCCAGAGCCAGGTTCACCAGGAACAGCGCCCCCAGCACAGGCACGGCGATCGCCACCGCAGTATTGAACATCTGGGCAAAGAGGTCGGTGAGCACCCCCAGAAGGTCACCCCGCCACACCCCGCCACCCAGCGGTATGGCCCGGTAGCTCCCCACCAGAGCAGACAGCACCAAGTGGTGCCCGTCCATCAGCAGGAACACCAAAAGGGCCAGCACCTGAAGGAAGTTGCCCACCAGGGGGAGCGGGGTGCCGAACTGGGGGTCGATGACGTTCACGATGCCAAACCCCATCTGCATGTCTAGCATCTGGCCGGCCACCTGGACGGCGGTGAACACCAGCATGGTGGCGTAGCCCATGGCCAGGCCCACCAGCAGCTCCGCGCCCACGGTGACCGCCAGGCCCGCCGGGGTCTGGGGGAGTTCCTCCGGAACCTTCACTACCGGTAGCAGCACCATCCCCAGAACCAGGGCCAGGCCCACCTTGGCCGCCGCCACGTAGCGGCCGCTGAACACGGGCGCCAGTGCCACCAGGCCTCCCAGCCGGGGCAAGAGCAGCAAGA
>JAIMBG010000102.1 GCA_023511555.1 Acetobacteraceae bacterium | reverse complement strand
CCCCCCGAAACCTGCCCGCCTACTCCACCCTTATCTCCCGGCCCGGTTGATCCAGCCCCCGCTCCAGCCTCGACTCCAGCCTGTCCTGGACCTGGATCATACCGTCCACCAGGCTGCGGGCCGCGAGCAGCATCTCCCGGCGGGCCTGGAGCAGGTGGTGCCTGAAGTCCCGGGGCAGAAACCCCAGCAGGCGGGCCCACATGTCCTCTCGAGCCGCACACCAGAGGCCCAGGGGGCAGGGCGGGTACTCCCCGCCCGGCCCGGGCCGCCCCTCAGTCTTTGCCTCCACCGCCTTCACCTCCCGTCTCCGCCCCGGGCTCCCTGAACCTCACCCGGAGCACCTGGCCCTCCAGGCTGGCGCCGGCGGCCTCCAGGTTGGCCAGGGCCCGGGGCAGGATCAGGTGGCGCCTGAACCCTCCGACCCCCAGGGTGAGCTCCTCCCCCTTCTGTCTCAGGCGGAGCCGCCCCTTCTCCACCGCCGGCAGCAGCAGGTGGAGCACGTAACCGTCCGCCTCGCGGGTGACGGTCTGGGGGCGGCGGCTGATGAGGAAGCGGGCGGGGTCGCCCTGGCCGAAGCAGGACTCGCCCATCCTGCGCAGCGGGCCGGGCCCCACCACCTCCTCCTCAAACAGGGGCACATAAAGCACCGGCACAGGGGCGAAGTACTCCTCCACGCCGCGGCAGTACTCCCCCTGGACCTGCTTCCAGCGGTCGAAGTAGGAGTCCTCCACCGCCGCGGGAAGCACCCGGTTCACCACCACCGCGTCCACCAGGAACCCGAACAGGCTCAGGTAGGTGAAGCTGCGCTCCGCCTCCCGGATCACCATCTTTTCGGGGTTGACGACCAGACGCACTGACGTCACGGAGGGGTCGGTGAGCAGCGCCTGGGTGCGCAGCACCCGGCGGAACAGGGCGTCCACCGCGGCAAACACCTCGTCCCCCGGCAGGGGCACCCTGATGATCGGCTGGGCCACCGGGCGCAGCACCTTCATGGCCCGCCGCTGGAGAGGGAAGAGGCGTTCCATCCACCAGCGGAACACGTCGGGGTAGCTGAGGAGCCTGAGCGTCTCGCCGGTGGGCGCGCAGTCGACCACCAGCACCTGGTACCGCCCGTCTTCGGCGTGGGCCTCTATGCGGAGGAGGTTGAACAGTTCCTCCATCCCCGGGAACACAGTGAGCTCTTCCACCATCACCTGGCTGAACCCCTGCCAGGCGAAAAGCCGGCCCAGGTACTCCCGGATCTGCCCCCAGGCCCGCTCCATCTCGACCAGGGGGTCAATCTCCTGGGCCCACAGCCGGGCTGCCACCTCGAGGGGCTCGGGCCCCAGCTCCCGCCCCAGGGCGTCGGCCAGGCTGTGGGCGGCGTCGGTGCTGACCACCAGGGTGGGGTGCCCCAGGTCCGCCGCCCGGATGGCGGTGGCGGCCGCCATCGCGGTCTTGCCCACCCCGCCCTTGCCGGTGTAAAGGATGACCCTCAATCTCTCACCCCCCGAGCCGGCCACGGGGCAGGCTCCCCCACGTCTATTATGCCACCCCCGCCGCGGGGAGAAAACCCCCCGGGGCAGGACCAGCGCCGCGCGGGGCCGGTCCCCGGCCATCGGCCCCCCGGGGCCCCGCCTAGCGCCGCCGGGGCTTGCAGATGATCTCCCTCACCTCGGTGGAAAAGAAGTCGTGCGAGTGGGCCGGGACGACGACCAGCGCGGCGTCCGCGCCCCGGCCGCTGCCGCCGACGGCCACCACCTCCCGGCCGTGCGGGATGAGCCCGGCGTCCAGGGCCATCACCGCCACCTCCACCGCCACCTTGACCCCCTCGCCCAGCAGCTTGAGCGCCTGGGCGACCAGGGCGCCCGGGTAGAGCCCCCCGAACTTGCGGCTCACCGCCCGCTCTATCCCCGCCATGAGGTGGGTGGCGGTCAGCAGCTTAACCCCCCGGGCGCGGAGGCGCTCGCGGACCTCCTGGCCCATCTCGTCCTGGCCCGGGCTGGCAAACCCCACCTGGTGCGTCACGCACACCACCGCGGTCCCCGGGGGCACCCCCAGGTCGAGCAGCCGCTCCACGGTGCGGCCCGTGTTGGAGGCCACCACCAGGTGCTCCGCGCCCAGCTCCCGTGCGCGGGCCAGGGCGGCCTTGAGCGTCGCCTCGGTGTTGGCTTCCCCCGGCTGTTCCCAGTACATCCTCAACACCCCTCGCCCGGCCCGTAAGAGGCGGCCAGACGCCGGTAGATCTCCACCCTCAGGCTCACCGCCGCGGCGTCGGCCGGGGTGGCGGGCCTAACTACCCGGGCGGGGACGCCCACCGCTACGCTCTCCGGAGGTATCTCGGCGCCCTCGGGCACCACCGCCCCCGCCCCCAGCACGCTGCCCCGGCCCACCCGCGCCCGGTCGAGCACCACCGCCCCCATCCCCACCAGGCAGCCGTCCTCCACCCGGCAGGAGTGGAGCACGGCGCCGTGCCCCACCACACAGTTTTTCCCCACCTCCAGGGGAAGGCCCCGGTCGGCGTGGAGTACGCAGCCGTCCTGAATGCTGGTGCCGGGGCCCACCCGGATCCACTCCAGGTCCCCCCGCAGCACCGCCCCGAACCACACGTTGCACCCGTCCCCCAGCTCCACCCGGCCGATCACCTCGGCGCCGGGGGCCACGAACACCCGGCTTCCCAGCCGGGGCCGCTCCCCCCCGTGCTCCCGCAGCAAGGCTCCACCCTCCCCTCCGGCCCTCCCGCGCCCGGGGCCCCCAGGAAAGGCGGGCGGCAATCCATCCGCGACCCGCGGGCCCCGGCCGCTGGAGCCCCCGTTCTACGTCCGGGGCTGGCCCAACCGCCGGCCCAGGGCCAGAACCCTCATAACCTGCTCCACTGCCCCAGCCAGCAGCTCCCTGGCGTGCTCCATGGCCTGGGCCAGGGGAACGGGGCCGGGGCAGGCCGAAAACACTGCGTCCAGGCCATACTCGGCCGGCGGGGCGGCGTCCTCCCCCAGGGAGCCCACCACCGCCACCACCGGCACCCCCGCCCGGCGGGCCCGGGCCGCCACCCCCAGCACCACCTTCCCCCGGAGGGTCTGGCTGTCCAGGCGGCCCTCGCCGGTGAGCACCAGGTCCACCCCACCGAGCCGCCGCCCCAGGTCGGTGGCCTCCAGCACCAGGTCAGCCCCGCTGCGGACCTGCGCCCCCAGCACGCCCGCCAGGCCGGCCCCCAGGCCCCCGGCAGCCCCCCCGCCCGGCAGGTCGCCCACCTTCCGGCCGGTCTGTGCCTCGATGACCCGGGCCAGCTCGGCAAGCCCCCGCTCCAGTTCCTCCACCTGGCCGGGGGTGGCCCCCTTCTGGGGCCCAAAGGCCCGGGCTGCACCCCGCGGCCCCAGCAGCGGGTTGTCCACATCGACGGCCAGGACTATCTGGGTGCGGGCCAGGCGGGGGTCGAGGCCGGAGAGATCTAGGCTCCTCAGCCGGGCCAGCTCCCCGCCGCCCGCCTTGAGCAGCTCGCCCCGGCCGTCGAGGAAGCGCGCCCCCAGGGCCTGTAGCGCCCCCAGGCCGCCGTCCACGGTGCCGCTGTCCCCCAGCCCTACCACCAGGCGCCCGCAGCCCGCGTCCAGCGCCATCCGCATCAGCTCGCCAACCCCATAGCTCGTGGTCCTCATGGGGTTGGCCCTGCCGGGCGGAACCAGCGTGAGCCCCGCCGCCTGCGCCGCCTCCACCACGCCGGTGCCGGTCCCGGTGAGCAGGCCCAGGTAGGCCTGCACCTTGGTCCCCAGCGGGCCGGTCACCTCCCGCGCCACCATCTGGCCGCCCACGGACGCCACCAGGGTGGTGACGGTGCCCTCGCCCCCGTCGGCCAGCGGGACCCGGACCACCCGGCAGCCGGGCACGGCCCTCAGCACCCCGGCCTCCATGGCCCGGGCAGCCTCCAGGGCGCTCAGGCTCCCCTTGAACGCACCCGGAGCAACCATCACGCGCATCGTGCCTGCACCATCCCCCCAGCACGCGGCCCGGGCGCCGCGCCGCCCCGGCGTCAGGCCCGGCCGTCAGGGCGCTTGTCCGGGGAACTCATTTCCATGGGCACCGCCCATATCCCTGCTGAAAGGGGGCGCCCTCCGGCGCCCCCTTGCCAGGCAACCCCCGAGCACATGGACGGGCCTCACTCCACCAGTATCTCCAGGCGCACGCCCTCCTCCTCATCCTCCAGGTCGATCAGCTTGCCCTGCGCGCCGGAGCGGATGCTCTCCAGCAGCGCCTCCAGGCTGAGCTCCTCATCCAGCCCCCAGTGGGCGAACCGGCCAGCGATGCCCAGGGCCACGTTCACCAGGCCCATGGGCAGGTGCAGGTTGAGGCGCGGCCTTCCGGTCTTAAGGTCTTGGACCCGCACCCGCACCCAGCGGCGCGGTCCGTCCGCCGACGCCCCGATGGCGGCCCCCATGGCCGCCCGCGCCCTGGGACCCCGGCCGCCCCCCGGCCAGCGCCATGGACCCGGCCCGGCGGGCCCTTCCAGGGCCTCGAGGAGCTTGACGGCGTCAGCGGCGCTCAGCTTCCCGGACTCCACCATCTTCAGGATGCGCAGCCGCTCCTCGTGCCCCGGCCCGCCCTCGCCCGAGGCGCCGGCTATGGGAGGAAACCGGCGGCCCCCAAACCTCCAGCCCCGCCTGCGGTGCATCAGGCCTCACCCCCAGCGCCGGGCTGCTCCGGCGGAGGGGCCTCCGGCCCCGCCCCGCCCTGCCCGGCGGAGGGCCCCGAGGGGGGCTGCGCGGGGGGCTCGCCCTGCGGTCCGGCCTGCCAGCTCCCCGGACCGGGGCCGGCGCCGGCGCAGCCCAGGCGCACCCGGCCCCGGGACGACATCGCCGACACCGACACCTTCACCGGCTGCTGATCGAAGCCGTGCGTCCGGCAGAGCAGCCAGTCCCCCACCACCCCCGTCCTCTGCCGCTCCACTTCCAGGTCGGGCAGGTCCTCACAGCGCACCCGGCCCAGCGAGGTCTGGGCTTCCACCCGGTAGCCCACCCCCGGCCCTGGTCGCAGCAGCACTTCAATGCTGCCGTTGTGGCTGCGCACCCGATACTCCCCGCTCCGGTCCGTTCCCGGCTCCAGCATCACGCTGCCGTTCCCCGCCATGGCGCTGAACCGCTCTGCGCTCACCCGCGCCCATATCGAGCCGTTGGTGGCAAACGCATCGGCGCTGCAGGCGCGGCAGCCGTCGAGGCGTACCCGGCCATTGTGGGTCCCCGCCTCCAGCCGGCCGAAGCTCAGCCCCTCCACCTCCACGCGGCCGTTTCTCGACCTCACCTGGGCGTCGTAGGTGAACGAGGCAGGAAGCCAGGCCTCTACTGCCATCCGCCCCCACAGGCTGCGGCCGGCGTCGATCTCCAGGAAGTCCTTGCCGTAGCGGACCCCCCCCAGCTCCGCCGCGTTGCGCCTGGCATCTTCCTCGTCCTCCCCGAAAGCCCGCCGGTTGAGGAGCACCTTGAACCCGGGCTGGTCCCAAGCCCTGAGCACCAGGGCCCTGCCCCCCTTGACGTCCAGCCTTATCGTCCCGGCACCGGGAGCAAACGCCCCCTCCACCGCCTCCTGGAACCGGTACGACCGGCCCTCAAACGGCCCGACTAGGGGGCCCACGTCGAAGGGCAGGAAGTCGACCACCTCCCGCACCAGCGCCTTTATCCCCCGCCCCAGGCGGGGGCGGTGAAAGCCGCCCCGATGCATCTCCCACGCCTCGCCCGGCGGCCAGTGCGGCGGCGCAGGGCGCCCCGCATGGCCCAGGGCCTTGAGCAGCTCCGCCGCCTCAGCGGCCGTGATCTTGCCCGCCTCCAGCATCCTCAGCACCATCAGGCGCTCCTCTTCCGCCCCTTCCGCAGCCATCGCCCTCCACCTCCAGCGCCGAACTCCCGGCGCAGGCAGTTTGAATCCGTCACGTGCCTCAAGCCGATGCGGGGCACGGGCCGCCGGGCCCTTACGGTGCCGTCCGCGGGCCGCCGCCCGACGCCGGTCGCCCTTTAGCGCCGGTCGGCAGCCGGGCGACCGGGGGCGGCCGGCCCCGCGGAGCCCAGCGGCAGCCGGGCCCGTCCGAGGCCCGCTCAACCGACCCTACCGCCCTCCCCGCCGGAGGCGGCGCAGGGCCTCCTCTACCGCGATCTCGCCCCTGTCCAGGGCTTCCAGAACCTCCCTCTTCCGGGCGGCTGCCGCCTCATCTTCCGCCTCGCCGGGACCGGACGGCGGGGGGGCCTGCCACCCCTCGCTGCCCTGGCCCTCGGCCGGCATCGCCGCGGAGGGCGCCAGGCCCAGCGCGGCCAGCGCCGCGTCCAGCCTGGCCCGCACCGTGGGATAGGAGATGCACAGCTCCCTCTCCACGTCCCTCAGGTTGCCCCTCGCCTGGAGCAGAACCTCCACCAGCCTCCGCTGGTCGGAGTCCAGCAGGCAGAAGCGGCAGCCGGCGAAGTGGCCCTCCAGACTGGTGTCGCAAGCCGGGCAGTGGTAGCGAGCCACCTCCATCTCCCCCCCGCACGCCGGGCAGCGCGCCGGAAGAGTGAAACGGGGCGCCCCGAACCCATCGCCCATCCAACCACCTCCCCTAAAGAGCAGGCACCAGGCACCAAGTGAACCAGTACCGCCCTCTGGTTTGATTTTAAACCCAAACTTTCATTTTGTCAATATGCGACTCAGCAAATGCAATGGAAGCGGTTGAGTTTTTTGGCGGTGCCCCCTCCGGGTCAGAGAAGGGCGGTTCCCCCCGCCGCCCCATCAGCGGTCCAAAAGCCGAGGGCCCCCGGCCTTTGGGCGGCCAGGGGCCCATAGCACATCACGGTTCCGGGGATAGGGGCTCAGCCGGAGGCGGTCCCGGGGCCCTGCCGGGAAGGCCGTCTGCAGCCCGCGCCGGTAGCGTTGGCCCCGTTACTGCTGCCGCCGCTGCCCGCCGGGCCGCCGCCCCGCCCCTGCGGCTGCTCTGCCTGCGCGTGCCCCTGCCCCTCCGCCTGGGCCAGCGCCTCCTTGAGCCGCGCCGCGGCCGCCCGGGTCATCCCCGGCACCCCCGCCAGCTCCTCCACCCCCGCCCCGGCCATGGCCTCCAGCGAGCCGTAGCGGCGCAGCAGCTCCCGCCTCCGCCGGGGGCCGATGCCGGGCACCCTGTCCAGGGCGGAGCGGAGGGCGTCTTGCGCGGCCGAGGCATTGCCGACTCGATCGTGAGCCATTGCCAGGTGGAAGTACCGCATCGCGGTGGGCGCATCTGCCAAGGCGTCTTCCAGATCTTGAATCGCTTCGATCGCCCGCCCCAGTGCTAAATATGCCCGGGCGCGTGTATCGAGCAGGTCGGCTATGGGACCGGCGAGCAAAATCGCCCGTTGGACCAGTTGCAGCGCTTCGGCTGAGGGGCTTTCATGGGCCAAGACCCAGGCAAGATTGTTCAACGCGGCAACATGGTCCGGATGTCGTTGTAGCACCTTGCGATATAGTTCGGCAGCCTGGCCGAATTCGTGGCGAAGCTCCGCGAGTTCGGCCCGATGCATGTCGAGATCGACATCGGGATGTTGCTTGGCAGCCTCTTTCAGCCATTGCTCGACTTGTCGGCACTCCGAGTCATCGGCGTGGGCGTCGCGAAGGGATGCAATCTCCGCCGAGGCACGAACCTGGATCGGGATCTTCATGCGGGGGTCGCGGAGCCATCGTAGGGCTGTTGCCCGCTGTCCCGTGCGGCTCCACAGACCGACCATGCGGACCACCGCCTCGGGATGCAAGCGACTGCTCTTCTCATAATGACGCAGGGAGGCCTCTCTGAGGCGAAAGCGTTCCTCCGCTGCCAACTGTGTCCCCATCCGTACAAACTCGTCTAACAGCGAACCAGCCACAAAGGCGCGGTGCATCTCGTCAGCCGGCTTCTCGGCGGAGCGAACGTAGGTCGAAAGATATTCCAACACTCCGGCGCTTTGACCCGATCGGAACAGGTACCGGGAACGCAAACCGGCAAGCAACGCAGGGTTTGGCCCAAGTTTTTCCAGCTGCTGCAACAGCTCGGGGACTTCCGCGAGCTTCCCCCGGTGCAGCAATCGGCGAATCAGATAGGCTCGGGGCAGGGGATTGTTCGGATCAGCAACCATCACTGCACGATAATGGCTCTCAGCTTTGTCCCAATTCCCTTCGGTGTCGTACAGCTTCGCCAGAACAAAGCGATCCTCTCGACCGGCTTGACCCTGGCGGATCATTTCCTCGAGAGCCTCGATCGCCTTCTGTCGCGGTTTCGGTTCCGATCCCGTATTCGGTTGTTGCGTCCAAAGGACGATTTGGGCCCGAAGGTCTTCGATGTTCGGACCCAGTTCCGCTTCATTTTGCCGCAGCAGCTCGAAACCCCGTGCGAACTGTTGCTCTGTGCGATCGGCGATACCCAGAACCGCGAGGTTGCGACGAACCCAAGCCAAGTCCGCACGGCTCAGCGAATTCGGCTTCTTCAAGAGGCTCTCCAAAATGTCGATCGCCTCCCGGCTGCGACCCGAAACAAGAAACAACCGAATTCCCCGCCGCAATAACACGGGATCGACCGTGTCAGACGCGAACATGGCGCGGTACTCACCAAGCGCTTGGTCCGAGTTCTGCATGAGTTCCAGTCCAACGGTTCGGACTCGGCGGGCCAGGTCGGCAGGCAGCTCACGGCTAGCTCGGTCGAGGAGTCGCTCCGCCTCACTGGTCTGTCCATCGGCCACCAACGCCTCGATCCAGGTGGTCCAGGTCTCAACCAGATGTCGGCCTTTGGCAACAGCAGTTTGGAACGATTGTAGGGCCGCACGGCGGTCTCCAGTGTCCCACTGGATCTTTCCCAACCAGATCCACTGTCGGGGATCCTCCGACGCCTCGTCCGTCGATTGAAGCGCCATTTGCTGCACCGTGGCGCTCTGCAAAAGTGGTGCGACTTGAGCCAAGAAGGATCGCTGCTTGTCCCTGGGGAGCATCGCGTGTTGTTGGAGGCGATGCAGCACGGCCTCGGCCTCGGCAGGTTGCTTTATGTCCAACAGCAGACGAATCAGCCGATGCGGTATTTGCAGGTCAGTGTCCCCTAATTCGATCGCTTGCCGATAGTGCTGGACGGCTCGAGATTTGTCCGACTCCAGCTCGGCCCACCTTCCCAGGCATTGGTGAAT
>JAIMBG010000101.1 GCA_023511555.1 Acetobacteraceae bacterium | reverse complement strand
TCCATGAGCTCCTCCACCTCGGAGGAGATGAGGAGGATGGCCAGGCCGTCGGAGGCCAGGTTCCGGATGAGCCGGTGGATGTCCGCCTTGGCCCCCACGTCGATCCCCACGGTGGGCTCATCCAGGATGAGGCAGCCGGGGTTGGCGAGCAGCCACTTGGCTACCACCACCTTCTGCTGGTTGCCGCCGCTCAGGTACTTGACCAGCTGCCGCGGGCCGGTGGTGACGATGCCGAAACGTTTGATCGCCCGGTCGTAGCAACTGCGCTGCCGACGCCAGGCGTGAAAGCCCAGCCGGTGCAGCCTGCGGAGCTGGACCAGGAGAACGTTGGTGAACAGGGGGAGCCGGAGGATGACCCCCTGGCGCTTCCTGTCCTCCGGGACCAGGCCGATCCCCAGCCCCAGGGCGGATGACGGCGAGCTCGACCTGACCTTTTGGCCCCTTACCCACATCTCCCCCGCCTTCCAGCGCGGGTCCAGCCCGAAGATGGCCCTCGCCACCTCCGTCCGCCCCGAACCCACCAGGCCGATGAGCCCCACCACCTCGCGCTCCCGCACCCTTAAGCTCACATTGCGGAGCTTGCTGGTGGTGAGCCCCCTGAGCTCGAGCACCGTCTCCCCCGGGGTGGTGGGCCGGTACTCTATGCCCCGCGCCGTTTCCCGGCCGGTGATCATGCGGACGAACAGGTCAAAGGCAAACTCCTGCCGCTCCACGGTCCCCACCACCCTGCCGTCTCTCAGCACGGTAGCCCTGTCAGCCAGGTGGAAGATCTCCTCCAGGCGGTGGGTGATGTAGATGACAGATTTCCCGCGCTGCTTCAGCACCCCCACCACTTCGAACAGCTTGCTCTGCTCCCCCTGGGTGAGCGAAGAGGTGGGCTCGTCCATGATGATGACCTGAGCGGCAAACGCCAGGGCCTTAGCGATCTCCACGATCTGCTGCTCCGGGGCGCTGAGCTGGCTGGTGACGGCGTGGGGAGGGATCGCGGAGCCCAGCATGGCCAGGTACTTCCTGCACTCGGCGTGGAGCACCCCGACGTCCACGAACGGCCGCCTCACCCCCCGCCCCCGGGGCAGCTTCTGCAGCATGACGTTCTGGGCCACTGTAAGGTTGCCTGCCAGCGTCCTCTCCTGGTGGATGATGTTGATTCCCAGGCTGATTGCGCTTCGGGGGTTGTCTATGGTGACCTCCCTGCCCCTGAGGTAGATGCGGCCGGCGTCCTTGGGGTAGACCCCGGTCAGGATCTTCATCAGAGTCGACTTCCCGGCCCCATTGGCCCCCAGCAGGGCGTGGACCTCCCCCTCCCTCAGTTCGAAGTCCACCCGATCGAGGGCCACCACCCCGGGGAAGTGCTTTGACACCTTCTCCATCCGCAGGATCTCTTGAGCCATGGTCTCACCCCGCCTGCCTCAAGTAACCCGCCGCTTGGTTATCAGCACCGCCAGTATGATAACGGCGCCCTTGATGCTGATCTGCAAGAACGGTGAGATGTTGAGGATATTGCATATGTTGTTCAGGACACCGATGATCAAGGTCCCCACCAGCGTCCTGAAGATGCTCCCATAGCCGCCCTCAAAGGGGGTGCCGCCGATCACCACCGAGGCTATAGCGTCAAGCGTGATCCCTGGGCCTATTCCGGGATCGGCGTTATACAGCCGCACTGCGTAGATGATGCCGCCCAGGGCGACTACCGCCCCCTCGAACACCCACACCAGGTTGCGGAAGACGGGCACGTTGATGCCCGAGAGGTAGCTGGCCTGCTGGTTGCCTCCCATGGCATACACATAGGTGCCCAAGACGGTGCGGCTCAGGATGAGGTTGCAAAGCAGGAGGGCTGCCGCATAGATGATGATGGGCATGGGAATGAGGCCGAGAAACTTGCCGCTCCCCAGGAAGCGATAGACAGGCGAAGTTATGTGCAGCGGCAGCCCCCCGCACAGGATATAGGCGCAGGCCGCTATTACGTTGGCAGTGCCGAACGTCGTCACGAACGAGGGCATCCTGAACCGGGACACCAGCGTCCCGTTCACCAGGCCCCAGAACGCGCCGAGCAGCAGCACCCCCGCTATCACCGCCGCCGGCGGGTAGTCCTCGTAGCGGGCCAGCACGATGCCGGTCAGCGCAAACACGGAGCCTATGGAAAGGTCAATGCCGCCGGTGATGATTACGAACGTCACACCGGCCGCCGCCGTGCCCACCGCCGACGCCTGAAGCAGGATGTTGTAGATGTTCTTAAGCGTCAGGAACCGGTCGGAGAGCAGCGCCGACACAAAGCACAGGATGAACAGCGCCCAAAGCGTGTCATACTCCGATAGCAAGGTTCGCACCAGGCTGCGGGCCCGGCCCGGGGAAAGCTCCGAAGCCCCCGAGACGCCCGCCCTGCCCTGAGCCGAAGAGCGCATGGCCCACACCCCTCACTCAGGCTGCACTACCTCCGTCTCCTTCCCAACAGCACCGCGGCCACGATGAGCACGCCCTTGAGGATCATCTGAAAGTAGATGCCTATTCCCAGCAGGTTGGTGATGTTGTTCAGTATCCCTATCATGAGGGCGCCGATGAGCGTGCGCGGGATGCTGCCCACGCCCCCCTCAAGCTGGGTACCGCCCACTACCACGGCGGTGATCACGTCCAGCGTGAGCCCCATGCCCACGCCCGGGTCCCCCGTCGTCATGCGGCCGGCCAGAACGAAGCCGCTCAGCGCGGCACAGGCGCCCCCAATGAGGTAGGTGGCCATCCGGATCATGCGGACGTTGATGCCGGCGACGAACGCCGCCTCGGGGTTCTCGCCGATGCTGTACACATACACCCCGAAGGGCGTCCTCGACAGGGCCAGCGAGCACAGCACCGTCACCGTGGCGAAGATCCATACGGGTATGGGTACGCCCAAAACCTGCCCGGAGCCGAGCACCTGGTAAGCCGGAACCTCTATGAAAACGGGGCGGCCTCCGCTGAAGGTGAACGCCAGGCCCTCGGCCACCCCGCCCATGCCAAAGCTCACAATGAAGGGGTCCATCCCCAGGCGCGAGACGAGGGTCCCGTTGATCCCGCCCACCAGGAGGCCCAAAAGCATGACAACCAGGAAGACCAAAAGGATGGGGACCTTCTGGAGCAGGGCCACGACCACGCTCGTGAGCGCAATGACGGCGCCGATGGACATGTCTATGCCGGCCCCGATGATGACAAAGGTCGTGCCGGCCGCGGCGATGCCCAGGATCGAGACCTGCCGCGCCACGTTCAACAGGTTGATGGGGGTAAGGAAGGTCCTCGACAGCAGCGAGGCCAGGGCAAACAGCCCCAGAAACGCCAGGAATATGTCATAGCCAGCGACCCACGCCTTTACGCGGCGGAGCACCACCGCTCTAGCAGGCTTAGGCATACGGCTCCAACCCCTCGTGGTTTTCTGCACTGGGGGCGGGCCGCCAGGCCGGCCCGCCCCCCGCCTGCCTTCCGTCGCCGCTTTGCGCCGCTACTTCTTGGCCTTTTGCGCCAGGTACTCGGCCTTGGTGAACACGGCCGACTTGGCCATCACGTCCTCCAGGGTGAACGAGCCGGGGGCGAACACCACGTCGTCCAGGGTAAACGCCCCCTCCTTGTAGTAGTCCTTGGCGTTGGCCGGTGTGATGACCACGCCGCGGTACTGGATGACCTCAGGATACTTTTCACCCTTGAGGATCCTCCAGGCCACCTCGGTGGCCACGGCGGCGGCGTTGGAGTATGACACTGTGCCGGTGATGTTGCCGTTGATGATCTCCTTAATCTCGTTCATCTCGCCGTCGACAGAGATGATGGACTTGACCTCGGCCTTGCGGCCGGCGTCGGCGATGGCCCGGACCGCACCGTAGGCCATGTTGGCCGAGGGCGCGTAGACCCCGTCTATCCTGTCGAAGGCAGTCAGGAAGTTCTCCATGACGCGCATGGAGTCGGCCTGGTTGTAATTGCCCGGCTGGCTACCCAGCACCTTGATGTCGGGGTACTTGGCGATCTCGGAGTGGAACCCCTCAAGGCGCTCGATAGCCGTGGTGGTCCCCGGCAGGCCCTCGATGATGACCACGTTGCCCTTGCCGCCTATCTGCTCGATCATCATCTTGGCGGCCTGCTGGCCGATCCACACGTTGTCGCCCTTGACCGCCGCCGTCCACTTGTCGCCCTCCACCATGCGGTCGGTCAGCACCACGGGGATGCCGGCCTCTATGGCCCGGGCCAGAGTGGGCGCCAGCGACTTCTCGTCCTTTACGCTGATCTGGATCAGGTCGACCTTCTTGGCGATGAAGTCTTCAACCTGAGAGATCTGGACCGGCACCTTGCCCTGGGCGGCGGCCGTGAGCACCGTCACCTCGGGGTGCAGCGACCAGGCCCTGATGACGCACTGGGTTTGGTGGTTCTTCCAGGGGTCCTCGATGTTGTCAGTGGACCAACCCACCACGAAGTGGGTCTTGGGGGTCGGCTCAGCCGGCTTTGCCGCCGGCTTCGGCGCGCAGCCCAGGCCCACCAATCCCGCCGCCAGCAACAGCACCAAGGCCCAGAGAACCAGCCGGGACATCTTCCGGCTCAATGCCGAAGCCTCCTTTCATTGCGTCGGCTAATGCTGGCATGCCCTTCGACGCCTGCCGAAACAGGAAGCCACTCCCCCTGGTCGGTCCTGCACTTCACCCCCCTTAACCCAGGACGGGATCGACCAGCCTCGACTCCCATACGTTCACCAGGCCCTCACAGCACATCTTGAGGTTGCCTATGATCACCGGCAGGCACATGAACCCCAGGCTGGTGAACGGGCCGCGCAGCCCGCATCCCAGGCCCTTCGCCGCCTCGTAGACCGCGTCCAGCTTGGCCACCGCCCTGTCCAGCGGGTCGGGGCAGAGCAGCCCGAACTGTGGCAGGTCGAACTCCGCCAGGACTGTGTCCCCCTCCACCACAACGAAGCCGCCGCCCAGTTCGGCGGTGCGGTTGGCGGCCAGCGCCATCTCCCGGTCGGTCACCCCCAGCACCACCAGGTCCTCGTTGTGGGGATTGAACGTGCTGGCGATCGCGCCCCGTTTGAGGCCGAAGCCCCGGATGAACCCGCGGCCCACCTTGCCCGTGGCGTGGTGGCGCTCGAACACCGCGATCTTGAGCACGTCCTGGCCGGTGTCGGCCTCAAGCCAGCCGCCTTCGGCCTTCAGCACCGCCTGGCCCTCGCTGGTAATGAGGTCGCCCTCGCGGGCCTCGATCACCCTCACCCTGGCCTGGGCCGCCCCCGGCGGCGCGGCGATGCGGAAGTCCTCGGGACGCACCGGGCGGGCAAGGCGGACCGTCCGGTACATGAAGTCGGGGTAGCTGGGCGGCTGAAGGTCCGCCACGAACCGGCCGTCGCGGGCCACCACCCTGCCGTTGGCCACGACATGGGACACCTTGAACCCCTTGAGGTCTTCCACCAGAAGCAGGTCGGCCACCTTGCCCGGGGCCAGGCTGCCCAGCTCCCTGTCGACCCGGTAGCACTCGGCCGCGTTGATGGTGGCCATCTGGACCGCCACCACCGGGTCGACGCCGGCGTCCACCGCCAGCCGGATCTTGTGGTCCAGGTGTCCCACCCTGACCAGGCGCCGGGGGTCCTCCTCGTCGGTGCAGAACGCGAACCGCCTGGGATCGGCCTTAAGCTCCGTTATGGCCCGGCTCACGCGAACCACGTCGGCAGCCGCCGAGCCCTCGCGCAGCAGGATCCTGATGCCCAGGCGGGCCTTCTCCAGGGCCTCCTCGGCGCTCACGCACTCGTGGTCGTTGGTGTCCCCCACGGCGGCCAGCCAGGCCTGCAGCCTCTCACCCCTGAACTCGGAGGCGTGGCCCACGACCACTTTCCCCATGTCCCAAGTAAGCCCCAGGAGCTCCAGCATCCAGGGGTCTTTGTCCAGGACCCGCGGGGCGAAGGCCTCGTTCAGCCCGTAACAATCCGGCCACTGCAGCATGGCCTTCATGTCGTCCAGGCCCAGCGACCCCGTGTGGCCGAAGGGGTCGTTCTGGTACAGGGCGGGCATGGGGATGACGAACAGGACCTTAAGCGGCGTGCGCTTGAGCTCGTCCAGGCAGAAGCGCACCCCCCGCACCCCGCTCACCACGGCAATCTCGTAGAAGTCGGTAGCTATGGCCGTGGTGCCGTGGGGCATCACCGCCTTCACGAACTCCGTCATGGAGAGGTGACTGCCCGCCACGTGCTGATGGGTCTCGATCAGCCCCGGGGTGATATGCCTGCCGCCGGCGTCGAGCACCTCCGTCTTGGGGCCTATGGCGTAGTCCACCTGGCCCACGGCGCAGATGCGGTCGCCCTTTACGGCCACCCCGCCGGGGTAGATCTCGGCGGTGTGCACGTCCACCAGCCTGCCGCCCCTTACCACCAGGTCAGCGGGCTCCTTGCCCAGCGCCACATCGATCAGTTCGCGGCGCTTCACCCCCGCCACCCCCTAGCCCGCCGGGGCCGGACCCGTGGTAGTCACGTAGAACTGCTCGGTCCAGGCCGGCCAGCTCGTGCGCCCCATCATCTTGGCCAGTTCGTCGGCTATGGGTATCCAGGCGTGCATCGGGGCACAGCCGCGCACCACGAAGGTGCTGGGCCGAACCTTGCGGTAGGTCTCCACCACGGACTCGGGCACGCAGTCGCCGACGATGAAGACCTTGCCTATGGGCACGGCCTCGGGGTGCGGGAAGGGGCCCTTCCCCTCCAGGAACACCAGGTTGCCCGCCTCCTTGAGGTAGTCGGGGGGCACCAGCTCCAGCTTCCCCATCATGTTGAAGTAGTCGATGACCACCCTGATGGGGGCCAGGCACCCCGGGCACCCGCCGCGGCCGTATACGTGCACCGTGGGATAGACGCCCACCGCGTCCCACGACGGCCGCTTGAACGGGCGCCGGACCTCCTCCACCTTGCGCCCCACCACTTCGATCCTGGCCAGGTCGGCCACGCCCAGCCCCTCGTGATGGCAGATGCGGGTGGTGCCTATGTCTACCAGGGGGTCGAACCCCATGATGGTCGCGGCCACCGCGTCCACCGCCACGGTGTCCGTGCCGGCGATGATAAGGTTCATGTCCACCAGCTCGCCGGCGAACGGGCCCTGGCCCTCCATGCCTATGATCCCGTCCACCACTGTAAGGCTGGGCTTGACCGCCCGGTAGAGGTCAGCGAACTTCTGGTCCATCTCCACCATGTGGCCCTGCTGCTGCTGCTGGCAGCAGTCGCGGCCGGGGCCGAACGGCAGTATGCCGTTCCAGTTCTTGAGTCCCAGGGTCACGTTACAGGTCTGGAAGTGGGTTTTCATCTTGGGGACGTTGATGACGACGTCCGCGTCGAGCAGCGCGCGGAACACCTTGGGGTTGTCCCCCACCCAGTACTTGGCCTTGGGTATCTCCACCTCCACCACCGAGGTATGCTCCAGGGGGATGAGCACCGCGCCGGCCCGCCGGGCGGCCTGGGTGATGCCGGCCGCGTCGAAGGAGGCCATGGTGGAGGAGTTCATGGCGGCGTTCTCTGCCACGAACACCTGGACCGGCTTTACCCGCTCGCGGATGACCATGATGAGGGCCTCGATCACCCGGGGATCGGTGCAGATGCCCCACTTGATTGCGACCGGGAAGAGGATGTTGGGCTTGATCACTACCCGGTCGCCGGGGAATACGACGTGCTCGATGCCCCCGGTAGCCAGGTCGACGGCCTCCTGCACCATCTCCTTGACTATGGCCAGGTCCTCGGGACTGTAGTCCAGGGTCAGCCCACCCGGTACTTTGTCGCGCTTGACCACCGCGACCCTGGGCCTGTCTGGCGGAACACCGGTTATAGCCATGCCTCGCTCCCTCCGCGTAGAGTGTGATCCGGCGCTACTCCCACTCCAGCACCGTGTCCACCACACGCCTCTGCTCCACGTCGAAGAGCCCCTCGTGGCAGATCTTGAGGTGGCCGATCTCGCCGCAGGCGCACATAAACGCCAGCGTGTGGAAGGGCCCCTTCTTGAGCTTGCAGCCCATCTCGCGGACCCCGGCGTACACCTGCTCCATCTGCGCGGCTGCAGCCTCCAGAGTCTCGTCGGACAGCAGGCCGAACAGGGGCAGGGCCAGCTTCCCTACCACCTCGCCGCCGTCCACGGCCACGAACCCCCCTCCCATGGACGCGATGGCCCGGCTGGCGGCCAGGAGATCCCGGTCGTCCGCACCGACGGTGACTATGTTCTCATACAGCGGGTTGTAGGTGCTGCCGATGGCGCCGCGCTTGAGGTTGAAGCCCTGGATGAACCCCAGCCCCACCCTGTCCCAGCGGCCGTACCTGTCCACCATGGCGATCTTGAGCACGTCTTGGCCAGGGTCGGCCCGAACCTCGCCGTCCCGGACCTCCAGCCAGGCCTCCCGCCGGTCGGAGATGAGGCTTCCGTCAGTGACGCCTATCACCCTGACCCTGGCGCGGCGGGCCCCCGGAGGAGCAGGGATGGCAAAGTCCTCCAGACGCAGTGGCCGCTTCAGCCTCACCGTCCGGTACATGTGCCTGGGGTAGCGCGGCCGCTTGAGCTCAGCCACGAACTCCCCGTTCTCCACCACCGGCCGGCCGCCCACCAGCACCGTCCGGACCTTGAACTGCTGAAGGTCCTCCACCAGGACG
The DNA here is from genome assembly GCA_023511555.1 of Acetobacteraceae bacterium. Lineage (GTDB taxonomy): Bacteria > Bacillota > Sulfobacillia > JAIMBG01 > JAIMBG01 > JAIMBG01. The sequence goes on along the minus strand of JAIMBG010000101.1, from coordinate 494 downwards.
AGATCAGCCAGCTTACCAGGAGCGATGCTGCCCATCTCCCGATCTACCCCCAGGAGCTGGGCGGCGTTGATGGTGGCCATCTGCACCGCCCTCACCGGGCCGACCCCCGCCGCCACCGCCAGGCGGAGGTTGTAGTCCAGGTGCCCCAGCTTGTAGAGCCGGAGGAACTCCACCTCGTCCCCGCAGAACGTGAAGCACCTGGGATCCACGCCGAGCTCGGTGACGGCCCGGCACACGTTCACCACATCGGAGGCGCCGGAGCCCTCGCGCATGGATATGCTCTGACCGACCCGCGCCTTCTCCCGGGCCTCCACCCCAGTGGTGCACTCGTGGTCCGAGGCCGCGCCCATGAGCCGGTAAGCCTGAAGCTCCCGTCCCCCGAGCCCGCAGCCGTGGCCGGTGATGACCTTCCCCCGCTCCAGCGCCTCCTCGAACAGCTCGAGGAACCCGGGATCCTTCTCGATGATGGGCAGGTAAGGCGGCTCTTCCAGGCC
>JAIMBG010000100.1 GCA_023511555.1 Acetobacteraceae bacterium | reverse complement strand
GTCACCCGGCGGCCGGATTGCTCCGGCCTGCCCAAACTACCTCCCTGACCAAGCCGGACAAACCCCAGAGCGAGCCCGAAGGGACGCTCCCCACGAACTTGTTGACACACACCCTCCAACCAACTCGATTTCCCCAGCCGCCCGCGGTCTGATATAATACCCCTGGCGGGAGCAAACGCCGGGGGCCGCAGGCGGTCGGCCCGGCTTTAAGCCGGAGGGGGAGCCGATGCGCAAGGACTCTTTCGTCAAAGGGGCCGTAATCCTGGGGCTGGGCCTGGGGTTCACCAAGCTCCTGGGGTTTTACCGCTTGGTGCTTCCCCGGCTGATGGGCGCCGAGGGGGTGGGCCTGTTCAACATGGCCTACCCCATCTACAACACCCTCCTGGTGCTGTCCACGGCCGGCATCCCCGTGGCCATCTCCAAGCTGGTGGCGGAGAGGGTGGCCAGGGGCGACGGCCCCGGGGCACAGAGGGTGTTCCGCGTATCGCTAGCCCTCCTCTTCAGCCTGGGCCTGTTCTTCAGCACTCTCATGCTGGCCGGGGCGGGGTTCATCACCCGCCACATCACTCTCGACCCCCGGTCCTACTACCCCCTCGTGGCTATAGCGCCCGCCATCCTGCCCGTCTCGGTCATGTCCGCCCTCCGCGGGTTCTTCCAGGGGCTGCAGCGCATGGCCCCGCCCTCGACCTCCTACCTGGTGGAACAGGTGGTGAGGGTAGGGACCATCATCACGCTGGCCGCCGCGCTCCTGCCTTTGGGCGTCCAGTACGCCGCGGCCGGGGCCACCCTGGGGGCGCTGACCGGGGCGCTGGCCAGCCTGGGGTATCTGACCTTCGTCTACCTCCGCGCCCGGGTCGACCTGCCCCGGGCCGCCGAAACCCAAGAGCCGCTTAAGGCTTTCTGGGCGGTGGCCCGGCAGGTGCTGTACATGGCCGTGCCTATATCGCTCGCCGGCCTGGTGTTCCCGGTGATGCAGAACATCGACCTCCTGGTGGTCCCAGCGCGGCTTCGCCTCATCGGGGTGGGGGTGGAGCGGGCCACGGAGCTGTACGGGCTGCTCACCGGCATGGCCATGACCATCGTCTACCTGCCCACCGTGTTCACCACCGCCCTCTCCTTCAGCCTGGTCCCCTCCATATCGGAGGCCCAGGCGGTGGGCGACAGCGTCGCCATCCCCGACCGCACTATGACGGCCCTGAGAGCCACCATGGTGCTGACCCTCCCCGCCGCGGCGGGCGCACTGATTCTGGCCACCCCCATCTGCCGACTGCTGTTCGCCCACCCCGAGGCCGGCGGCCCGCTTCAGGTGATGTCCCCCGGCCTCCTGCTGCTCGCGCTGCAGCAGACCACCTCCGGGGTGCTGCAGGGTGTGGGGCGGATTGACATCCCGGTGAAGAACCTGGCGATGGGGGCGGGGGTGAAGTTCCTGGCCACCTGGGTGCTCACCCCACTGCCCCAGTTGGGCATCAACGGGGCCGCGGTGGGAACCATCCTGGGCTTCCTGGTGGCCGCCGGCCTCAACCTTCAGGCGGTGAACCGGCTGGTGGGGATCAGCCCCGACTGGGCCGGCCTGATCTTGAGGCCGGGGGCGGCCACGGCCGTGATGGCCCTGGGCGTTTGGGGCGCGTACCGCTGGCTCATGTCCAGGGGCCTGGGCAACTCGGCCAGCACGCTCGCCGCGGTGCTGGCGGGCATGGTAGTTTACTCCGTCGCAATCCTGCTGCTCGGCGGCGTCCGGCGGCAGGACCTCGAGGCCCTCCCCCGGGTGGGCCCGCGGCTGGCCCGCCTGCTGGGCAGGCTGCGGCTGGTGAGGGGTTGAGGGCCGTGGCGGGGGCGCGGGGCCGCGTAGCCGTCGTGGGGCTCGGTTTCGGGTCGCGCCGGCACCTCACCCTGGGCGCCTGGGAGGAGCTCAACGCCGCAGACGCTGTCTTCCTGCGCACCGGCCGCCACCCTCTGGCCCGCTACCTGCGCCGCCGCGGTCTCAACTTCACCACCTTCGACGCCCTCTACCGCACCGCCCCAAGCTTCGAGGAGGTCTACCGGCTCATCGCCGACCGGGTGCTGGACGAGGCCTGCCGCGGCCTCCGCGTGGCCTACGCCGTGCCCGGCCACCCCCGGGTGGCCGAGCGCTCGGTGGAATTGTTGCTGCAGGGCGCCCCCGGCCGCGGCGTGGAGGTCACGGTGGTGCCCGGCCTTTCCTTTCTGGACGGGCTGTGGGGGCTGCTCAGCCTCGACCCCACCTCCGGCGTCCAGGTGCTGGACGCAGCCTCCCTGTCCGGGTCCCCCCCCGACCCCCGTCTGGGGCTGGTGGTAGCCCAGGTCTACGACCGCCGGGTGGCAGGGGAGGTGAAGCTGGCCCTGCTGGGGCAGTATCCCGCCAACTTCCCTGTGACGGTGGTGCGGGCGGCCGGAGTCACGGGCCGCGAGCGCTGCCGCCGGGTGGCGCTGGAGGAGATCGACCGCCTGCCCTGGGTCGACCACCTCACCGCCCTGTACCTCCCGCCTTTGGCCTCGGGTGCCCCCGGCGAGGGACTGGGACGGGGCGCGGGCGGGGCCTTTGCCCGCCTGGTGGGTATGGTCCGCCACCTCCGGGGGCCGCGGGGCTGTCCCTGGGACCGGGCCCAGACCCCGTCTTCGCTCCGCCCCTTCATCATAGAGGAGGCCTATGAGACGGTGGCGGCGCTCGAGGCCGGCGACAGCGTGCGGCTGAAGGAGGAGCTGGGCGACCTCCTGCTTCAGGTCGTGCTCCAGGGGGCGATCGCGGAGGAGGAGCGGGCGTTCGATCTGGAGGCGGTCATCGAGGGCCTCCTGAGCAAGCTGGTCCACCGGCACCCCCACGTCTTCGGCCCCGCCCCGCCGGCAGGAACCAGCCGGGAGGTTCTGGCGCGGTGGGAGGAGATCAAGGGCCGGGAGAAGGAAGAGCGGGGGCTGGGGCTGCTCGACGACGTACCCTCGGCTCTCCCTGCCCTGATACAGGCTGCCCGCGTTCAGGGCAAGGCCTCCGGCGTGGGATTCGATTGGGACCGCGCCGACTCGGTGCTGGCCAAGGTGAGGGAGGAGCTGGCCGAGCTGGAGAGGGCCTGGGCAAAGGCGGCCGGCTCGGCCCCAGCCAGCGGCGGCGACGCTGTCCGGGCCGCAGTGGCCGGCGGCGGCGGCGCCCGGGCCGCTGTGGAGGCCGAGGCGGGGGACCTGCTGTTCTCCGTAGTCAACCTGTGTCGATTCCTGGAGGTGGACCCGGAGATGGCGCTCCGGGCCGCGGTGGAAAGGTTCCGCGCCCGGTTCCGGTACATGGAGGAGCGGGCGAGGGAGTCGGGACGCCCCCTGGCCAGCCTCAGCCTTGCGGAGATGGACGCTCTGTGGGAGGAGGCCAAATGCAGTCTTCCCAAGGATCTGCGGGGCCGATGCCCCTGAAGGCCATAGAATGAGGGGTTGCCGGGCCCTCCCGAAGAGGATTTTCTGTCGATGTAGCGAATATGTGCTGTCGAATCCAATACCGAGTGGGAGGGGTCAAGGTGAACAAAGCCGATCTGGTGGCCTCCGTGGCGCAGAAGACCGGGTTGACCAAGAAGGACTCCGAGAAGGCCATCAGCGCCATCATTTGCTCGATCGAAGACACCCTCAGCAAGGGTGGCAAGGTCTCCCTGGTCGGCTTCGGGACCTTCGAGGTCCGCCGCAGGGCCGCCCGCACCGGCCGCAACCCGCAGACCGGCAAGGGCATTGCCATACCGGCCACCAAAGTCCCGGCATTCAAGGCTGGCAAGACCCTCAAGGATTCCGTAAAGTAGCGCCGACCGCCGGCTGTCCGTCCGCCGGGAGGGAGCCGTTTGCGGCTGGACAAGTTCCTCAAGGTGAGCCGCCTGGTCAAGCGGCGGACGGTGGCTGACGAGCTCTGCGGGGCTGGCCGGGTCCGCCTCAACGGCAGGCCGGCTAAGTCCGCCGCCCGGGTGAAGCCCGGGGACACGATCGAGCTGGACCTGGGGATGAAGCGGATCAAGGTGGAGGTCCTGGTGCTGGCCGAGGCGGTGAGCGCAGAGCGCGCGGGAGAGCTGTATCGCGTACTGGAGGAGGGCCCGGTCCCCCTGGAGTGACCGGGCCCCCTCTGCTTCCCGAAGCCCCCTACCCTTCCCCTCGGCCGGATTTCCCCTGCACCCCCGGGCGCATAATAGACCCTGGGGGTGACGGGCATGAGGCGCTGCGAATCTGAAGGCTCGCAGGGCTTGGCGGGACGGGCCAGGGTCGGGGCCGTCCTGCTCCTTTTGGGGCTCACCATGGCCCTGGTTGGAGCCCTGGCGGCGGCCCTGGCAGGGTGTCCCGGCGCCGGGGCGGGCGTGGAGCCGCAGGTCACCCTGTTCGACCATCGCACCGGCCAGCGGCAGCGGCTGGGGCTGGAGAAGTACCTGGAGGGCGTGGTAGCAGCCGAGATGGACCCCAGGTGGCCCCAGACGGCGCTAGAGGCCCAGGCGATCGTGGCCCGCACCTTCACCATGGATCGGCTCAGCCGGGGCGGCACCCGCCGGCTGCACGGTACTGACCTCTGCACCGACCCCCGCCATGTCCAGGCGTACGACGCAGCCCGCGTCACCCCCGCAGTGCGCCAGGCGGTGCGGGCCACCCGGGGGCAGGTGATCACTCACGGCGGCCGGTTCGCCCGGGCTTACTTCCACGCCGCCTCGGGCGGCCGCACCTCCACCCCCAGCGAGGGCCTGGGCCTGCCTGGCGTACGGCTGCCCTACCTGGTCCCGGTTGAGGACGTCGCCACCCCCCAAAACCGGGCGGCATGGTCGGCCAGCTTCACCAAGGCAGAGGTCGAAAGCGCCGCCGCCCGGCTGGGCATAAGGCTGGGCGAGTTGGAGCCGGTGGGGATAGGGCGGAAGGGGCCCTCGGGGAGGGCCCTGGAGGTGGTGTTGGGCGGCCGCCGCGTCTCCGCGCCCCGGCTGCGCTCCATCCTGGGCCCCACCCGCATGCGGTCGACGCTGCTGGACGAGGTCAGGCTGGAGGGCGATCGGCTGGTCCTCGAGGGCCGCGGCTACGGCCACGGCGTGGGGATGGCGCAGTGGGGGGCCTATGCCATGGCGCGCCAGGGCAAGACCTGCACCGACATCATCCGCCACTACTACCCGGGGGTGAAGCTGGAGACACGCTGGACTTAAATGGGGGAACTGGAATGGCCCGCCCCTTTTCGGCATAGCCTTGGAGAGGGAGGCCGGGCCGGGCACGGCCAGCACAGAGCCGGAAGGAGGGGCGGGGGTGGTGGAAGACAAGGACCTCCCCGCGGGCCAGCACGAGGTCAGCATCATCAACCGGGAGCAGGTAACCATTAAGGGCGTGGTCAATGTGGAGAGCTTCGACGACGAGGAGGTGATCCTGGGAACCGAGGTGGGTACGCTGGCCATCAGGGGGGAGGACCTGCACATAAGGCAGCTCGATCTGGCTCAGGGCAGCTTCGCCGTGGAGGGACTCGTGACGGCGCTGCAGTACAGCCAGGCCCCGCGGGGCCGGGGGCCCCGGGGCAAGGGGAAGGGCTTGCTCGACCGCCTGCTTAGGTAGAAGCCGGCTGGGTTCGGTGGCAAGGGTAGGGAACCGGGCCATCCGCCTCGAATAGTCCAGGGAGGACCCCAGAGATCCCCTGGCGGGAGGCGATGAGTTGGCCCAGGACGGGACGGCCGTTCCTCCGTCGGTGGTGACGCGCGCGCCGGCGCCCAGGAAGGGCTGGCGGCGGTGGCTGGCCTACCTCCTTCCGGTCGGCCTGTTCCTGGCCGGCCTGGTGGTGAGCCCCCTCGCCCTGCTCCTGGACCTGGGCCGCTTCGGCCGCCGCCTGGACAAGGTCTGGGTGCTCTCCTACCTGGTGGTGTGCCTCTTCGCCAGCTCCGTCGCCTGGGGGGGCAGGCAGCTTCTCATGAAGCAGGCGAGGGAGACGGTGGCCATCGTCACCGACTACTCGCTCGTGAGCAGCTCCCTTGACGACGTGCCCTACGCCGAGCTCATAACCCTGTACAGCGTCAAGAACAACCTGGACCCGGCCCTGGTGGCCGCGGTCGTGAAGAAGGAGAGCCAGTTTCGCGTATACGCGGTCTCCCCCGCCGGCGCCCGGGGTCTCATGCAGATTCACCCCCCGACCTGGCGGTACCTCTGCCCTGACTCCCCCTGCCGCGGTGACCACCCCCCTCCCGCCTGCGGCCCAGACTGCATCTTCGACCCCGAGGCCAACGTGCGGGTGGGCTGCTCCTACCTGCGCCGCCTCCTGGACGAGTTCTCGGGGGACGTCATCCTGGCGTTCGCCGCATACAACGCCGGCTCAGGGGCGGTCCACCGTTACTCTGACGGCACGGACGGCGTCGGGCTCCCGCCCTTCGCCGAGACGCGGGGCTTCATCCGCGACGTGCTGGGCCACTGGTTCAGCCTCAAGCGCCTTTCCGTCCCTCTGCTCTCCCTCGACCCCTCCCGTCTGGCCCTGCTGGAGGAGTCCGACAGGCTGGCCCCCCTGTTCCTCCTGGGGCTCTGGGGCCTGCTGTTCCTCTGGCTCCTGCTCAAGATGCCCCGGGCGGACTGAGGGGGTCAGGACCCCTCTCAGGGGGCCGGAATCCCCGGTCCGCTGCCGCGCTCCTACCCGGTTCCCGCACCCTGGCCTGCCTGCTCCGCGTCTTGTGCCGCTGGCGCCACGGCTCGCGACGCGGGTCTGACTTCAGCGGCTGCCGCGGCCGCATCTCGGGGCAAGGACGCGCCGGCCCCCGGTAGGCAGCGGCCCGGCCCGGGCAAGGCCAGGCTTCCTGGCGCACCTGCCCCATCTCTGTTCGGGCCAGCGGCGCGGTCATATAGATTAACTGCCCGGGCCCGGCCCGGGGAGCGCGGGCTAGCCGGGGACGGGCCCCACGCCGGGCCGGTCCGCCTCCGAGGCGCGCCGCGGTGCGAGGTAGGGCGGGGGGGAGCGCGTGTGTCTCTGGAGCTGGAGCTCTACGCCCTCTTTGTGATGGTGCTGGCCGGCGTCGTACTGGGGTTCCTGTTTGACCTGGTGCGGCTTGCCCGCTGGGCGTCGCGGGGCCGGGGCTGCATCCCCGTGCTCTCCGACCTCTGGTTTTGGGCCTCGGCCCTGGTGGTGGTGACGGTGGCGCTGATGGCGGCCAACTGGGGGGCGGCGCGCGCCTACGTCCTTCTTGGCCTGGCCGGGGGCTTCGGGCTCTACATGGCCCTGGGCAGCCGGCTGGTGGTGGACCTGGGGTCGGCGTTTCTCTGGGGGGTGGCGCGGGGCTGGCGACGGCTGAGGGAGGCGGCGAGGCGCGGGGCCCAAGCCCTGGCCAGCCAGGGGCGGAGGGCCGGCGCGGGCCTCAGCCGGCGGGTCAGGGCCGTCCGTCAGCGTTGGGCCCAGTGGGCGCGGCGGTGGAGCCGGTGGGGAGGAGGGGCGAGGTGTTGGGGGCTGTGGGGGAGGCTTGGTAGGCGGGAGGCCGGGGGTGTGGGCGGTGAGAGGGCGGAGGACTAGGGCTTGGGGGGTCGCAGGCCGGAAACAGGGGGCGAAGGAGGAATTCGCCTGGTCGGGAGCGAAGGTATCTAACCCTGTCCCATGATCGTACTAATTTTGTCCACAGAATCCCCAGGTTACCCACAGGCCGGGGCGGTGAGGCCGTGCGCTTGGAGATCAGGGGCGTCGAGAGGCTCAGCTTCCGGGAGCGGCAAGTGGTGGCCCTCAAGGAGCTGGGAATGGGGAACGAGGCGGTGGCGCGGCGCCTGGGGCTGGCGCCTGCCACGGTGGCCACGCTCTACCACCGCGCCCGGGTGAAGGGGTACCAGGTGGTGCTGGTTCAGGAGGGCGATCCGCTGGGCCTGTTTGGGACTGAGGAGGAGGGCGGGGACCTGAGCGACGAACGGGAATCAGGCCGTCGGGAGGATCGGGGCGAGGACCGGGAGGAGCGGCAGGGAAGGGTCAGGGGCCCGAAGGGTGACGAAGGCGGCTAGGCCTGGGGCCAGCCGGGGGGCCGGAGCGGCAGATCGGGCCTGCAGCGTATGGAAGGACAGCGTGGGAGGGATGGCAGTGGGAACGGTCTGGGGCGGTTGGGGCCGTGCCGCGGGCCAGGGCCTGGGGCGGCGCCGGGCCGGCCGGCCGCGGCCCGGGCGGCTGGTGCGCCTCGTCCTCATGGTCCTGGCGCTGTATTTCGCGGTGGTCCTCATCGACCAGCAGTTGGAGATAGCCTCGCTGGAGCGCCAGCGTGCCGAGATCCTGGAGCGCATGTCCTACCTGTCGCAGAGGAACGGCGCCTTGAGGCAGGAGGTAGAGCGCCTCGGCAGCGACCGGTACATTGAGCAGTTGGCCAGGGATCAACTGGGCCTGGTGGGGCAGGAAGGGGCCGGGGGCGGGGCCGGTGAGGATGTCGGCGGGTACGGCGTGGAGGGCGGCGGGGGCGGGAATGAGGGGAGCGGCGGGCATGGCGCAGAGGATGGCGGCGCTGCGCTGCAGCGGCCGCCGGGCGGGGGTGGCCGGTAGACCGGCTGCTGACCCGCACCCGGCCGCGCATTGGGTGCCTGTAAAGCGGGCATCCAGCCGGCGCACCCTACAGAGCCCCATCGGGCGCCGCAAAGTGGCGTCGCATGGGCAATTTCTGCTTGACACCCTCCCAACGGCCATTGTATAATGGTAGTGCCGCTTAGTCATTTCTTTGTCTTTGGGGAAAGGAACGGGAGGAAGCTTTCCAGGATGCCGCTTACTGTGGGTAGCGTGGTAGAGGGCGTCGTCTCCGGGATCACCCGCTTTGGCGCTTTTGTCGAGCTGCCTGACGGCAGGACCGGGCTGGTCCACATCTCCGAGATCGCCGACGCCTACGTGAGGGACGTCCGGGACTACGTCAAGGAGAAAGACAAGGTGCTGGTCAAGGTCCTCTCCGACCAGAACGGGAAGATCGGCCTTTCGATCCGTCAGGCCATGAGGAGGGGGCCTCGCGGGGATCGCCGGAGCCACCTGTCATTTGAAGACAAGCTGGCCCGGTTCATGAAGGACAGCGAGGACCGCCTTGCTGACCTGCGCCGCAACACCGAGTCCAAGCGCGGCGGGGGGGGGGGGCCGCCCCGGGGCCGGGGGGCGCCGCGGGGGGGGGCGGGGGGGGTCGGGGCGGGGGTGGCGGACTCGCGGGCGAGTGAGAGGCCAGC
>JAIMBG010000099.1 GCA_023511555.1 Acetobacteraceae bacterium | reverse complement strand
ATCTGTACGTTGCCCTCGGCCACGGCGAGGAGCGTCCGCGCCGTGTGCCGGGCGTGGTCGGAGTGAGACGCCGTCCCGCCGGCGATGTAGCGGATGAGGTTGCGGGCCACGATGGTGTAGTCGTGGGCGCCACAGATGCCTTTCTGGGCCCCCTCCTTCTTGGGCATCACCCGGCAGGGCCCCTGGATGCACATGCGGCAGCAGACGCCGGTGAGGCCGAAGCCGCACTGGGGCTGCTGCGCCGCGTAGCGGTCAAACACCGTGGACATCCCCTGGCCGCTGCGGGCCTCAAGCACGGCGCGGCCGGCCGGGTCGACGGTGCGGTTGACCTCGGTGGGCTTCTTCCTGCCGGTGGCCTGGTCTCTTATGTCGCCGACCAGGCACTGCCGGTACCTGGGCATGCCGATTCGACCCCCTTCACTCCTGGGTTTAAGACCCCCGCCCCGGGCGGGCGGCCGTGGAGCTTCGGGCAAACAGCAAAACGCACAGACGCCCCGCCCCCCCGGGGGGCATAAAACCGCCCCGCTCGGGGCGCGGGGAAACGCGAGTTGTGCCTTGGCTCCAGCCCCCTAGTGCTGCCCGCATCTGTTTTTCGCCAGCCGCCTTTGAGTTCCTTCCGAAATCTTTATGACACAATATTCTGCCGCTTGGGACGCCGGCCCTCGGCAGCCGTCTTACTCCCGCCGCCGCCAGTATCTTCAGGCTCTAGCAGCCGCCGGTGCCGGCGGCGATGTGCTCAAGGCCTCAGTGAGGCATCCAGACCCCCCACAGTCAGCCTGCGGCCCGATCCAGAGAGTCCCGGCCGGCGCCGTCCGGCCCCACCACGCTCAGGAACAGGCGGGAAGGACCCGCCACGGCGCCCTCCCGCGCCGCGTCGTACTGCCGGGCGGCAAGGCTCAGATAGACTGCCGCCACCTGGAGGGACTCGGGGCACGCCGGCCGCCCGCTGCCCGCCGCAGCTTCGGCGGCACAGCCGCCGCCGCAGAGCGTCGCCGCCGGGCAGCGGCGGCAGACATCCAGGCGCAGCACAGAGCGCGGCCCCTCCCCCTCGGCGCCGGGGAGCGGCCTGAAGCAGGAGAACGCGGTGAGCCACGTGCCCACCACGCCTTCCAGGGCGCCGCGCCTCAAGGGGCAGGGGTATACGAGGCCATCGGCGGCAAGCCACAGCGACCGCCCTCCTACCGCCGGGCAGAAGCTCACGGCGGGCCAGCCGCCGGGCAGCCCCGACAACAGGGAGCGGAGGGAGGCCATCGCCCGGAGCCGGCCCAGCTCCAGGTACGGCGGCAGGCCGCCGGGGAAAAGCCGGCACAGAGCCGCCACCGCCTCGGGCCCGCTCCAGCCCCGGGCCGCGGGGGGACGTTCGGCAGAAAGCCCGCGGTCCGCCGCCGGCCGCCCCTCATCCGGGGGATCGGCAAGGGGGCCGGGATAGGCCACGACCGGCGAGAGCAGGCAGCGGAAGCGGCCCGAGGCCGGCCAGCCCCGGGCCTCGAACAGGGCAAAGACGCCCTCCAGGCGGCCTTCTTCGTGAAGCCGGAAGCCGATCCCCACGTCCACCGCCAGGCCGTGCTCCAGGGCCCAGTCCATGCCCTCCGCTACCCGGCGGAGCCGCTCCTGGGAGGGGCCCCCGCCGGGCCAGCCCTGGGGCGGGAGCGGCTCAAGCACGACCCCCAGGGAGCGCAGCACCGACCGGTGCTGGAGCAGCACAGGACGGAACTCCAGGAGCGCCGCCCCGCCCGTCCACAGCCTCAGCCCCACGCCGGGCTGGCGCTGGGCCTCGGCGAAAATGAGGTCCAGCGGGGCGGCCGCGGCGGGCTGCAGCGGCTCCCCGCCCATCAGCTCCCACAGGACCGGCCTCCCCGCAGCAAGCCTCCTCAGTTCCCTCAGGGCTCTGAACAGCCGGGGCAGCTTCTCCGGCCCCAGGCCCCAGGGCCCGGGCGGCCTGAAGGCGGCGCCGGAACGCGCCGGGCAGTCCAAGCCCAGGGCGGAGGTCTCCACCCCCACGGCGAACGCTTCCCGGCCCTCCTCCTGCTCCGCGGCGCGGACCATGGCCTCCCAGGCCGCCTCCTCGCCGGCGGCATCGGAAAACAGGTAGCCCCGCCGCTCCAGCAGCCGGAGCTGATCCGCGGAAAGGGTGCCCGGCTCAACGCCGTCACAGCCCCGCAGCGCCTTCCAGACCTGGGGACCGAACACGTCGACCGAGCCGCTCAGGGTGTTGACCGCCAGCACCCTGTCCTGCTGCAACCCCACCCACAGCAGCCGGTCGGTCACCACCACGGCCCTCACCCCTTTGAGCTGGCGAGGGGCCTACCGGCCCGCGTGCCCGGCGGCAGCCGTCGAGAAGGCCGCCCCACTTCAGCCGGTGCCGGGCGGTTCCCGCCAGCGAGAGCGACCGGCCCCACCATACACCCAACTACTCCCGCCCCATCGGCTGCCGCTCCAGCTTCTCCAACACCCGCTGGAACGTGGCCCGATCTATCCGCCCCTTCCGCCACAACTCCTCGAGCTGCTGCTTCTGAGCCTCCAGGGTGGGGCTTACCCCCCGGGGAAGGGCGGAGGCCGCCGGGCGGGACCCGGGAGGCCTCCCGTAGGACCGCCACCGCCGCTCCTCCCGCCGGGTCCACTCCTCTGAGGCTGACCTCACCCTCCGGCGAAGCTGGCTGGATCTCAGGGTGAAGAAAACCATTATCAGGAGCACAACCAGCGCGAGCAGGAGCCAGTCCCTACCGCCGGACGCCATCCACCCCTGCGCTGCCATCTGTACCCCCCCTGGGCCCGGGCCCCCACCCGGGCCTGATCACGATCCGGGCGCCCCCTAGCGCCGACACACGGGCCCAAACCTCAGCCACCAGGGCACAAACCCCGCCCGAGACCACACCTCCCTGAGACCTGCACCGCCCCCGCCCGGCCGGGCCCCCAGGGCCACCAGCACCGCCTCCACCGCGTTGGCCGAGGACGCCCGCCCACCCAGCTCCGGGGAGCTGCTCACCACCAGGGCCGCCCCCTGCCTCCCCAGCTCTTCGGCCTCGGCCCTGTCCAGCCCCGAGGTGATGACCACCTTCCCGTCCAGGCGGGAAGGGGCGTAGCGCCACAGCAGGTGGAAGTCCCCTGCCACCACCTGGGCCCGCTCGAACGCCCAGGCGAAGCGGGGCCGCCTCACTTCCTGGCGCCGCCCCAGGGGGTAGAGCCAGCCCAGAGGCAGGCGGCGCAACAGGGGCAGGGCCACCCGCCCCGCCAGGGCGAAGGACTGGAGCGAACCGAACGGCAGGGGCAGCCCCAGGGCGAACAGCGGGTCGCCCACCATCAGCCGGGCGCCGGCCTGGGCCAGGGCCTCCGCCAGGCCGAACCGGTCGAGCGCGGACAGCACCAGCGCCCTACGTCCCCGAAGCTCCACCCCCAGACGGGCCTGGAGGAACCCCACCAGGTCCCGTTCCAGGGTGTCCTTGAACCCCTCCCCGTCCACCAGCGGGGTGCGCCTGACCGCCCGCTGGAGCCGGCGGCCCAGGGGCAGGTGGTAGCGGCTCCGGCCGAGGCGCAGGCTGAAGTTGACTCCGCCGAGGCCCAGGGCGTCCACCCGGCCGTCAAGCTCCCGGAGCAGCCTCTCCGCCTCGTCCACCCGCCCGCCGGTCCCCCGGCGTTCCAGCACCACCTGCTGCCCCAGCGCCGAAAAGGTCACCCGGTAGTCCCGCCGGGCGGAGCCCAGGCTCACGCTCACTACCTGGAGCACCGCCTCACCCCCCGCCCGCGTCGCGGCCGGCCGGCGGGCGCCGCCGCGGCGAAGGGGCCCCGGCGCGGCGCCACCGCCCCCCCTCCAGCCGCACCATCCCGGCCCTGGCCAGGCGGGCCAGGTGCTTCTCCACCATGACCCGCTCAAACAGGCGGCAGTATGGTTCGGGGAACCTGCGGTAGATCAGCCGGGCCTGGACCAGTTCCTCCAGGGTCCGGCCCCGGCCCAGGAACTCCAGAATGCGGCGGTCCCTCTCCTCCACCCGGGCGGCGTAGGCGCGGAACGCCTCCGCGGAGGCGGGAAGCGGGCCGGAGTGGCCCGTGACCACCACCCGGGCCCTCAGCCCCGCCAGGAGGTCGATGGAGCAGAGGAAGGCGCCGATGTCGGAGGCAGGGTTGCCGTACCAAGGGCCGAACCGGGTGAGGTCCACGTCGGCCGAAAACAGGATGCCCTCCCCCTCGAAAAGCAGCGCCAGGTGGCCGGGGGTGTGACCCGGCGCGTGGATCACCCGGGCGCTCACCCCCCCGAAGTCCAGCAGCTCGCCCCCGGAGAGCTGCCGGCATACCGGCGCCTCTTTAAAGCCCAGGCTCTCCAGCACGGGGCCGTAAACCGCCGGGCCCAGCCGCTCCAGCCCGGTGAGCCTGAGGTAGGCCGCCCGGTCCTGGATGGCCGGGGCGTCAAGCCGGTGGGCCCACACCGGTGCGGGGGCCAGGAGGTGGCTGCCCCGCACGTGGTCGATGTGGTAGTGGGTGTTGATCACCACGTCCACGCCCTCGCGCCGTACCGCCCCCAGGGCCTCGGGGCCGGCGCCGGCGTCGATCAGCACCCGGACGTCGCCCCGCACGTACAGCCCGTTGGCGTAGGGGAACCGCGCCCGCCCGGCCCCCGGCACGAGGTAAACCCTGCGCCCCAGCGGCTGGAGCATCGGCTCCACGCCCGCCCTAGCCCATGAAGCGGGCCCAGGCCTCCAGCAGCTCGTCGAGGCCTGCCAGCCCCCGGCTCGACCGGGCGGACTCGGCCACGCAGGATCTGGTCTCGGCGGCCAGCAGGCCGAGGGCGACCCTGGCCAGGGCGGCGCGGGCAGCCGCGATTTGGACCAGGACCTCCGCCCCCTCACGGCCGTCCTCCAGCATCCGGGCCAGCCCCCGGACCTGGCCCTCCACCTTCCTCAGGCGCTCCAGCAGCTTGGCCCTATCCGGTCCATAGCGAACCGCCACCGGTCCCCCCCCATTCCGTCTGTAGCGGAGGATACGCCCGCCGGGTACCCCCCCACGCCTTCACTGTGCCCACCAGGGCGCCCGCTCCAGGGGCGGGACCCCGCCCCTACCTGGACAAGCCCCATCGCCAAGCCCACATTGAGGCTATCACAAGGGGGGCTGAGAGTCAAGGGGGCAGGTGGCATACTAGGGTAGGGTTGGAGGCGCCGCTGGAGGCGGCTCCGGGGCGCCCGGGAGGCCGAGATTCAGAAGTCACGAGGCCCCGGGGCTGGAGGCGGCGGGCGGGTGCGCCAGCTCGCCGGCTGCGGCCTGCGGCGGCCGCAGGGGCGGGCCCCCGCGGCGGCGGCCCGGGGCGGCAGCGGCGGGCAGGTGCGGGAGGGGGCGGCTCCAGGGTGCCCGGGAACATACGGCCAGAGCCGCCCGGGGGCAGGGGCGGCGCGCCCCGTCCCTCACGCCGCCCCCAGCCCCGCCGGACGTCCCCGGCCCGGTACACCCGGCGTCCGCCCCTGAGGTTCAGCCGGACACAGAGGTGGCGAGCACCACCACGGTTACGCTACCCAGGTAGGTATTCCACACCGTCACCGTGCCCTCGGGAAACTCATAGGTGACCTGGATCGTGGCTGCCGCCGCCACCTGATACTCCCCGGGGTGCTCCCAGAGCACGGCGAACTCCGCGCCGGGGTCCAGGGAGGTCACACGGCACCGTGCGTCCGGCGGCGGATCGACCTCCACCCGGACAGAGAACTCTGCCGGCCTTCCGGTGACCCACTCCCTTGGACCCTCGACCACCACCCTCACGCCGGGCTCGCGGGCCGTCTCTACGCGGAAGCTGCGGGTGAGCCGGTCCGGCCCCACCTCCACCTCCCAGGCCGCGTCCCGCAGCAGGGTGCCCTGGTTGCTCACCGACGCCGCCCGGACCCTGTAGCACCCCGGCACCGGGAAGGTGTGGGTCACTTCCCCCACCAGGTGGGTGGGGTCGGGGTCCACGACGCCCGGACCATCGCCGAAGTCCCACTCCCAGCGGGAGTGCACCGTCCGCCGCTCGCGCTTCGTGGTGGTCCGCTTGTCCCGCCGCTGCACCACGATCAGCGGCCGGCCGCCGCCGGAGTCCGCCTTAGGTTCCAGGGCCGGCGAGCCGCCAGGGGCCGGCCCCGAGGGCTGCCCGCCCCCCGGCCCCGGCGCCTCAGGCTGGCCCGCCCCCCCGGAGCCGGGCGCCGCACCGGGACCCCTGCCCGCTGGGGCGGGCGCGTCCCCGCTGACCACCGTCAGGCGGTAGCGGACCTCAAGCGGGGTCGTGTCGGGCAGGGGAGGGAGCGGCTCCTGGGCCGCCTCCCCAGCTTCGCCCCCGTCCCACGCAGGGACCAGACGCAGCCCCAGCCTCACCCGGGCCACGCTCTCACCCCATCCCTCCACCAGCACCTGGGCCTGGGCGCCCTCGGGCGAGGCGGCGGGCTGGAGCTGCTGGCGCTCCAGCGGCTGGCCGCCGGGCCCTTCGAGGTGAAGCCAGGCTGCGAGCCTGAGGGCGGGGGAGTAAGGGGGCGGGGCGGTGATCTCGAGCTCCAGCTTCGCAGGGCCGCCGGACGGCGCGGGACCGGCCCTGGCGGGGCACTCCGCCACCAGGAAGGAGGTCTCCAGCGCGCTGGTGGGAAGAGTCCCCTGGCTGCAGGCCGGCGCGCCCGGGGAGGGTGCGAGCCGGTGCGCCGTCCGATGGAGGCTGGGGGCCACGAGCTGGCGGCCCAGGAAGGCGTGCACCCGAGGGTGGTACAGCAGCCACAGATCCTGGGCGCTCAGCGGGCCGTCCCAGACCCCGAGGGCGTCGTCTTCCGCCATCCGCAAGAGCGCCGAGCGGCAGTCCCACTCCGGGCCCCACCCCAGCCGCCCCTCCACCAGCCGGCCCAACAGGCTCGGCGTCCGGCCGGTGACCACCACGTACCTGGGCCGCGCCGGCACAAGCCCCCGGTCCGCCGCCTCCCGGGCCGCGGCCTCCCAGGCGTTGAACCCCTTAAGCCCCTGGTTCAGGGGCACTGCCACCGGCACGCCCGAGGGGCCGGGAAGGAACAGCTCCTCGGGCAGCAGAGCCTCCAGCCTCGGGCTCCAGGGGTCTATGCCCCTGGCCCGGGCCAGGGCCGTGGCCGCGAGGCTCTCCGCCCTGAGCCGGGCCTGCTCCAGGGCGCCCCGACCCAGGGAGGCGGCGGTCTCCCGGGCCTCGGCCAGGGGAAGCCGGCCCCGGACCCAGCCTTGCAGGAAGGAAAGCACCAGCCCCCAGACCTCCTCCCCCAGGTTCGACCACTGCTTGAGGCTGCGGTAGCGGGCGACGTTCAGGGCCAGGAACTCATAGAACGCCCGGCTCAGCCCGCGCCCCTGCACAGGGTTGACCAGCGAAGCGGGACCCGGCGGCCGGGCGCCCAGGGGCGGCTGGCCGGCCTCCAGCAGGTTCGCGGTCCAGACCTGGGGGCGCTCCCTCGCCAGCCACTCCTCGAACTGGACGGCGCGGCCGGGGGGTCCCTTCCCCGGCTCCCTGGTGAACTGGTCACGGACGAACTCCTGATACAGCGGCTCGTACACCAGTCGCGAGCGCCGATCCACGTAATCGCCCGCGCTGTCGAAGCCGCTGGCGCCGCCCGCGCTGAGCGGCGGCTGGAGCCGGTTAGCCGCCCCCTGCCGCTCCAGCTCCGCCGCCAGGCGGAGGTACCCGGCCCAGGCAGCCCCGTGGTTGGGGGGCGCCACCATCGCCAGCACCTCGACCCGCCTGTCGCCGGAGGTCGCCAGATACGCCCGGCACAGCAGGCAGCCATCGCCGTGGGCCACCAGCCCTACCCGTCCCCCTCCTGCGCCGCAGGCCCGGTCCACCGCCGCCCCCAGCCGTTCCAGGGCCGGGCCGAACCGGTCCTCGCCGTCTGCGGGGCCCAGGATCACGAGGTCGCGACCGGGGCTGTAGCCGGCGGCGGCAAGGAAGCCGTAGAACCCCCCGGGCCGGTTCGTGCCCCAGATCAGGGCCGGGTCCTCGCCCCATCCGGCCACCAGCACCACGGGGAGGCGCGGGGCAGACCCCACGCCGTCCCCCGCCCCTGCCAGGGGCGCCGCCCAGGCCCGGCCGACGGCAGCGCCGGGCACCGACCCGAGGGCGGCCGAGGCCAGGACCAGAACGCCCAGGGCCGCACCGAGGGCGCGCCTCAGCGTCAGCACGGCGGCTCACCCCCCTGCCGGCCGGCAAGGTCGTCCACCGCCGGCCGACCGGGGAAGGAGCGGCCGGCCCTGCCCGCCGGCGCCGGCCCGGCGGCCCCCCCTTCGGTCCCCGCCGCTTCCACCCGCATCGGCCCCAGGTTCCTAACCTCCACCCGAACGAGGTCGTAGCCCGCCCCCAGAGCCGCCGCTATCTCACGGCCCCATGCGGGGCCAGGGTCGATCCGCCGGGTGGGGCCCGCCCCTCCCGGGGGACGCGCCCAGGCCCGCGCCCAGGACGCTCCTGGTGCCAGCCCGAACCGCTCCCGCCCGCAGGCGAAGACCACGTCCCCCTCCGGGTCCGCCCGGATCAGCCGCAGGGTGGGCAGGCCGGGCCAGGGGGCGGGCGCCCCACTGAGGGGGCTGGGCACCCCGGCCACAGGCCGGGCAAGCGGCCCCGACCCCAGCCCCAAGACCCCCTGACGGTAGAGCACCACGGCCTTAAGCCCTGCGGGCGCCCGCCAGCCTGGCGGGGCCACAAGACGCGAGGCCTTAAGGTCGACCTCCAGCGGCCGGAACCCGGCGCCGCCGGCCTCCTCTCCCTCAAGGACCGGGGCGAACCCCGGGGAGGATTCCCCCCGCCCTGCGCCGTCCGGCACCCGGCCCAGGGCCACCTCCACCTCCACCACCGGGCAGGGCGGCAGGGGGGCAGAGCCCACCAGGGCCCGGCAGCCGCCGGCGGCCGGGTCGGACGACCCGCCCGCTGCCACACTCCGGGGTTGCCCGGCCCCCGCCCGGAAGCCGGGGGCCACGAGACCCACAACTATCACCGCCGCGGCGAGGGAAAGCGCCGCAGCCTGCGGCCGACGACGGTGGGCGGCCCCCGCCCCGCCGCCGGGCGGCGCGGGCCGCAGCCCAAGCCAACGCATGGTTATGCCTCCTTGGGGCGCCCGAAGTGTTGGGGCGGGTGCCGGGGCGGTTAGCCGGGGCGGGGCGCGGGGCGGCCGGGCGCCGGGGCCGGGCGCCGGAGGTG
>JAIMBG010000098.1 GCA_023511555.1 Acetobacteraceae bacterium | reverse complement strand
AATCCGAAGTACTCCGCTGCATACGCCCGGGCCGACTCCAGCGCCCCCGGTTCGCGAGGGCTGCGCTCGTGCGCCTTTACGATGGCATCCCAGCGGGGCCGGTTCTCGTCGAGGCAGGGCCGGGCGGCCCGGACCAGCTCCCCCAGCCTGGGGTCCTCGAACTCCCAGGCGTACGTCAGCCCGTCTTCCAGCGGCACGCCCCTGGGGAGGCAGTAGCTCTTTTCCAGCGGGGTGCCGGGGTAGATGGAGAGCCAGTCCAAGGACGCAGTGAGGCGGTGGACGGGCCGGGGGTCAAAGGCCTCCAGGAAGTTGAGGTTGGCCTCGTACTCGTCCAGGGTGCAGGCGGGATCGAGCATGATCCAGCCCAGTCGGGCGTCTATCCCCAGCCGGGCCAGGGTGAGGATGGCGGTGATGTTCTCTTCCACGGTGGCGCCCTTGCCGTAGCGGTCCAACTGAGCCTGCACCCCCGACTCCACGCCCAGCAGCACCGTGGTCACGCCTGCCCGGCGCAACAGCTCGAAGAGCTCCTCCTCCACCACGTCGGGCCGGCAGCTCAGAGTGATGTCGAGCTTGAGGCCGCGGCCCAGGATGGCCTCGGCCACCTCTGCGGCCCAGCGCCGGCCCGCCTCCTTCGGCCCCACGAACTCGTCGTCCAGAAACCACACCTTCCCAGCCTCAAACCGCCTCACCAGGTACTCCAGCTCGTCGACCACCCGGCCGGGGCTGAAGCAGCGCCAGCGCCGCCCTGAAGACAGTGCGTAGAACGACTGCACGCTGCAGAACCCGCAGCGCCCGAAGCACCCCCGCGACCCGGCGAGGGCGAAGCCCTCCACCAGGTGGCGGTCGCGGGCCAGAACCTCGATGTCGGGGAACGGCAGCGAGTCGAGGTCGGCTATCAGCGGCCGGCAGGGGTTGACCACCACCCCGTCGCCGCTCCGGACGGCCACCCCCGTCACCCCGCCTATGTCGGAGCCCTCGAGCAAGAGCGGCAGAAGCTCCAGCAGCGTGAGCTCCCCCTCCCCCCGCACCATGCAGGTGACCTGGGGCCAGCGCTGAAGCAGCCGCTCCGCGTTGAAGGTGGGGCAGTGCCCGCCCAGCACCACCGGGGCGGAGAACCCTGCGTCCGCCAGAAGATCCGGGACCCGGAGTCCCGAGGGCTCCAGCAGGCTCAGCCCCAGCACCCGGGGGTTAAGGTCCAAGATGGCCCGGGCCAGGTCGGCGAGGCTCAGGCGCCTCAAGCACCCGTCCACGCACTCCACCCGGAACCCCGCCCTCTTGAGCACCGCGGCGAGGTAGCGGGGGCCCAGCGCCGAGTAGCGGTAGTCGATGCGGGCGGGCGTGCTCGCCAGGAGCAGGTCGGGCCGGCTCACCCCCCCACCCCCTGGCTCGCGCCGCTCTGGGGGGCCGGGGGCCGCCGCACTGCGGCCAGCACCCCCACCAGCAGGAACCAGAACCCGGAGCAGAGCACCGCCCACTGCGGCCCCACCACGTCGGGCAGCGCGCCCAGCCCCAGGAAGGAGAGGATCATGGCCAGGATGAGGGCGAAGTTGTAGGCGGCGAACACCCGCCCCCGGTAGCGGTCGGGCACGACCTCCTGGAGGATGGCCAAGGACGAGGAGCGGTAGGCCACCCAGGCCACGCCCACGCTGAAGCGGCAGATCATGGACCACCAGAACCCGCCCAGCCAGCCCATCAGCACCACCGAGACCCCCGAGGCCGCAAGCGACCCGGCCATGAGCGGCCACTGGTCCCGCCGGGACCTCAGCCCCCCCAGCACCGCCGAACCCAAGATCATCCCCGCCCCCATGGCCGAGAGCAGCAGCCCCGCCCCCGCGTCCCCCAGCCCCAGGTGCTGGCGCCCGAACGCGTACACCACCAGCGGCGAGGCCCCCGCTGCCAGCCAGGCCAGGAGGTTCACCCCGGTAGCGTAGGCCACCCGGGGGTCGGAGACCATGGCCTTAAGCCCCTCCCTGAGCTCCGCCCCCGACCCGCGCCCCACCGGCGCCGCCCGCCCCCGGAAGGCCATGAAAGCCAGAGCCAGGGCCGAAAGCCCGAAGGAGAGTGAGTCCAGCCCGAAGACCACCTTCGGCCCCCATAGCGAGCTCACCCAGCCGGAGAGCGCCGGCCCCACCACCCTCGCCACCTCCAGGTTAAGCAGGAGCAGGGCGTTGGCGGCCAGATACCGGCCCTCGCCCGCTACCGCGGGCACCAGCGAGTTCCTGGCCGGCTCGTAGAGCTGGGCCAAAAGCGCAGACAGCGTGTAGACCAGGTAGAAGTGCCAGGGGAGCCGGGCCAGGATGAAGCCCAGAACCAGCCCCGCCCGCAAAAGATCCACCAGGATCATGAGGTTGCGGCGGGAGAACCGGTCGACCAGCACGCCCACCGGAAGGCTGACCAGTAGCGAGGGCAGGAGCGCCAGGGCATAGAGCCGGGCGATGGGGAGGCTCCTTGAGCTCAGGGCGTAGATGAAGGCCATCAGCGCGAAGGAGCTCAGGCTGTCGCCTATGCTGGAGACCAGCCCTCCGGACCAGAGCAGCGCGAAGTTGCGGCTCTTAAGCGGCGCCAGACGCCCGGCCCCGGCGCGGGGACCTGCTCCCGCCGCAGGGCCGGCGGGCCCACCGGCGGGGCTGGATGCCCCGGAGCTCGCACGGCCGGCACAGCCACCGCCGCCGGACGCCCCGCCCCGGGACACACCGCCGTCGGACGCCCCACCCCAGGACACACCACTGCCGGGCGGGCCGCCGACGGACGCGCGCCGGCCGGCCGCTATTCCCCCGGCTGCCGCCGCGCCAGCCGCCCCAGTGCTTTCCACCCCGCCTCGCTGAGCCGCCATCCCCCTTCCCCTCCTCGCCCGGCTCACCCGGGCCGCCGGTCGGCCCGAGGGCCACCTCCCCCTCCCTCGATTCACTGCGGCCCCCACCGGGCCATGCCCTCCCCGGCTGGCGTCGTCGGTGGAGAAGACGGCCACCAGCGCCGGCCCCCCCCGGCCGCAGAACCCGCTCGAGCTCAGAAACCGCCTCCTGCAGGACAGCGCCCACCAGGTAGTTGAAGCGGCCCCGCCCCCCTTTCCGCTGGCGGCGCCTGCCACCGCCGAGGGGGTTCGGCTGCGCCCTCGGAGTTTCCTGCCGCGGGCGGGCGAGGCGGGCGGAATCCGCAGCGGGAACGGCGGGGATGCTAGGCTCGACCGGCGCAGGCCGGCAGCGCTGAGCCGGCAGGCGGCCGGCGAGCACCCCTGGAGCGGGGCGGGAGCAGCCTCTCAGACGGGGAAGGACTCGGGGCGACAGGCGCCCCCGGCGCAGGGGGCTACACCACAGCAGGCAGGGAGGGGTGAAGAGTGTTCAAGCACGAAAAGCAGTTGCTGCGCGAGGTAAGGGTGGAACGGCCCAATCCGCTCTACGCTGCGATGCTCCAGGAGCAGATCGGCGGGCCGCACGGGGAGATGAAGGCCGGGCTTCAGTACCTGGCCCAGAGCTTCCGCATCGCCGACCCCAAGATCCGCGACGTCTTCCTCGACATAGCCGCCGAGGAGCTATCCCACCTGGAGATGGTCGCCACCCTGGCCAACCTGCTGAACGGCGAAAAGCCCGACGCCTCCCGGGCGGTGGCGGGCGGGATCGTCTCCCACGTGACTACGGGGCTGGCGCCCACCTACGCCAACGCCGCCGGGTTTCCCTGGACCTCCGCCTACATCGAGGTGGTGGGCGACCTGCCGTCCGACATACTGTCTGACATCGCCGCCGAGCAGAGGGCCAAGGTGGTCTACGAGCACCTCCACCGCCAGATCGCCGACGCCGGGGTGAGGGAGGCCATCGACTTCCTGCTCAACCGCGAGGAGGCGCACAGCGCCCTTTTCCGGGAGGCGCTTCGGCAGGTGCAGGACACCGGATCGATGCGGGACTTCGGGGTCACGCCGGACTCCCGCCTCTACTTCGACCTCTCCACCCCCGGCCGCTACTTCCGCGAGCCGGCCACGACCCCGCCGCGGTTCCAGGAGCAGCCGGGAGGGGGACAGCCCGGGGGCTAGGCCCAGGCGTACGGGGCCGGCCTGCCCGGCCTCCGGCCTGACCGGTGGCCCAACCCCGGCCTGGCGCCGGCGGGGCAGGGCGCAAGCCCCACCTTGCAGAAGACAGCCCTCCCGTTCGGCGTCAGCAGGAAGGAGGGCCGGGGGCGCAGAAAACAAACTCTGTCCGGCTCGCCCGGGGGACGAAGGCCGCCGGCCTGGAGGCCGACCTGAACCGGGCGGTCGGAACGGGTGGGCAGGGCGGCGTGAGGTGCCGCCCGGCCGCAAGAGGGAGGTGACGGGCATGGGAGGGCTGAGGGGGGTCTGGGAGAGGCTCAGGCAGTTCGCCCGCGCCCACCCCACGTTCCTGGGCCTCCTGGCCCTGGCCGCCGTCGCGATCCTGGGCCTGTTCATCCTGAACCGGGCCCTGCCCCGCGAGGGCCAGGCGGGCCCCGCCGGCGAGCGCCGAACGGGCACGGCCTAAGCCCAGGGCCGGGACCCCGCCCTAGGCCGCCTCCGACCCCGGGGCCAGCGCCTCCAGGGTCCGGCCCATCCGGACCGTGAG
Source organism: Acetobacteraceae bacterium (assembly GCA_023511555.1). GTDB lineage: Bacteria > Bacillota > Sulfobacillia > JAIMBG01 > JAIMBG01 > JAIMBG01. The sequence continues at coordinate 4,621 of JAIMBG010000098.1, read as the reverse complement.
CCAGAGCGTGGCGGGCAGAAACGCCAGGATCAGCACCCCGTAGTGGGCCATGTCGAACAGCCCGCCCCTTCCGGCCAGAAGCCCCGCCAGGATCAGGTAGACCCCGAACAGCAACCAGGCCGCCCAGGCCCAGCGCCTCAGCCGGGGCAGGAAGGCTGCGTCGGTGCCGAGCCGCCGGGCCAGTGCCTCGAGGTAGAGGTAGTAGCCGGCCAGGGCCATGTAGTCGGCCGCCCCCAAGAGGTTGGAGACCAGACGCGGCACTCGGACCCAGGACCAGAGGTGCAGCCGCCACGGCCCTCCCCACAGATCCGCCGGCCACAGCAGCCCCACCCCGCTGAACCAGACCAGCAGGTCGGTGAGGTCGTGGAGCACCATGCCCAGGCCCAGGCCCAGGGCGAACCCCGCCCCTCCGGCGCGGCGCCGCCCCGCCGCCAGGGCCAGAAGCGCCGCCACCAGGGCCGCGAGCAGGCTGTGCGACCAGGACCGGTGAAGGCCCACGGCCGCCCCGCCCCGGATGAGGTAGGCGGGCAGCAGGAGGAAGAAGTCGGTGTCGGGCAGCAGGCTCCCCAGGACCAGGCCCCGGCACAGCCCGCGCCTGGCACCGGCCTCGCCTCCGGCGGCGGGCGCGGCGGCCCGGGCTACCGCCAGGCCGATGATACCGTGAAGCCCAAGCTGGGCCATAAAGACACCCCCTTCGCCTTCATCCCAGACCACCCGCTACGGCGCACCCCCACCGGCGCCGGCCTCCCCCCGCCCCGCGCCGCCGGGGGCCAAAGCCGCGGGGAACTCCCCCCGCTCCAGGAGCACCCCCCTCTCCGACGCCACGGTGGGCCTGAGGGCCAGCATGTCCCAGTGCGATGGGGCGGCATGGGTCCCGCCCAGGGCCTGGTTGTCCCCCAGGGCCAGGTGGGCGCTGCCGTAAAGCTTTTCGTCCAGTATCATGTAGCCCAGGGGCTCCCGCACGTTGGGGTTGATGCCCACCCCCAGCTCGCTCAGGCAGCGGCCGCCGCGCCCCAGGGCATCTATGCGCTCCCTCAGCAGGTCCTCCCCCTCCTCCGCCGAGGCCTCCACCAGCCGGCCCCCGGAAAAGGTAAGGGTTATCCCCCGTATAAGGCGGCCCCGGCTCTGGGCCAGGTCCAAACGCACCCTCCCTCGCGCCGAGTCAACCCGTACCGGGGCAAACACCTCGCCACAGGGCAGGTTGGCTCCACAGAACCCCCGGGCCACATCCTGCGGCGTCACCACCCCGTCGTCCACATGGGCGCCGGCCGCCTCCAGACGCAGCTCCAGCCGGTACCCGGGGCCGGTGACCACCTCCACCCTGTCCCCCCCGCGCAAGAGCGGCGCCAGGCGCTCCCCGTGGGCCTTGAGCCCCTCGTAGTCCACCAGGACCGCCCGCCAGAACAAGCTGCGGAACCGGTCCCAGTCCACCCCGTAACGCTCTGCCAGCTCCGGCGTGGGGTAGCCCAGGTGCAACCAGCGCAGCCTGCCGGCCAAAAGCACGGGGCGGACTACGCTGGCGTGGGCGGAGGTCATCGCCGCCAGCCGGCCCTCGGGTACGGCCTCCAGGGATTGGGGGTTGCGGACCAGGTCCACGCCTATCCTCGCCTGGACGCTCTTCAGCCAGCGCCCGTAAAACTTCGGCGGCCGCCGCAGAAGAGCGGGGTCCACCTCCAGCAGCATACGCTGGAGAAGGCGGTCGCTGGAGACCAAGAGCGCCGCCTGGGCGCCCACCCGCCCCAATGCCACCACGAGGTCCTCCAGCAGCTCCAGGGCGTGGACTCCGCCCTCCACCAGCACGGCCTCTCCCCGGGCCACCCCCAGGCAGCGGTTGACCGCCAGCCAGGCCACCCGCTCCAGCTCCTCGCTCGTAGCAGCGCCGCCCGCGCCCGATCCGGCGCCCTCCTCCCCTGCCGCTCCGGCCGGCTCCCCGCGCACCGCTCGGCCCCCCCTATCCGCCCTTTATCGCCCGGAGGTGGAGCCCGGCCCCCAGCCGATGCCGCACCTCTACCCCCCAGCCAGCCCCCCACCGCCCGCCACACGGTCGACGGCCGCCTCAAGCCACCCCTCGTCGAGCCCATCCCGGGCCCCCACCCCGCCGTACCCGGCGCTGAGCCTGCGGCCGCCGGGCAGTCCGACCTCAACGCGCACCGCCAAAGGCCCTTCCCACCGTTCTCACCGCCCCTCCGCTGCCCGCCCCCGCCCTCATCTAATTCCACGCTCGGGCCCGGCCACCTTCTTCAAGCGGCCCGCGGCGGGCCGCTGCGGCCCAGAACGGCGCGCGCTGCAATTGACAGGGCCCTCCTTGAGGTGCTATACTTTCTCGATTGAGGCAGGCATGACGCCGCCCTCGGCGTCTGCGGCCCTTAGCCGCCGGCTGCTCCCCGCGGCCCGGCGCCCGCACCCGTCGCGCCGGGCGGGAGCCGGCGCCGGCCGGCACCGCCGCCGTCCCCGGGGCGGCCGCGCGCAGGAAACTGAGAAGGGGGAGTCCCGACCTTGAGCAGCACTCACGCCCCCCCTGGCGCCCGCCCGGGGCGCCGCCCCCGGCCCTCTTCAGCCGCGGGCGCCCGCCTCCTCTGGGGCGGGTGCGACACCACGCATCTGGCCCGCCGCTACGGCACCCCCCTGTACCTTCTGGACGAGGACATGGTGAGAGAGCGCTGCCGCGCCTACCGCCGCGGCCTGGAGGCTCACTACCCCGGGCCCAGCCGCGTGGTCTACGCCGCCAAGGCGCTGCTCACCGCCGACCTGTGCCGCCTGGTGGCCCAAGAGGGGCTATGGCTGGACGCCACCTCCGGCGGCGAGCTCACCCTGGCCCGGGCCAGCGGGTTTGACCCCGCCCGGGTGCTGATGCACGGCAACAACAAGACCACCGCCGAGATGCGGCTGGCGCTCAGGATGGGGGTGGGCCGCCTGGTGGTCGACAGCCTGTGGGAGATGGATGAGCTGGAGGCCGCCGCCGCGTCGCTGGGGCGGATCCAGCCGGTGATGCTGAGGGTAGCCCCCGGCGTCGACGCGCCCACCCACGCCTACCTCCGCACCGGCCAGGCCGAGGGGAAGTTCGGCCTGCCCCTGGAGGGCGGGGCCGCCGCGGCGGCCGTCGACCGTGCCGCCGCGTCGCCCTGGCTCAAACTCACCGGCATCCACGCCCACGTCGGCTCCCAGCTCGTGACCCTGGAGCCCCTGCTGGAGAGCGCCCGGCGCCTCATCGACTTCTCCGCCTGGGCGGCGGCGCGGCTCAAAGCGCCGCTGGACGAGATCAATCTGGGGGGAGGCCTCGGCATCCGCTACACCGACGAGGCCCCGCCGCCCGTGGACGAGCTGTGCCGCTCCCTGGGGCAGGCCGTGGCCAGCGGCCTGAGGTCGCGCGGGCTGCCCCTCCTCACCCTCATGGTGGAGCCGGGCCGGTCCATAGTGGGCGAGGCTGGGCTTACGCTCTACACCGTGGGCGGGACGAAGGAGACGCCGGGCGGGCTGGCGTTTCTGAGCGTTGACGGCGGGATGGGCGACAACCCCCGGCCGGCGCTTTACGGGGCGCGCTACCGGGCCGTCCTGGCCAACCGGGCCGCGGAGCCCCCCACCCGCCGATACCAGGTGGTGGGCCGCTACTGCGAGGGCGACCTGCTGATCGCCGACTGCCCCCTGCCGGAGGCTCGGCCCGGCGACATCCTGGCGGTGTTCGCCACCGGCGCCTACCACCACGCCATGGCCAGCAACTATAACCTGGTGCCGCGCCCGGCCCTGGTGGCCCTGAGCGGGGGGCGGCCCCGGCTCAGCGTGCGGCGCGAGACCTACCGGGACCTGCTGAGGCGGGAGGCGGGCCTCAGCCGCCCCTGGCAGCGGCGCCGCCGAACTGCCTCTGCCACTCGGACCTGAGGTAGATGTCGGCCGCGGTAGCGGCGCGGTCCACGGCCAGGACGCCGTCCAGGTGGTCGATCTCGTGCTGCAGCAGCTCCGAGAGCCCGCCCTCGGCCCAAAGCCGCCGGGGGGCGCCGGACTCGTCCTGGTAGGCCACCTCCACCCAGGCCCTCCGCCTCAGCCTGACCAGAAGGGCGGGGAAGCTGAGGCAGTCGTCCCAAACCTCGATATCGCCGCCTCCGTCCACCACCTCGGGGTTGAACAGTGCCTGGGGCGGCCGGCCCGGGAGCTCCATCACCACCAGCCTGGACAGCTCCCCCACCTGGGGGGCGGATATGGCGCGGCCGAAGCCGAGCCGCGCCCTCACCTCCCTCAGCGTGTCCAGAAGGTCCCCCACCAGCGCGGCCGCCCCTGCCGAGGCGGGGTCCTCCACCCGCTGCGACATCTGCCGCAGCTGTGGGTCGCCCAGCTCCAGCACCCTCCTCACCGCCATCGCCACTACCCCCTCTCCAGGCGGAGACCCGCCGAAACCGGCCCCTCCCGAGAGGGTGCCGCCGGAGCGAATCAGGTCACATCCACCACAGGATTCGCCCCCTGCCCCTGCCGGACCTGCCGGTGCGGGTGGACACGCGGTTCATCCGGGGCATCGGCCGGAAGGATGACCGGTTCATCATCCTGGTGGACGTGAACCGGGTCCTGAGCCTGGACGAGCTGGAAGCCTTGCTGGAGCCGGTAGAGCGGCAAGCCCGCGAGCTGGTGCGGC
>JAIMBG010000097.1 GCA_023511555.1 Acetobacteraceae bacterium | reverse complement strand
GAACAGCCCTACCGCGGCGGCGAACCCCAGGGCCAGGGCGATCGCCCCTGGGGAGACCGCCGTGGCCCAGCCTGCCAGCCGCGAAATCAGACCGGCGCAGGCGTGGCCGCCGGCGGCGCCCACCGCCCCGCCGAACAGGCTCAGCAGCAGGGCCTCGGCCAGAAACTGCCACAGGATGAGACGCCGGGTAGCGCCCATGGCCTTGCGCAGCCCAATCTCGCGGGTGCGTTCCGCCACAGAGACCAGCATGATGTTCATGATCCCAATGCCGCCCACCACCAGCGAGATGCCGGCGATGGCGGCCAGCATCAGGGTGAGGGTCTGAGAGGCGCTGGAGACCGTCTCCAGGAGCTGCTCCTGGCTCATGACCATGACGGCTTCCTCGTTCCTGAACTTGCGGGCGTATATCTCCCTCACGTGGACCGCGGCCAGGGCGGATTCCGCGGCGGATCGGGCCTGCAGGTAGATCTGGCCCACCTCGCGGCTGGCCTGGGCCAGGCGCTGGGCGGTGGTCACGGGGATGAACGCCGAGTCGTCCAGGTCCTGCCCGAAGACGGCCCCCTTCTTCTCCATGATGCCCACCACCAGGAAGGGCTCGCCGTTGATGAGGACGGTCTCACCCAGGGGAAAGGAGGCAGGGAACAGCGCCTCCGCCGCGGTCTGCCCCAGCACCACCACCCGGCGCCGCGCCTCCAGGTCGGCTTCAGTGAAGAACCGGCCCAGGGCGGGGAAGAACGACCTCACCTGCGGGTACTCAGGGCCCACGCCCTCGACCACGAGGTCGTGGGTGACGGTGCCGCGCTTGAGCGAGGCCGGGATCGCCAGCGACGGCGTGCCCCGGGCCAGCGTGGGAACGCGGCGCAGAAGCTCGGCCACGTCCTCCGCGTAGAGCTCCCCCTCCCTGCCGGGGGTCACGATGATAAGGTTGGCTCCCAGCCCCTGTATCTGCGAGGTGACCTGCCGGGAAGCCCCCTGGCCCACGCCCACCAGGGCCACCACCGCCGCCACGCCGATGATGACCCCCAGCATGGTGAGGGCGGCCCGGAGTTTGTTGGAGGCAAGCCCCAGCCAGGCTTCGCGCAGGATGATGCCGGCCCTCACGGCTGCATCCCCTCCCCCTGGGCCCCGCCCGCCGGGGGCCGGGGCGCCGGCGGGCCCCCGCTGGAGGGCCCGCCCCCGAGGCCGGGTGCGGCGCGTGGGACGGGCTCGTCGCCCTCCACCCGCCCGTCACGCAGCCTGATGAGCCGCCGGGTGCAGCCCGCTACGTCGGGGTCGTGAGTCACGATGACGATGGTCATGCCCGCCTGGTTGAGGCGGCGGAATATGGCCAGGATCTCGGCGCCGGATCGGGAGTCCAGGTTGCCCGTGGGCTCGTCGGCCAGGAGGACGTCGGGCTGGGCGGCAAGCGCCCGGGCGATCGCCACCCGCTGCTGCTCGCCGCCGGAAAGCTCTGCCGGACGGTGGTGCATGCGGTCGCTCAGCCCCACCTCTTCCAGGGCGGCTCGGGCCCGCTCCCGCCGAACGCGGCCGGGGAGGCCCCGGTAGGTGAGGGGCAGCTCCACGTTCTGAAGAGCGGTGAACCGCGGCAGCAGGTTGTAGCTCTGAAAGATGAACCCCACCCGCTGGTTGCGAATGTGGGCCAGGCGCAGGTCGCCAAGCCGGCCCACGTCCTGGCCGGCCAGGAGGTAGGTGCCCGAGGTGGGCCGGTCCAGACAGCCCACCAGGTTGAGCAGGGTCGACTTGCCCGACCCCGAGGGGCCCATGACCGCCACCATGTCGCCCTCGAGCACCTCAAGGGACACGCTGTCCAGGGCGGTCACGGTGATGGGGCCCCGCCGGTAGACCTTGGTCACCGACTCAAGGCGGATCACTGCCCGCCACCCCCGCCATGACCGGGCACCGCCGGCCGGGTACCGCCCCCCTCGGAGCGGCGGATGCGGACCCCGAACATCCCCGGCCTCATGAAGTCAGGGGCCTGTTCGGGGTTGAAGATTGCGACCACGACAGCGTCGCCCTCGCTCAGGCCGCTGATGATCTCGGCCTGGGAGTCGCTGCGCAGCCCCACCTCCACCGGCTGCAGCCGGAAGGGGGCCCCCTCGCCCGGCTGAGCCGGCACCCGGACCATGGTCCGGCCGCCTTCCTCCACCAGGGCCTCGATGGGGACCAGCAGAACCCCCGACTTCTCTGCCACCAGGATGCTCGCCTGGGCGGTCATGCCCGGCCGGGCGCCGGGGACGGGCTCCTCCAGGACGATGCGGCTGGCGTAGGCCGTGGTGCCCCCCTTGGGCTGGCCCTCCACCGCCACCGACTCCACCCGGCCGAGGAAGGCGCGGCCGGGGATGGCCTCCAGGATCACCTCGGCCTTGAGGCCGTTGCGCACCTGGGCCACCTGGGTTTCGTCCACCGCCGCCTCGACCTCCAGCGGCCCCTCGGCCAGAATGCGCCCCAGGGTCTGTCCCGCCTGCAGGCGTTGACCGACTTCCACGGCGAACCCGGAAAGCACGCCGGAGACAGGGGCGGTTATCGTAAGCCCCGCCAGCGCCTTTGCCCGCTGGTCGAGCACCAGCCGCCGGCGCTCCAGTTCGCGCTGCAGTGCCTCCAGTTTCTTGGGCACCTGGTCGCTCTCCACCACGGCCAGCAACTGGCCGGCCGACACCACTTCTCCGGCCTGGACCTCGAGGCGGCTCAGGAGGCCGTCGAAGGGGGCGGTCACCACCCGGGCGTCAGCCCACCGGAAGACGCCGTCCCTCACCACCGTGCCCCCTGGGCCGAAGATGTGGGCCGAGGCCCTGCCGCCCTCCCGGACCAGGCCCGGCTGGTCGATGCCGATGCCCACCTGGTAGCGGTAGGACTCCGGAGAGGTCACGGGCGCGTCGGCCACCCAGGACACCCGGCCCTCGAGGCTGCCGGTGAAGTCCTTGGGGAAGACCTCTGCCCGGCTTCCCACCCCCAACTGCTGCCGCTCGGTGTAGGTGACCTCGACCACCAGGTCGATCCGGTCCGGGGCGGCGAGCGTCAGCAAGGGAGCCTGGGCCCGGACCTGGGCCGACTGCACGACGCCCGAGGCCACCGACACCACACGGCCGGGGCTGTCGGCCACCAGCGCCTTCCGAAAGACCGAGCCCTTAAGCTCCCCTTGGGCACAAAGCTCGGCCAGCTCTGCCTCAGCGTCGGCCACATCCAGCCGGGCCAGCGAGGCCTGGGTCACCACGTCGGCGTTCTCGAGCTCAGCCAGCACCTGGCCCGCCTCGACCCTGTCCCCCTCCCGGGCCAGGACCGAGATCACCGTACCGGAAGACTCCGCCCTCACCTCCTGGGCCTGCCCCGCCACCACCTGCCCGGTGGCCGAAATCGAGACCACCAGGCGGCCGCGGGTCACCCGGCCCAGGGTGGCCATTGGCTGGCCGTCTCCCGCTGTTCTCCCGGAGAGGCAACCCGAGGCAAGGACCCCCGCAACAAGAATGAACACGCACAGCAGCGGTAGGGCCCGCCTGCGGGGCTGCAACGGCGCTGCGAAAAGCCAGTCGGCCAAGGGACACACCTCCTTTCTGCGGGGCCCGGACTGAGCCGCCGGGGGCAGCATGGCGCCGCGCGGCATACCCGGGTGGCCGGGGCTGTTGGCGCGGCCCGTCCGGGTCCGGGCCTGGGGCGGAGGGCCGCGGCCGCGCGGGAGCGCGGATGGGCCCCAGATTCCCCCAGTCTCTAGTGTACCGGCGAGGTGTGACGGAACTGTGATAAGATTCCGCCCAGGGCGTAAACCCGCGCCGGGCCGGCCACGCTGCCAGGGGCAGCGCTGGAAGGGGTCGTGGGCCACAGCGGTGGTGGGGGCTGGAGGGGGAGCCGGCAGCCGCGGCCCCGGCTCCCTCTCCAGGGCTATCGCGGCAGTGTGCCTGGGGAAGGCCTCGCCTGGGGCGGCACGAGGCAGGCCGGCTCGCCCGCCGCCAGCCGCGCGTTGATGAGCTTGGCTGCCGCTGAGAGCGCCCGGGCCAGGGCGGTGCGGTAGAGTCCGGCGGCGGGCCCCGGCCCGGGCTTAAGACCGGCCAGGGCCAGGAGGCTGCCTGGATTGCTGACCGGGGCCAACCGGTTGGGGTGAGGTAGCCCCTTGTAGGTGAACAGGGCCCGGGCGGTGGCCGGCGACGTGCCGGGGTCGGCGGCCAGGGCCCGCCTTACAGCAGGCGCAACCGGGGCCGCGGCCGCCTCCGAAGGCGGCAGGGTCCCCAGCCCCTCCGGGGAGGCGGCTCCCAGCCACGCCTCCTTCCGGCTCACGCTACCCGGATCCAGGGCGATGTGCCTTATGGCGGCGCTGAACCGCAGCGCCCTGGGGTCGAGCGGCTCCAGGAGGAGGGCAGGGTGGGGGTCTCCGCCGCCCGAGTCCCGCGCCGGGGCGCCCTGCCAGCCGGCTTCAGGCTCCCCGACCAGCCAGGCGGGGACCAGCTCCAGCCACAGCCTGGTCACCCCGGCGCCTCCAGCGAGGGAGGGGGCCCCGGCCCTCCCTGGGGAAGCCGCCCAGGCGTGAAGCGGGATGCGGGCCACGAAGGAGGAGCCTCTGGGGCAGCGGGCGGCGACGGCCGTCCCCGAAGCCAGGGGCGGGGCCTGGGCCCTCAGCGTGAGGGTTTCGGATCCGGCGTCCGCGGCCACGTCCCCGCCTGCGAACAGCCGCCAGCACAGCGCGGGCAACCGGTAGCCCTCCTGGGGGCCGGCGGAAAGCGGTTCCCACGGCCTGCCGCCCTCGGCCAGGGGCCGGAGGGTTTCCCCGGGCGTAAGGCCCTGGGGCCGGGTGCGGTCCCAGGCCGGTTCGATGGTGAACTGGAGCAGGAGCTCCTGGTCGCCCTCCCCGGCAACCGCCACCGGGGCCACCGCCGACCAGAACCCGCCCCACTCCATGGGCTGCCGGTTAACCAGCCTTACCCGGTACTCCCTTATCCAGGTGCGGTACTCCACCCGGCGGCCTCGGGCGCAGGCACGCTCCTCCGGTCCTGCTATGCCGCAGAGATCCGGGTCGGGCCAGGTGAGGGTGGGGCCGGCCCGGCTGCCCAGCAGCCGGACCGACTCCAGCTCGAACCCGGGGGGGCACAGGGCCGCCCGGGCGGCTTCGGGGTCACGGGGGCTCAAGGCCACTGCCGCGCGAGCCTCGGGGCCCCGGAGCGGGACATAGCGCGACGGAGACTCCCGTGCCAGGGGCCGGCCCTCCAGCCCGTAGGCGTCGATGGTTAGGTCCAGGCGCAGGAACCCGGGGCCGAAGGACCGCGACCAGCCCCCGCCGCTCCCGGCCTGCGGCGCCATCCCCAGGGCGAAGGCGCTCCGCGGGTCGAGGTCCTCCCCGTCGGGCACCAGGTCGCCGTCGGAGTCGTGCCGGGTGGGGTCCGTTCCCAGCCGGGCTTCCTCAAGGTCGGCCAACCCGTCTCCGTCGGCGTCGCGCGGGCCGGACGGCGGCGCGTTGGCGGCCTCTTCAGCCGGGGCCCTGCCCGGCTCGTCGTCTCCGGCTGGGGCGTCCTCCACCACCAGCTCCGTCGCGGCCCGGTCGTTGCCAACGGAGACGCCCTGGTTGAGGGCGGTGAAAACCGCGGCCTCCAGGCGGTAGCGCCCCGGCCCCAGGGCGAAGCAGGGGGGCCGCCCGCCCGAAGCCCCGATCGACTCCAGCTCCTGGGCCGGCAGGAGCAGTACCCTCAGCCTCACCTTTCGGGCGCCCCGGGCCTCGACGCTGGGGACCAGCACCTCACCGCAGGGCTGAAGGGATGCGCCCTCAACGCCTGCGTAGAACCGCACCCGGTGGGGACCGGGGGCGTCCACGGGGCTGAGGTTCCGCAGCGTGGCGAAGACCTCCAGCCAGGAACCCCCCGGGACGGCTAGGGCCGGATGGGGGCTGAAGCCTATCCCGCCTGGGTCCATGGCCAGGTCGGGGAGGTCGGGCACGATGGGGTTGGTGCCGGTCTCAAGCTCCACGGGGTCGGGAAGCCCGTCGCTGTCGCTGTCGGGGGCCAGGGGGTTTGTACCCAGGCCCAGGATCTCCAGGCCGTCGGGGATGCCGTCGCGGTCGCTGTCGGGGTCCAGTGCCCCGGCGGCCCTCCAGGGACCCTGGACGCCGTACCGAGCCCGGTGCCGCGCCCTTACGTTGATGTCGGTCTCGCCCAGGAACGCGAGCTGGCCTGGTGCGGGCTCGACGTAAGGGAGGACGGCACCCTTCCCCGGCCGGGGGTCCACCGGCCGGCCGATGCGCGCCAGCACCGAGTTGAAGGCCGCCATCTGCTCCGGCCGGGCCGCGTCGTATACCAGCGGCGCCGAGCCGTGGGTGTCAGGCAGGTAGGTGCCGTCGACCAGGCCGTCCCCGTCGGTGTCGGGGTCCAGCGGGTCGGTCTCCCCAGGGTCCCGCACCCCGTCCCCGTCCCAGTCTTCCTGCGCGTCGCTCAGCCCGTCGCGGTCGGTGTCGGCGGACCGCCAGTCGGTCTCTCCGTTCTCGGGGCAGAAGGCCCCGTCGCCATCCGCGTCCTCGGCCCGGTCGGGGAGGCCGTCGCGGTCGAAGTCGTCACGCCAGGGGTTGGGGCCGCCGGCAGCCGTCCAGGGGTCGGGGTCGAGGGCGTCGGTGCCGGGGGCGGCGTCCTGCGGGCCGGCCATCCCTTCCGGGATCGGCCCCGCCCCGTCGCCGTCGGTGTCACAGTCCAGGGGGTGTGTGCCCAGCTTGAGCTCTACGCCGTCGAACAGGTAACCGCAGAACCCGGCCAGCGGGCCGGCGATGTCCAGCCGCAGCCGGTCTCCATCGGTGTCGGGGTCGAGGGGGTTAGTGGCGCGTCTCGGGAGCAGTGGGCCGGTGCGGGCGGGGTCGAGGTGAGCCGGTACCAGCGCCACCTGATCCAGGAGGACTGGCGCCGAAGAGGGGGCGGCGGAGACGGTAAGCGTGAGCCGGGCCGGGCCGGCCACGGCTAGATGGGCCGGGAGTGAGTCGGCTACGGCGTCGGCGCCGGGTTCCTCCGCCTCGGCGGTGGCTTTGGCGCCATGTGGGCTCAGCCTGGCCAGGACCCACCGCCCCTGGGGGTAGCCCCCCGGCACCTCGACCCTGCCCTCGAACCTCTGCCCGAAGCCTGACCCCGCGGGTTCCAGAGCCAGTGACACCCGAAGGCCCGCCGAGGCCTCGCCGACCGTCGCGGGCCGACCCCTGACCAGCAGGCAGTAGGAGCCGGCAGGGAGCGCCGAGGGGGTCTCTATGCGGCAGATCGACCCGTCCGGCCCGGGGGCGGCCAGGAATCCGCTGGAGGCCCAGGGGTCGGGAACGGCCCGGGAGGGGGCGCCGGGGTCGGGTGGGAAGGCCTCGGCCTCCCACCACCAGGAGGGGGCCGGTCCCTCGTCGCCGTCCCTGACCCCGTCGGAGTCGGTGTCGGCGTTCAGGGGGTGGGTGAGGGGGGCCAGCGGCTCCTCGACCCGGACCAGGAGGAGGCGGTCCACGTACACCTCCTCGCCCGGTGGGCAGGTGGCGGTCACCGTCAGGGCCCCGCCCTGGGGGAACTCCAGCGGCGGGGTGCAGTACCAGCGGTAGGGGTTGACGGTGCCCACTGGGGGCGGAGTTGTCGGTGGGGCGGTGGGGAAGGGGGGCGGGTAGATGGAGGGTGGAAGCCCCAGCGGCAGCACCGCCGCCACCCAGGGGAGCGGGTAGGCGATCTCCAGCGGCGCTTCAGGCCCTTCGAAGCGGACCTTGAGGGTGGGGCGGCCCGAAAGGGACTTCACCGGCCGGGCCCTGAGGTAGCAGCGGTAGGACCCGGGCGGCAGGGAGGTGAACGCCTGGCCGGAGAGGATGAAGCCGGCGCCGTCTGCGACCGCCGTCCGGGCGGCCCCAAAGAGTGAGTCAACGTCGTACTTGGCCGCCAGCTCCTCGGCTTCCCTCCACCACGCCAGGCGGGCGGGGTCGGGAGACGCGCCCGGGCCGAGGGCCTCCCTGGCGTCCGGGATGCCGTCGGCGTCGCTGTCCGCCGATAGGGGGTTGGTGTGTGTCCTGGCCTCCTGGGCGTCGGCAATGCCGTCGGCGTCGGAGTCGTCCCGGAGGGGGTCGGTGGCCCAGGCCAGCTCGTCGCCGTCTCCGAGGCCGTCGCCGTCGGAGTCGGGGTCGGCGGCGTTCGGCAGTCCGTCGCCGTCGACGTCGCAGAAGGGGAAGGGCTCCCGGCCGTCGGGCACCAGGTCGCCGTCGGAGTCGCAGGCGGCGGGGCCGGTCTCCCCGGCGTCCCAGGCTCCATCCAGGTCGGCGTCCTCCACCCCGTCGGGGATGCCGTCCCTGTCGGTGTCGGCGTCCTGGGGGTCGGTCTCCCCCGGATCCCGTACGCCGTCCCTGTCTCTGTCCTCCACCCCGTCGGGGATGCCGTCACCGTCGGAGTCGAGGTCTAGCTCCGATACCAGCCCGTCGCGGTCGGCGTCGAGGCCCCGGGCCTCGAGGGGGTCGGGGAGCCCGTCCCCGTCGGGGTCGGTCGCCTGCGCCCGGGCTGGCGGGGGGGCGGGCGCTGCGATCGCGCTCAGGATGAGCAGCAGGAGAACGGCGCCGGCTGCCGCCCTGCGGTGCAGGGATGGCCTGCGCCCCTGTCTGGGGTGGCCCGTCTGCCTGGCGGCAGGATCGGACGCCGGCGCCTGCCCCCTGCCGGCCTTAGCCCGGCGGGAGGGCGTTCTGAGGGCATCCGTCGTCAAGGGGATCACTCCTCCCACGTGTTTTGCGGTCAAAAGCGGCGACGGCGCTCGCCAGCGCCCCCGGTCGGCGATTGAAGACGTTGCCGCCTACACCCATTTTACATGACTCGGGACGCGCTGGCAATATGTGGAAGGGCATGGCCGGGGTGAAGGCGCCTGCAGCTAGTCAGGATTCGCTGACTCCAGTCAATGGCTGGAGTCCTCTCGCCGGTGCCGGTACTGCCCGCCCTGCGGGGAGGCCGGATCTGGAACCGCTCCGGTTCCCTCGCCATCGGGAAGGAAATGCCCCGTCGGGGGAGAACTTTTGGAGGAAGCAGGGTGCAGGGAGGCGGGGGCCGGTGGAGATACAGTGGGAGGTTCGGGGCCAGGCCCTGGTGGCCAGGCTGCAGGGGGAGCTCGACCTTCACACCGCCCACGTCTTTCGCCAGGGGGTGGAGGCGCGCATCGCCGGTCCCGTGCGCCACCTGGTGGTGAACCTGGAGGGGTTGACCTTCATCGACAGCTCGGGGCTGGGGGGGCTGCTGGGGCGGTTCCGCTGGTTGCGGGAAC
>JAIMBG010000096.1 GCA_023511555.1 Acetobacteraceae bacterium | reverse complement strand
GCATTGGCCTGTGCGCGTCAGGAAGCCGGCCTCCCCGGAACAGGGGGACGTCAGGGCAGCCGGCCAGAGGTACCGGGGGGCCCGATGGCTGCCCCGCCTTCCGGCTGGACGCGCTATGCCGACCCGGCCGGGTTCAGCCTGGAGTGCCCCCAGGGCTGGAAGGTCGCAGTGAGTCCGCAGGGGGTGATCACCGCCTGTTCTGGTGAGCCTTCGGCGGCCTCATCCGGGGTCGTGTTTTGGCCCTCAGAAGGCGGTGGCTTCCGCAGTGCCGAGGACTTGGTTGATGCCGTGGTGGCCTTGCTGGAGCCTGTGCTAGGCGGGGTGAGCCAGGCCGCCCGGCGCCAGGCCGGAACTTCGGATGCTGCAGTGCTTGTCGGGACGCTCCCCGGAGGGCGCCGGGTGGTGCTGGTGGCAGCCACCGGGGCCGAGGGGGCGCTGGTATCCGGCCTGTGGGCCACGCCTGAGGCGTATGCCAGCCAGCGGGCCCGAATGCTGCGGAGCCTGGCCAGTTTCCGCTTGACGCTGGCGCCGGGGTTGCAGGGCCGATCCGCCTGGGCCTCCCTGGTGCGGATCCGGGAGTCGCGAGAGGGCGCGTTCACTATCAAGGTACCTGAGGGGTGGCAGGTTGAGGCTGTCGTGGAGCGCCCCTATATCGACGCCAGCTTCGTGATCCGCGCCACCCACGGCCAGAGGGGCGTCTACATCTCCACCCTGCATCCTCCGCTTTACGCGGTGCCCAACCAGCTCCTGCTCTGGGCCGGCTTCGGCGAGGGCAGCAGGTACAACCCGGGCGGGGCGCCTATCGCCCTGGAGGTCAGAAGCTATCGGACTGCTGCCAGATACCTGGAGGAGTTCGCCCTGGCCGAGCTGCAGAGGACTTGGCCGGGCACAAGGCTCACCGGGATCCAGGAGCGCCCGGACCTGGCGGCAGCGGTGGTGCCTGACCCCTTCACCGCCCAGGTAACAGCGGCTGAGGGCAGCTTCACCGAACCGGGGGGTCGGGTGCACCGGTATGCGGTGATAACGCGGCTGCTTTCCTTCCAGGGGACCGGTTTGTGGCAGGTGGCCGTCACCCACTTCTGGGCCCCCGCCTCCGAGATCGGTCTTATGGAGTCGCTGGTCAGGACGATGGAGGCCTCGCTAGAGGTGGATCCCGGCTGGGCGGAACGGGAGGCCGAGCAAGTGCGCATCCGCACGGGGATCATCGGCCAGACCGGCCGCGAGATCGCCGACATCATCTCCTCGACCTTCAGGTACCAGTCGGAGGTGCACGACCGCGTCTCGCACGCCTGGAGCCACGCGATCCTGGGCACGGTGGACGTCTACGACCCCGAAACCGGCGAGTCCTGGACGGTGCCCTCGGATTCCAGGCACTACTGGGAACGGGCCGGCGTCATCTTCGGCACCGAGACCGCCGATCCGCCTGCGCCTGACCCTGCCTTCAGGGAGCTCCTGATAGAGGACTGGATGCGCCCTGCAGGGCCTTGAGTCGGGACGGCCGGAAGCGACGGTGGGAGGTATCCGCTACCCGGCGTGCTCCGGGCTTTGGCCATCGGCCGCGGCAGCCTTCCGGCTCGACGCCCGCTTAGCCCTTCCGCGGGACGGCCTTTCTTGCCACCGCCTCCGCGACCGCCGCCAACCGATTGGAGACGGGGGCGAAGCCTGGGGACCGCCGAAACCACAGGGCCGCCCGGTTCCCCTTGACCACGCTCATCTCTACTCGGCTGACGCCTTCCTGCCGGAACCAACCGGCAGGGCCCGGCCCAGGGCGGTTTTCGCGCCGCGCCGGCCCCGCTTGGGGGGTCATGCCGACGCAGGATTACCGCGTGGGGAGGTCCGAGGCGGCGCAGGCCGGCCTGCTAATCCCACACCCGGATGTCAACTTTGCGGGCATCCGCCGGCTGGCGGAGGCCCATCGTTGAGGCCGCACATTGCGGGCGGTCGTGCGAAAGGTGCGGCTTGCTTCAGGCGGGGAAAGGGGTACAGGCGTACTGCGGTGATCGAAAAAGCGAGGGCCGACGGGGCTTTAGTTAACATAAGATATCTTATCGGACCCAATGGCTATTGAGGCTGGTGGGTCCGAGGCGGTTGCCCCGCCTCGCGTGCCATGGCAGAGGCCCGCCGCTCACGGCCGGGGTCAGGCCGACCCGATCGGTGGCGTCTCGGTGGCGTCGCAGGACAGGTCGCCGGGGTCCGGGGTGCAGGCCGCGCCTGGCGGTGTCGCGGGCGCCCGCGGCAGTGCGGCAGGCGCAGGCGGGACGCAGACCCCTCACCCCTTCGGGTCAACCTCCTCCAGCACCGTCAGCGCCTCGTCCACCCACCGCCCGATGCGGTCCAGCCGGGCCTGGGTGAAACACATGAAGCGGGTGGGAAGGTAAACCCCCGCCGGGGTGATGACGGCCTCGTCCCTCCCGCAGGCCAGGCTTCTTCAGCCTCAACTCGAACGCCATAGGCGTCACCTTCCCCTGGCCCGCATGCCCCCAAGCGAACTGCCACGTCGGCCGCCCGACCGGCCTCTAGGGCCGCGATGGCTCGGCTGGGGCGGATCCAGTCCCCGGCGCCCAGGACTTACTCAACCCGAAGCCTCATCCATCACTATACCAAAGCTCTCAGCCCGTCGCCTCTTACTGAATCGAATGTTAATTTTTACCTTCATGCCGCATAATCCTTCTGAGTCATGCCGGCTTCATTCACCCGGCGTCCGGACGGCCGGTCGCCCTCCCCGCCAGTCCTCGCTGCCGCCCGCCCCTCGGGCCCCCAAAAGGCCCTCGACCTGGTAGTACTAGTAGAAGTCGAAAGCCCCCTCGTGGCGGGCGCGCCGCTCCAGAATGCGGAACCAGACGTACCCCAGGGCCAGGTAGGCTGCGCCTGTGGCCAGCTCCATGGCAAGAAGCGGCGCCAGTTCCACCCAGGACCCCCCGGCATACGCCAGGCGAGCGCCGGCCACCGCCCGGGTCAGGGGCAGCGCCCTCGACACCGCCTGCAGGGGCCCGGGGAGGCTCTCCACGGGGAAGTTAACCCCTGCCAGCACCAGGAGGGAGTAGGTAGCCAGGTTCATGATCAGGTTGACGTCGGTTGCCTTGAGGCCATACGCCCCCAAGAACAGCCCGCAGCAGGTCGCCGACGCTGTCCCGGCCAGACCGCAGGCCAGCAACCCGATCAGGTTAGCGTGGCTGAAGCTGAGGCCGAACGCCAGGCTCCCGGCCAACAAAGCCACCAATGCCGTCAACCAGCCATCGAGGACGTAGAACAGCCTGCGCCCGGCGCAGATGAAGAAGCGGCTGGTGGGCGAGGCCACGATCAGGGGCAGGGTGCCGAAGAACCGCTCGGTGCGCAGCACCGTCCCCATGCCGAAAAAGGCGCTGGTGTGGCAGGACACCAGAGGGGTTCCCGATTACGTAGAAGCTCACGTCATCGAGGTTAAGCGCGTACCTAGCCACGGTGGCGAAAAACAGCACCTGGAAGATTGGGGTGACCACCTTGGCCACCACGTAGACCTCCGGCCTGAGCCAGCCGTACAGCGCCTTAAAGCAGACCCACGACTGCGACAGGAAGACGCGGGCCCGCTCTCCCGCCGCGTCCAGGGGCCCTCCCACCCCCCGCCGGGTCTCCGCCTCAGTACGTGCCCAGCTAACCAGCGACGCGCACCCGCCTTTCAATCAGCTTGTAGAGCACCACTGCAACCGTCCAGTACGCAGCCCCCAGGGTGCACATGACCGCCACCGACAGCCAGAATTCGGCGCCCAAGGGGGCCGACTCCAGGGAGCAACGCAGGGCCTTGACCGCCCAGGTGGGGAGCATGGCGTAGGACAGCGGCCGGACCCAGGCAGGCAGGGCCTCTACGGGGAACAGGAACCCCGAGACCAAGAACACAGGATACTCCAGACCGTTCATCAGCCCCCAGGCGTTGCGCGAGAGCGTAAAGACGCCGGACATCATCATGGCTACAGCCACAAAGCTGCCGGTGACAAGGACCAGGGCCATGGCCAGGGCGGCGGGATGGGGCGCCTCCAGGGGGACGCCGCAGGCCACCCCCACGTAGAACGCGGTGAGACACAGTGAGGCTAGCCCCAGGCAGGTGTTGCCCAGGATCTTGGCCAGCATGGTGCCCCAGAACGGGGTGGGTGCCACCAGGAGGTACTCCAGGTTGCCCATGTAGCGTTCCCGGTCTATGTCCCCTGCGGACGAAAACACCACCGAGCTCCAGAAGTTCATGAGCCCGCTGCCGGCCAGTACATAGGGCAGCAGGCCTTGCCCGAGTTCCGGAAGATCATGTACGACACCACGGCAAAGATCAACGGCTGGAACAGCAGGACGAACTGAAAGGTGGGCCGGGCGAAGATGTTTTTGAGCTGGGAGCGAAAGCCCGACCCCAGGACGGCCCAGTCCATCAGCCCCGCCCCCCGACCAGGCGCAGATACGCGTCCTCCAAGCTGGCCTCCCGCACCCTCACGTCCTCCACCCGCCTGGGCCGTAGCACCTCCAGCACCGCGGCGGTCATCCGGCCCGGATCGGCGGTCTGGACCATCACCACCTGCCGTTGGTCGGAGACCCGGGTTGAGGCGGCCACCACCCCCTCCAGGGCGCGGAGAGCCTCCAGGTCCTGGGCGGTGACCCCGAACGCCGTCACCTCAAGCACGGACAGTCCCAGGGCGTGGCGCTTGAGGCGGGCGGGCGTGTCCAGAGCGATTATGCGCCCCTGGTCAATGATCGCTACCCGGTCGGAGAGCTGCTCCGCCTCGAACATGTAGTGGGTGGTGAGTAGGACCGCCTTCTGCTCGTCCCTCAGCGTCGAGACCAGCCCCCTGAGCTCCTGGGAGGCGACCGGGTCCAACCCCAGGGTGGGCTCGTCCAGGAAGAGCACGTCGGGGTCGTTGATCAGGCCCCGGGCGGTATTCAGGCGCTGCTTCATCCCTTTGGAGAAGGTCTCTACCCTGTCGCGGGCGCGGGCCGACAGGCCCACCAGCTCCAGCAGCCGCGGAATGCGCGAGCGCTGCACCCGCCGCGGAACGCGGTAGAGGTCGGCGAAGAACTGCAGGTTGTCCCAGGCGCTGAGCCTCCAGTAGAGGCTCCGCTCGCCCCCGAAGACGAAGTTTATCCTTGGCCGGATGCGGTGGGCCTCCCTGACTACGTCATAGCCAAGTACCCGCGCTTCCCCGGCTGTAGGGGTGAGCAGCGTGGAGAGGATCTTGACCGTGGTGGTCTTTCCGGCGCCGTTGGGACCAAGAGTCCGAAGATCTCGCCCCGCCTGATCTCAAAGTCGATGCCGGCCAGGGCCACCACCCGGCGTCCCGAGCCGCCCAGCAGGCCCCGCTGGGCCACGAACACCCTCATGAGCCCCCTGACGTGCACCGCGGCCTCCGCCCCGCCCATCCCCCTCCCCTCCCTAGCGTGCAGCTATCCACGGTTGCCCAGAAAAGCCATACTCCACCAAAGGGCCGATATCCCCCCGGGGTGTCGGGGAGGGCGGGCCTCATTCCGGCCTCCCCCTGGCGGTGACGGCGGCCGGTCAGGGCTGAGGGTCGACGGCAGAGGGGTTCCAGGGGGGGAGGGTGGCGGCCACCAGCTCCCCGTTCTCCGACGCGGCCAGCGCCAGACGATCCTCGGCCCATACCCAGCTCCACACCGCGCTCCGGTAGGAGTGGATCCGGGTGTGCACCCCCGGCCCTCTGATCTCTACGGTGTAGTTCCCCTGGCTGGCGACGCTGAATGGGCCGGCCCGCGCTTTGGCGCCGGCCGGCGCCTCCCAGGCCGCGGCTTCCTCCAGCGAGAGAACCCTGCAGCTCAGGGCCCTGAAGCGTTCCAGGTTCAGCCGGGCCATCACCGGAAGCCCCGCCCCTGCCCACCCTCCAGTGGTGAGGGGCTTAACCGCCTGAAGTTCATACACCACCTGGACGCAGCCGGGGCCCGTTTCGGCGGGGCGGGCCAGGGCGCAGTCTCTGGCTCCCCGAAAGAGGAAGACGGGGGGCTGCTGGAGCGTCCAGCCCAGCCCCAGGGCGGCTTCCACCTCGGGCAGCGAAGGGGCGGGCAGAAGCCCGCCGTGCCGCACCAGCCAGCGACCGCCTCCGGCCCGCACCTCGAGCAGGTCGCCGGCCGAGTTGGTGAGGAAGACCACCCGGCCTGAGCGCAGCGTCACGGCCCAGGGGACTCCGGGCCGGTAACCCACCTGCCCCCGCCATACCTTGAGGTGGACGCTGGAGAGCTGCTCCACCGGCGCCAGCGCGCGCCAGGCTCCGGTGCCGAGCACGGCCAGGAACACCGTCAGGGAAGCCAGGGCCAGGGCGGCCCTGAGCCTCATGCCGGCCCTGCCCTGTCCGCTCAGCCCAACTGCCAGCGACAGCGCCAGCCCCAGGCCGAAGAACGCCAGCCCCCACCGTGTGGCGAAGGCCAGAATCTGGCCGCCGTAGCCCACAGGAGGGGGCGATATGAAGGAGAGCCCCGCCAGGAGAGGGAGGCCCAGCACCAGCCATGGCACCGTCCCCCAGCCCTTCAGCCCGGTGGCCAGCCCGCCCCCCGCCAGGGCGGCCAGGGAGAGGAGGAGGAAGTAGCGGACCAGCCCGGGGTCGGCACCGGCGATGCCCCAGGGGGCAACCCGCCAGGCGTGGGCCCAGTAGGAAAGCCAGGCGGCCCAGAGGAGCGCGGCCGAGGGCACGAGGGCCAGAGCCGGGCCCAGAAGCCGCCGGAGGAGGCGGCTGACCACCGGCCTGCGGGCGGATTCCGGCCCGGGCGCCTCTCCTCTCATCTCTCCTCGGCCCCCTTCCTGGGCTCGGCTCGGGCTCCCCTGGAGGGCCATCACCCGGATGTCACCTCCGAGGCGGGGAATACCTGCCGCTCTCCAGGAGACCGGGGCGAACACCTGTTGGCGCGAACAAGTGTTTGCATTCCTGCCAGGGCTGTGCTATAATGGCTGGTGAGGGCAAGGCCCCGCGGAGTAAACATGCGCCTTGTGGAGGGATGGCCGTGGACAGCGGGCTCACCCCCAGGCAGCGGGCGATTTTGGAGTTTATCCGCCGCGAGGTGGCGATCCGCGGCTACCCCCCTTCGGTCCGGGAGATAGGTGACGCCGTGGGCTTAAGCTCCAGCTCCACCGTTCACGGCCACCTGGCCAGGCTGGAGGAGAAGGGGTTCATCCGCCGTGACCCCAGCAAGCCGAGGGCCATAGAGGTAATCCAGCCTCCCGCCCATCCTGGAGGCAAGCGCACGGTGGAGGTTCCTCTGGTCGGCCGAATCGCCGCCGGCCAGCCCATCCTGGCGGTGGAGAACATCGACGACACCTTCCCACTGCCCTGGGACTTTGTCCGGGGGGAGAACGTCTTCCTTCTCGAGGTCAAGGGCGATAGCATGGCGGGGGCCGGCATCCTGGACGGGGATCTGGTCTTGGTGCGCCAGCAGCAGACGGCGGAGAGCGGGGACATCGTGGCCGCGCTGGTGGAGGATGAGGCCACGGTCAAGCGCTTCTTTCGGGAGCCGGGCCGGGTGCGGCTGCAGCCTGAAAACCCGCGGTTTCAACCCATCTATGCCCGGGACGTGCGCATCCTGGGCCGGGTCATCGGGCTGATCCGTCGGCTGACCTGAGAGCGCTTCGCGTACCCGTCTGGGAGCTCGCGGCGACGCCTTTGCGGCGGGCCGGAGAGGCCTCCCGTTCTCGGCCCACCCCGCCGCCTTCGCACCGTATCCTTCGCCCGTTCAGAACATGGCCAGGTAGCGGTCGATTTCCCACTGGTGGACCTGGGTACGGTAGAGGTCCCACTCTATCTGCTTGGCCTTCAGGAAGTGCTCCAGGATGTGCGGCCCCAGGGTCTCCTGTACTACCGCGTCCTTTTTTAGCTCTTCCAGCGCCTCGCCCAGACTCTGGGGCAGGGACCGGATGCCCGCCACCAGCCTCTCCTCCTCCGTCATGTCGTAGATGTTGCCTTTCACCGGTGGCGGGGGCTCTATCTCCCGCTCGATGCCGTCGAGGCCGCAGGCCAGCATCACCGCCAGGGCCAGGTACGGGTTGCAGGAAGGATCGGGGCTGCGGAGCTCCAGCCTGGTCCCCAGCCCGCGGCGGGCAGGAACGCGGATGAAAGGGCTGCGGTTGGACTCCGACCAGGCGATGTACGCCGGGGCCTCGAAGCCTGTGGCCAGGCGCTTGTAGGAGTTAACCAGGGGATTGGTGACGGCCGTCATCCCCCGGGCGTGCTCCATGAGGCCGCCCAGGTAGTGGAGGCACACGCGGCTCAGCCCGCTGGGAGACTCGGGGTCGTAGAACGCGTTCTCCCCGCCGCGGAACAGCGACTGGTGGGTGTGCATGCCGGAGCCGGCCACCCCGTAAAGCGGCTTGGGCATAAACGTGGCGTGAAGATTGTGGCCCATGGCGATCTTGCGCACCACGAACCGGAAGGTGGCGATGCGGTCCGCCGTCTTGAGCGCGTCGGCGTACCTGAAATCGATCTCGTGCTGGGCGGGAGCGTTCTCGTGGTGGGCCGACTCCACCTCGAAGCCCATCTGCTGAAGGGCCAGGACCATGTCCCGACGGGCGTCTTCCCCTCTGTCCAGGGGGGAGAGGTCGAAGTAGCTGCCCTGGTCGTGGGTGCGGGTGGTGGCGCGGCCGTTCTCGTCTCGGTGGAAGAGGAAGAACTCCGCCTCCGGCCCGGCGTTCATGGTGTAGCCCAGGGCCGCCGCCCGGGCCAGCGCCCGCTTGAGGGCCAGCCGCGGGCAGCCTGCGAACGGCTCGCCGTTGTGGTCCAGCACGTCGCATATCAGCCTGGCGGTGGCGGCCCCGCCGTGCCTCCAGGGCAGGACGGCGAAGGTGTCGGGGTCGGGGAGCAACAGCATGTCGGACTCCTCTATGCGCACGAATCCTTCAATGGAGGAGCCGTCGAAGAGGAGCTGGCCGTCGAGCGCCTTCTCGAGCTGCTCGACGGGGACCGCAACGTTCTTTACGACCCCCAGGATGTCCGTAAGCTGGAGGTGGACGAACCTCACGTCGAGCTCGCCTGCCATCTTGAGTACGTCTGATTTGGTGAGCCGGCTCAAGTCTGGTTGGCCCTCCTTCGCGGTCGAGTAGGAAGCGGTTCCGCTGCACCTCCACCCTGCTGCCCCGGGGCAGCCCTCTGCGGCTCCTGGGGGTGGCGGTTACAGTTTCACGGTATTCTACCCCCGGAGTCGGAATCCTTCCTCAGGGAGCGCCCGCCGTTCACTCTCGAGCGCCCGTCCTGGCTGAAGGGGTTGTCGAAAGCTAAGGCTCGGAGCCGCAGGGGTATTGCCATATCGCTGAAT
>JAIMBG010000095.1 GCA_023511555.1 Acetobacteraceae bacterium | reverse complement strand
CCCAGCCGGAGGTGGTCAGCCAGACGGATCAGACCTCTCTACCGTAGCCTGAGGCAGGGGGGTGGGTCAACTCCCAATCGGCGCCAGTGGATCAATTCTGTGCCGGCGTTGACATCGGTGACGCATGAGGGGTGGGAGGTGCGGGAGGGCAGGGGGGAGACGACGGAGTACGCCCTGGTGGGGGCGCGGCACCACACCACCTTGCGCGGCCTGGTCGGTGGAGGGCATGGAGGCCATGCTGGCCCTGCTTGACCGGCGGTTCGACGGTACCCTGGACGATGCCCTGGCCAGCCTTGACGGGGAGCTGCAGCCCCAGACCGTGGGCGAGACGACCGCCGTCCAGGCAACCAAGGACACAAGGGATATCTGGCCACCGCTCTCGGCGGCAGGGCCGCCAGCCTGGAGGCCCTGGCCCCCTGTGCGCCGAGTGATCATGCGCGCCAGGGCGGGTCCCGATTTGTGGCTGGCCTTCGACGCTGCTGACTGGGCTAGGGACGAGGCCGGGGAAGCTCACTGACCCCGGTCCAGCGCCCTCAAAGCCTCCTCCAGCGTCCGCGGGTCCTGGACGCTGAGGCAGGGCACCGACCCCGCCACCAGCCGGGTGTTGCCCGACACGGTGCGCCCCGGCCCCACCTCCACCAGGGCGCTCACCCCCAGCCCCAGCAGCGTCCTCACCACCGCCTCCCATCTCACGGGGGCGGCGAGCTGCCTTCCCAGCAGCGACCGCGCCTCCTCCCCGGTCCGCACCTCTTGCCCGTGGTAGCATAGCACGAGCGGCAGCGCCGGGTCGGAGAACCTGAGCCCCGCCAGGATGGGCTGGGCCTGCCTGGCCGCCTCCGCCATGAGCGGGGAGTGGAAGGCGCCCTCGCCGGGGAGCATGAACGCCAGGGCCGCCCCCGCCGCCTTGGCCTGGGCCCGGGCCTCCTCCACCGCGCCGGCCTCGCCGGACAGGGTGTTCTGGTCGGGGGCGATGTAGAGGGCCACGTAGACCTCCCGGCCCCGGGCCCGGAGCCGCCGGCAGATCTCGTCCAGCGCGGGCGTAGGCAGTCCCATGACCCGCGCCATGCGGCCCCTCTCCCGACCGGGGACCGACTGAATGATGCCCTCCAGCCGGTAGACCAGCCTCAGCGCGTCGGGCGCCTCCAGCACGCTGGCGGCGGCGAGCGCGGTGAACTCCCCCTGGCTCCAGCCCGCCACCGCCCGGGGCCGGACGCCGCGCTCCGCCAGCGCCGCCATGCAGGCCAGGCTGGTGGCCATGGTTCCAGCCATGGCCACCGGGCCGCTGCGCAGCGCCTCGGCCCCGTCCTCCCAGCAGGCCGAGGCCAGGTCGAGGCCCAGTTCCTCGGACGCCTCCTCAAAGACGCGGCGCGCGGCCGGGGAGGCCCGGCAGATGTCCCGACCCATGCCGGGGCAGCCTGCGTCGCGGGCGGGGAAGAGGAACGCTGGCCCGCCGCGCCCTCCAGCGACGGGCTCAGCCGAGGGGCCGGTGACCTCCGCCAGGGACGGGGCCGTCCTTGCCCCGGGGCTGACTTCCCCCGTCGGGACCCGGGCAGTAAACGGCCCGGAGCCGGCGCCCCCCCGGGCGCCCGCGGCGCCGCCTCCCGTCCCGCCTGCAGCCGGGCCTTCCCGTTCCTCCTTACCGCCCCTCTCCAACCGCCCTCACTCCACCACCCAGACGCAGTGGGCCTCAAAGTCGGGGATGTATAGCCGGCCGCCCCTGTCGACGGCGACCCCCGCCGGAAGCCCGAGCGCCGCCTGGACCGCCGGCCCGCCCGCGCCGGCCGGCCCCTTTTCGCCCGACCCGGCCACGGTGGTTATCACCCCAGTGGCGGCGTCCACGCGGCGGACTCGGCGGTTGCCGTAGTCGGCGATGTAGGCGTTGTCCGAGGCGTCAAACGCCAGGCCGTGAACGTCCGCGAGTTGGGCTGAGGTGGCCGGGCCGCCGTCACCGCTGAACCCCTTGCCGTTGCCGCCGGCGAACGTCACCAGGCAGCCCTTTTCGGCGTCGAACCTGGCCACCCGCTGGTTGCCGTAGTCGGCTACGTAGAGCCGGCCCTGCCCGTCGAGGGCGATGCCGTACGGCCCCTGCATCCCGCCCGGCGTGTCGCCCGAGATCAGGGTGTCGATGGTGCCGCTGCTGTCAATGGCGCGCACCCGGTTGTTGAGGAAGTCGTTGGTCAGCAACCTCTCCCCGGCCCACAGGACCCCGGCGGGCATGGCCAGCTTCGCCGCCGCGCCTGGCCCGCCGTCGCCGGCGAACCCCCTCTCGCCGGTCCCGGCCAGGGTAGTGATGGCGCCTGTGCCCGCCTCCACCCTTCTTATCCGGTGGTTCTGTGCGTCGGCGATGTACACGTTCCCCTGAGGGTCCACCGCCACCCCCAGCGGAAGGCACAGTGAGGCGCCCTCCGGCGGGCCGCCGTCCCCCGAAAAGCCCGCCCGTCCGCTGCCCGCCACGGTCTCGATCCGTCCTGAGGCCACGTCTACCTTGCGCACCCGGTGGTTCTGGGCGTCGGCTATGTACACGTTGCCCCGCCCGTCGACGGCCACGGCGGCGGGCCCCAGCAGCAAAGCCTCATCCGCTGGGCCGCCGTCGCCGCCGAAGCCTCCCTTGCCCGGCACGCCCGCCAGGACCCGTATGGAACGGACGCCTGCGCACCCCTGGTCCACGGCAATCCTGCCTCCTTGGGCTCAAGTCTCCGCCAACATCGGCTGCCCTGGCCCCCCTCACGCCGCCACGGGGAGGTCCGGCCGGGGATAGGCCGGCCCCCTCCGGGGCAGAGCCCTCCGTCACTCCACCATCCACACGCAGTGGGCCTCATAGTCGGGGATATAGAGCCTGCGCCGGCCCGCGTCCACCGCTACGCCGGAGGGAAGCCCCAGGGCGGCTTGGACGGGCGGCCCCCCTGCCCCAGAGGGGCCCCTTTCCCCCGAACCCACCGCGGTGGTAATCAACCCGGTTTCGGCGTCCACGCGCCGCACCCGGCGGTTGCCGTAGTCGGCGATGTACGCGTCGCCGCGGGGGTCGAACGCCACGCCGTGTACGTTGTTGAACTGCGCCATGGTCGCCGGGCCGCCGTCGCCGCCGAAGCCCCTGCCGTTGCCCCCGGCGAACGTCACCACCCGGCCGGCTTCAGGGTCGAACCGGAGCACCCGCTGGTTGCGGTAGTCGGTCATGTGCAGGCGGCCCTGGGGGTCGAGGCCGATGCCATGAGGCCCTTCCATGCCCCCCGGCGTTTCCCCCGAAACCAGGGTGGTGATGATGCCCTGCGTATCGATGGCGCGGATGCGGTTGTTCATGAAGTCGTTGGTCAGAATCCGGCCGTCGCGAGCTACCAATACGCCGGAGGGAAGGGCCAGGCGGGCCGAGGTGGCGGGCCCACCGTCCCCCCCATAGCCCCGCTTTCCACCTGCAAAGGTGGTGATGACGCCGGTGCGCCCGTCCACGCGGCGGAGGCGGTGATTCTGGGAATCCGCGATGTAGAGGTTGCCGTCGGCGTCCACCGCCACCCCCAGGGGGAAAAACAGCGCGGCGGAAAGCGCGGGGCCGCCGTCCCCGCCGAACCCTTCCTCGCCGTTTCCCGCCACGGTGGCGATGCGGCCGGTGCGGGCGTCGACCCTGCGCACCCGCTGGTTGTGGGCGTCGGCTATGTATACGTTCCCCGCCTCGTCCACGGTGACGCCGGTCGGCCCGTAGAGAAGGGCGTCAGAGGCGGGGCCGCCGTCGCCCCCAAAGCCGGCCTGTCCCGGTACGCCGGCCAGGACCCGGATCACTCTCAGCGCTAGCGCCGCTCCCGTCATCGGATCACCTCCCTGGCCAGGACCTGAACTGCTTTCTTGCCTTTAGAGGCCGGCTTCAACCGCGGGCACCGCCCGCGCCGCTGTCTACCTCACCCTTACGCATCTTATAGAGTTGTTGCCGTAGTCGGCGATATAGATCTCGCCGTCGGGGCCTGCGGCCGCCCCTGCCGGAAGGTTCAGCGCCGCCTGCCGCGCGGGGCCGCCGTCCCCCCAGTAGCCGGGGCGACCACAGCCGGCCACGGTGGCGATCACGCCGGCTTCGGGGTCGACCCGGCGCAGACGGTGGTTTTCGGTGTCGCAGATGTACATCGCCCCCCACCTGTCGAAGGTGACCCAGAACGGGGCCCGCAGCCGCGACCATGCGGCGGGGCCGCCGTCTCCCGAGTACCCGCACTCTCCCGACCCGGCCGCAGTGGAGATGGTGCCGTCGGCCGCGCTTATCCGCCGGATGGCGTGGTTGGCGTAGTCCGCCACGTAGACGTTCCCCGCCGGGTCGACGGCGACCCCGTACACCTTGTTGAACCTGGCCTGAGTGGCGGGGCCGCCGTCGCCCGAGTACCCGTACTCGCCCGTGCCGGCCAGCGTGGAGATGATGCCCTCGGGGCTCACCCGCCGGATCACGTTGTTGCCGTATTCGTTGGTGTAGATGTTCCCCGCCGCATCGACCGCCACGCCGCTGGGCTTGGACATGGCGGCCTGGGTGGCGGGCCCGCCGTCGCCGGTATAGCCGGGGCGGCCGCAGCCGGCCACGGTAGTGATGATGCCGGTTGTGCGGTCTACCCTGCGGATGCAGTGGTTTCCGGTGTCGGCGATGAACAGGTTGCCCCGACCGTCCACTGCCACGCCGTTGGGCTTGTGCAATCGGGCCCGGGCGGCGGGGCCGCCGTCGCCCGAGTACCCGTACTCTCCGTCCCCCGCCACCGTGGTCACCCGGCCCGAGGCGTCAATGCGGCGGATGGCGTGGTTCCCTCGGTCCACCAGGAACCACCCTGGCTCGACGGTGTCCACCGCCACGCCATAGGGCTCGCACACCCCGGCGTCCCGGGCCGGCCCGCCGTCGCCCCAGTAACCCCTCAGCCCCCCGCCCATTACGGTGTAAATGACGGCGCGGTCGTAGGGGCCAACAGCCTGGTGCTGCGGGGCCGGCTGCCCCTGGTCCTCCGGCCGTCCGTCTGCGGCGTCAGGCGCCGGCTCGGCCCGGTTCCGGCCCAGCTTCTTGGCCAGGGCCAGCGCCGTCTCCCCCGCGCGCAGGAGGGCGAACACCGTCTTTCCGTGGGCCGGGAAGCCGCTGACACCGGCGCTGAACGT
This sequence comes from Acetobacteraceae bacterium, assembly GCA_023511555.1. Classification (GTDB taxonomy): domain Bacteria; phylum Bacillota; class Sulfobacillia; order JAIMBG01; family JAIMBG01; genus JAIMBG01. The sequence continues at coordinate 4,159 of JAIMBG010000095.1, read as the reverse complement.
CATAGGGATGGGTATGAGCTCCCCCGCGGCATCGCGGACGAACCGGGCACGCCTGAACCGCCGGCGGAGGTCCTCGGCCCGGACCAGCCCCTCGTCCGGCCCCATTCCTGGATAGAGCAGGGCGAACTCGTCGCCCCCGTAGCGGAAGGCCCTCGCCCCGGCCGTCTGCTCGGCGCGGAAGAACGCCCCTACCCGGGACAGGATGCCGTCCCCGCCGGCCCGGCCCAGCTTCTGGTCCAGGTTGATGAACAGGTCCAGGTCGATGACCGCCAGGGCGAAGGGCAGGCCGTTGCGGATCAGGGCCTGAAGCTCTTCCACCAGTGCCGCCCGGTTGGGCAGGCCGGTGAGCCCGTCCCGTCCCGGCTGGCCCAGGGGGGGCCCGGGCCCGCCGCCCGGCGGCCCCAGGTCGGTTCCGGCCAGAATCCAGGTCACGTCGCCTCACCTCCTGTAATCGGCTGGGGCCTCGTCCTGCGATGGGACGGCGGGGAGGCGCCCGGGTGGCCTGCGGCGCGTGCCGCCGTCCCCCGCCGCGCCTTGGGCCCTCATGCCCCGCCGCTCGGCGCGCTGTCCACGGGCGGCGGGCCTTTGACGCCGGGGCGGCGAGACACCACGCCCAGGAAGTGGCGCACGCGCCGCTGCACGTACTCCGGCCGGTAAAGCCTCTGGTACAGCCTCAAAAGCCCAGCCTCGAGCTCCTCCACGGTCATCTGCCGGGGCCGGATGTTGACGTCCCAGAGCGTGTAGTTGGACCAGTCGGTGTTGATGATGCGGCCCTCTGCGGCGAGCTGCTCGAAGAGCCGGGTGCCGGGGAGGGGGGTGGGGACGGTCACGTTCACCCCATAAAGATTGTTCTCCACGATGAACTCGAAAGTGCGGTCGAACACCCCGGGGTCGTCTGAGTCCAGGCCCACTATGAATGTTCCGTACACCCCGATCCCGTGGTCCTGGATGGTGCGGATGGCCCAGGCGTAGTCCTGGAGCTGCTTGAGCTTCCAGTTGTCGCGGTCCAGCGAGTAAAGCCCTTCCCGGGTCACGCTCTCAAAGCCTATAACCACCCACTGGCACCCGGCCAGGCCCAGGAGTTCCAGCAGCTCCTCATCGCGGGCGATGGAGATGTCCGACTGGCCTATCCAGCGCAGCTTGAGCGGTATCATGGCGCGGAGCAGCTCCTTGGAGGCGGAGCGCATCACCAGCAGGTTGTCGTCGGCGAACAGCACCATCTGGCCGGGGCGAACCGCCAAGACGGCCTCCAGTTCCCGAATGATCTGGGCGGTGGCCTTGCGCCGGTAGCGGGGGCCGTACACCTTGGAGGCGGCGCAGAAGCTGCAGTCGTGGGGGCAGCCCCGCGTGGTCTGGACGGTGATGAGGGGGTAGACGTCGCGGGGCAGGAGTTCGAAGCGGGGCAGCGGGGAGCGGGTGAGGTCCACCTGCCCCGGGCGAGGGCTGCGGTAGATGCGGCGCGGACGGCCCCGGAGGAGGTCGGCCAGGAACTCCGGCCACAGCTCCTCTGCCTCCCCGGCCACCACGGTGTCGGCGTGCTCTGCGGCCTCCTCGGGGAGCACGGTGGCGTGGATGCCCCCCATCACGGTGCGCACGCCCCGGCGGCGGAACTCCTCAGCGATGGCGTACGCCCGCGGCGCCGGCTGGGTCATGCTGGAAAGGCACACCAGGTCGTAGCCCCTGTCGAAGTCCACGGCCTGGTAGTTCTCGTCCACGTACTCGGCCTCCCACCCCTCAGGCAGCATGGCGGCGAGCGTGATCAGCCCCAGGTTGGGACCGGTCCACAGGCGCCGGAATGTCTCCATCTCGCCGGTCTCCCGGAGGAACCGGGCCAGCCCGGGGCTGTTGCCGAACACTGAGCCCCGGGGGGAGATCAGGCCGACCTTCACAGGGTTCACCTCCCCTCGCTCCGGGCTGCGGCCCGGGCTTCCGCGACGGCCGGCTGGCCGGCCTCCGGAGGGGGCGGGCCGGGCCCGGCCCCTGCCGAGGCGGGCTTGCCCCGGCCGTCTGGCCCGGCGGGCGCCAGTGCCCGCTGCAGGAACCCCACCACCCGCCCGGCGTACTCCTGGGGGTGGAGCGCGTAGGCGGTGAGGTGGTAGGACCCGGGCACCCGCCAGTACTCCTTGCCCGGCGAATCAAGCAGCTCAAACATCTGGTCCGAGTTCTCCCTTGTTATCACCTGGTCCCTTTCCCCGTGGATGAACAGGGCCGGCCGGGGAGAGAACCCCGCCATCGCCCGGCGGACGAGGTGCGACAGCCTCTGGAACCCGCCCAGGCCCAAGAACAGCGCGCAGAACAGGCCGTGACACGGCCAGGCGGGAAGCCCGGTGAGCGAAAACAGCCGGTCGAAGTAGTCCCGGGCCAGGACCAGGGGCCCGGAGTCCAGCACCAGGGCCTGCACCTCCGGCCGCCGCGCGGCCACGAGCACCGCGGCGCTGGCCCCCATGGAGAGCCCCATCACCGCCAGCCGGGGCGCATGCGGGGCGAATCTCCTCAGGACGTGGTCCAGGACGGCCTCCAGGTCCAGGTCCAGCTTGAACCTCCAAAAGGGGTACCCCTGGCTCTGACCGTGGCAGCGGAAGTCGAACAGCGCCACGCCGAAACCCGCCCGCCACAGGTACTGGCCGTGCCTCAGCAGCGACTCCTTGCCCCCGCCGAGGAAGTGGCACATCACCACCAGGGCGGGGCCCCCCGGTCCCGACCGTCCGGCTTCGCCCCCGTCCCCCTGGGAGTGCTGCCGGCCGCAGCTCGACGGCTGGCCCCCGCCGGGCTCCTGCCCGTCGCGGCGGCATCCCGGGCCCGCCTCGCCCGGCGGGGGGATGAGCCAGCCCGAAAGCCGCTTTCCGTCCCGGGTCCTCACCGCAAAGGGTTCCCAGGGCAAGCCCACGCGGGAGGGGTCGCGCCCCGAGGCCACCCGGGGCGGGTGGCTCACCCGGTAGCACTGACGCCACGTGGCTCCCAGCGCCCCCAGGAACAGGGCCAGGCCGAGCGTCCCCACCAGCGCCGCCGCGGCCAGGGCCCAGCCTGCCGGGCCGGTCTCGAACAGGTCGGGCATCCAGCCTCCGCCCTCCCCGCCGGCTGCCCCGCCCGCCCACGGGCGGGCTCAGTACATGGCCGCGCCCCCGTCCACCACCAGCAGGTGGCCGGTGATGTAGGCGGCCGCGTCGGAGGCCAGGAACACCACCGCCTCGGCCACCTCTTCGGGCTTGCCGAAGCGACCCAGAGGCACCATCTTCTTCAGCGCCTCAAGCTGCGCCGGCGGCACGGCCTGCAGCATCTCGGTCTCGATGGCCCCGGGGGCGACCGCGTTTACGGTGATGCCGAAGCGGGCCACCTCCTTGGCCAGGGCACGGGTGAACCCGATGACCCCGGCCTTGGACGCAGAGTAGTTGGTTTGCCCCTGCAGCCCCATGAGCCCGCTGGTCGACGACAGGTTGATGATGCGGCCCCCCTGCTGCCGGATCATTTGGCGGAGGAAGGCCCGGGTGACGTTGAACAGCCCGGTGAGGTTGGTGGCTATCACATCCGACCAATCCTCGGGGCTCATCATCACCAGCAACCGGTCGCGGGTGACGCCGGCGTTGTTCACCAAGATGTCCACCCGGCCCAGGGACCCCAGGATGTTCCGGGCCACCCCCTGCATCTCGTCGGCCGAGCGGCAGTCCGCCTGGACTGCCATACAGCGCCTTCCTTCGGCTGAGACCAGCCTTGCCACCTCGTCCGCCGCTTCCCTGCCCTTAAGATAGGTGAACGCCACATCGGCCCCCTCGCGGGCCAGCCCCAGAACCACCGCCCTCCCTATGCCCCGCGAGCCCCCGGTCACCACCGCGACTTTGCCCTCAAGCCTCACTCCCATGCCCCCCGTCCTTGAGAGTTGAGCCGCTACAGGTTGAGCCGCTTCTTGACGTAGGCCGACACAGGGCTGAGTTGCGAAGCCGGTGTAGCCGTCACTCCTCGTCCTCTCTTTCCGCCCCTGCCCGAGGTGGTCTACCTCGACGACATACTGCGCGAGGAAGCGCGGGCCCGGGAGGGGGGCGGCAACGGCGAGCCGATCCCTTGGATACAGGCGGTGGTCGGTATCGTAGATGATCCCGCCCGGTCTTTGCAGTCTCCACTGAAGCTCGACATCGGGGAGGAAGGCCATCTGGCAATTTATGGC
>JAIMBG010000094.1 GCA_023511555.1 Acetobacteraceae bacterium | reverse complement strand
GGGGCGGGGTGTTCTGGCTGTCCCCGGCCCCGGCTTGTGGCCCAACCGCCCCGGGGGCGCCGGGCGCCCGGGGGGGGGGGGGGGGGCCGGGGGCCGGGGCGGGGCCCGGCCGGGGCGGGGCGGGCCGGAGGTCTCTGGAGGCTGCGCTCGAGGCGCTGGCGGGGCAGGGCTATCCGGCGCCGCTGCAGGTCATATTCTGCCTGGAGGAGGACGACGCGGCCGCCCGCGACGCGGTCCAGGGGCTGGAGGCGGTCCGCCGGGGGAAGGCGGCGGTGGTGGCCGTGCCCCCGCACCCCTTCCGCACCGGCAAGGGCAGCAATCTGGCGGGCGGCGCGTCGGCCGCCCTCCACCCCTGGCTGGCCTGGATGGACGCCGATGTGGAGCCGGGCCCCGGCTTCCTGCCCAGGCTGTGTGCTCCGCTCGTCCGTCCCGGCGTGGGCTGCGCCTTCGCCTTCCCCTTCCACCGGGGGGCGCGGGGGCTTACGGCCGCAGCCCTGGCGCTGTTCGTGAATGTGCGCGGCCTGACCGATTTCCTGCCCCCGGCCCTGAGCGGCCGGCGGCCCACGTTTCTCGCCGGGGCGGCGGTGGCCGTCCGCCGTGAGGCCCTGGAGTCGATGGGCGGGGCGGAGGCCCTGGCCGGGCGCCTGGCCGACGACATCCGATTGGGGGAGCTGCTGGGCGCCAGAGGCTGGCGCATCCAGCCCGCCCGCACCCCGGCCTGGTGCGCCGCCGGGAGCCCCGGCCCCCGCGGGTTCTGGGCCAGGCTGCGCCGGTGGATGTTGGGGGCGAGGCTTCAGATGCCGCGCCTTCACGCGGCCTCAGGCCTCCGGCTGGGCGCGCTGTGGGCGCTCTTCTGCCTGGGGCTGGGAGCGGCGGGGCTGGCCCTGGCCCCAGGGCAAGTGGGTCCGGGGGCGGCCGTGGGCCCGACGGCCTCCCCGGCCGGGACGGCGGCCGTCCTCATCCTGGGGGCGGCGGCGTGGGGAGTGTTCCGCGCCGGGGCCGCGGCCGCCGTGGGGCTCATCCTGGAAGAGGCTTCGACCTTGCGCTGGTGCTGGCTGGCCCCGGCGGTGGACGTGGCCTGGGCCGCGGCCTGGATCGGGTCCTGGTTCGGCCGCAGCGTGGAGTGGGCGGGGGTTCGCTACCGGCTGGGGCCGGGGGGAACCGTGGCCAGGCTTCTGCCGCGGGTGCCTGCAGTTGGGGGGCGCCGAAGCTGCCCGCGATAGAGGGGTGGCAGGCTTGAAGGTGCGGGAGGTTGAGGCCCGGTCCGTGCTGAACCGCAGCGGCATTCCAGGGGCCGACTACGCCCTGAACCCGTACCTGGGGTGCGGTCACGGCTGCGTATACTGCTACGCTTCCTTCATGAAGCGCTTCAGCGGCCATGACGAGGCCTGGGGGGCCTTCGTCGACGTGAAGGTGAACGCCCCGATCGTGTTGGCGCGCCAGCTCCGCCGCCTTCAACCGGCCGCCCGGCAAGGCGCCGGCGGCCCGCCGTCCGGCCCTGGGCCGGCCCCGGGGCCGCAGGTCCTGGTGGGTACGGTGACCGACGGCTACCAGCCGGTTGAGGCCAGGTACGGGGTGACGCGGCGGTGCCTGGAGGAGCTGGCCCGTGCCGACTGGCTCAGGGTCGAGATCCTCACCAAGTCCGACCTGGTGGTGCGCGACCTCGACCTGCTCCGGGGCCGGCCGGGCTGGGACGTGGGCTTCACCATCACTACAGCCTCCGACGAGGTGAGCCGGCTGTTCGAGCCGGGGGCGGCGCCTTCCAGCCGGCGGTTCGAGGCGGCCCGGGCTCTCACGCGGGCGGGGGTTGGAGTGTGGGCGTTCGTCGGGCCGGCACTGCCCGGGGTCTGTGACTCCCTGCCGGAACTGAGCCGCCTGTTTTGGGCGCTGGCCGGGTCGGGGGTGAGGAGGGTGCTGGTGGACCGGTTCAACCCTTACCCGGCGGCGCGCGCCCGCCTGCTGCGGGTGGTGCGGAGCAGGTTCCCTCGGGCGCTCGGGCCGCTGGTCGAGGCGCTCAGGGAGCCCGAGCCGTACTGCCGCGCCCTGGCCGAGGCGGCGGGGATCGCGGCCCGGAAGGCCGGGCTGGAGCTGGAGGTCTGTTTTGACGCTGACCGCCCGGGACGCGGGACGGTGGAGGGGGTTAGGCGGTGAAGGGACGAAGGAAGGGCGTAGGGGGCCGGCCGCCCCGGGCCCGGCGGCTGAGGATGGCGGCGTGGGCCCTGGGCGCCGCGGCCCTGGCGGCGGCCCTGGTGCTGGCCGGCACGATGTGGCGGGTGTGGGTGCTGGAGGTGAAGGCGCTGACCGACCCGCCTCGCACCGCCTACGTGAGGCTGGGCCAGGACCGCCAGTTCGCGGTGGGCTGGCAGGTCCCGGGGCTCCTGGGGGGCAACCGCCGGTCTCAGGTGGCCCTGCTCGAGGTGGACGCGGCAGGGCGGTTTGCCCCGGTGGGGTCCGAGGCGCCCGCCGGGGGGCCGGAGGTAACCCCCGACCTGGTGATGCTGAAGCCCGAGGCCGGCGGCCCCGAGGGGTTCACGCTGATCGCCCCCGAGGGGACAGTGGAGCTCAAGGGCTGGGCCATGGGGGAGGATATAGAACTACGGGCGCGCCGGGCGCCGGTGATGACCCTGTGGGGTCGGCCGGAGCTGACCGACGTCGTCCGCCGGCCTTCAGCCCCGCTCCGGCCCCGGCAGGGGGGCTAGGGGTTTCAGGCGCGGCCGCCGGATAGGCGCGGGTTAACCGGCGTGGCCGCGGCGGCGCTGACGGAGCGGACGCCGGGCTGGGGCTACGAGGCGGGGCCGGCAGCAGGGTGGGGGGGAAGCCGGACCCCGGCGAATGCGCCCTCCCTGGCCCGCAGATTCAGGCCCTCGACCCCTTGACAGGGACGGGGGCCAATTCTATAATGAAGATACCGAACACATGTTCGGGAGGAGATGGTGTCCGATGGGCCTGGTGGTTCACCTCAGGCTGCTCTTTCTCCACGGCACCGCCGAGCAGCAGGCCAACCCCGCCCTGCGCGGCCGGCCGGTCCTGGTGTTCCAGGGGGGCCGCGTTCGCGGCCTGTCCCGGGAGGCGGCGGCGCGGGGGGTGAGGGTGGGGGCAAGGCTTTCCCATGCCCGCCACGCCTGCCGCGACGCGGCCTTCCTCCCCTACGAGCCCGAGCGCTGCCGGAGGTTTGCTACCCCGGCCTGGGACGCCTGCGCCCTGAGGTCACCCCGGGTAGAGCCGGTGGGCGACGACGAGGTCTTCCTGGACCTTTCTGGGCCGTCCGAAGGCGGGCCGGAGCGCGTGGCCGGCCTGTGCCGGGAGATAGAGGCCCGGCTCGGCATCTGGGTGGCGGCGGGGTGCGCCGCCAGCCGCCTGGCGGCCCGGGTGGCGTCGGGCCTGGCGGCGGAGGCGCCGGGGGGCCGGGGCGGCACGGTGTGGGTGGAGGAGGGGCGGGAGGCCTCGTTCCTTGAACCCCTGGGGGTCGAGTGGCTGTGGCCCCTGGACGCCGCGGTGGTGGAGAGGCTGAGGCGGCTGGGCCTATCCCGGGTGGGGGCGGTGGCCCGGGTGCCGCGGCGTGAGCTGTGCCGCCAGTTCGGGCTTCTCGGGGCTAAGGTGAGCGACCTCAGCCGGGGCCTGGATCCCAGCCCGGTGCTGGCGCTCTATCCGCCGGCGCGGCTCGCCTTCCGGGTGGCCCTGGAAGGCGAGGCCCAGGATAGCGACCGGCTGGAGCGCGCCCTGGACCTCCTCGCCGCCCGCATCGCCTCGGCCCTAGACAAACGGCAGGAAGCCTGCCGCCACCTGGTGCTGCGGCTTTCCTCAGACTGGGGCGAGGACTGGGAGGGTTCCCGGCGCTTCCTCCACCCCCGGCGGGAGGCCCCTGCGCTCGCCGCCGCGCTCCGGGCCCTGCTGGACCAGGGGCTGGCGGCCCTGGCCGCGGCCTGCGGAGGTGGCACGCCCGTGGAGGTGCTGGCGCCGGGTGCCGGGTTGGGGCGGGGTGAAGGGACGGTAGGGCCGGGCGCTGGAGGGGACCTGCCCCTGGCCGCCGCGGCCCGCGGCGCGGCGCCGGGGACCGCCGCCCTTGACTCCGGGGGCGTCCCGGTGGTGGAGGCGATCGAGGCGGAGGCCCGAGACCTGCTCCCGGCCGCCTGGGGGCAGCCGCCGCTACCGCTGTTGGCGGGCGGGGGCCGGCGGCCGGCAGCCGGAGGCGGAGTGGCGGCGGGGGTTGGCGTATCGGCGGCGGGGCCGGCGAGGGTGGAACGGCTCACCGGGCTGATGGAGGCCCTGGAGAAACGGTACTGCTCCCGGGTGCTCACCGTGGGCTGGCAGGCCCGCGGCGGGGAGGCGGCGGGCCGGCGGGAGCTGCTGCTGGGCATGGTGGACCCCTTCCGGGGCGCGGGCGCGGCCGGGGGTGGCCGGCCGTGACCCGGGCGGTGGAGACGCCCGTCCAGGTCGTGGCCGGGCCGGAGGGGCGCCCCCGGCGCTTCCGCTGGCGGCGGCGGTGGTACGCCGTGTCCAGAGTCCTGGACGAGTGGACCGACTCGGGCTGCTGGTGGGAGGGGGAGGGCGAAAAGCGCTTCTTCCGCGTGGAGACGGCGGCGGGGTCAATGCTGGAGCTTTACCGGGACGTGAGCACCTCGGGGTGGGTGCTGTACCGGGTGTACGACTAGGTCGGGGACGGCGGAGGAGCCGGGCGGGGCGCTGAAAGGTCCGCGCCAGAAGGGCTTCCTCCGCCGCATCCGTCTATACGGTATAATTGTCCTAACAGTTATTACCGAGGGCGTGGGCTTATTAAAGACAGGCTTCTATCCCTTGGCAGGCCGTCTGCGCCGCAGGCTTGACGGGCAGCGCAAATCGCGTCATTCGCAGGGCTGGGGTCGATCCGGCTGAGTGCCGGAGACTCGGTCCACGGCGAAGCCGGGGGGCAGCGGGGATGGGACGGGGGGGCGGAGGGGCCGGCTGAGAAGGTGCGCTGGTTTTTGGCCGCGGTGTGCGGCGGCAGGACGCTGACGGCGGCGTGCGGTGGCCGGCTGGCCGCCCAACCGCGGGGTCGATCACCAGCCCCGGGCCATTGAGCCCGTAGGCTGCCCACCCCGATCGGCCCCAAAACCCCAGGAGCGAGCCCGAACAGTCGTTCGCCACGAACCTCTTGACTCACACCCCACCCCTTCCGCGGCTTGACATTCCGGTCCCGCGCCCCTAAAATGTATAGCGGGAGCAGGGCAGAGGGCACCAGGGGCGCCTCGGGCGGGGCAGGACCCCGCCCCCGGCGTCGCGCATTTCTGGGGCCCGGCCCCGGGGCGGCGGTCCGCTGTCCGCAGAGAGACCGTCCAGCCTGGAGGCGAGGGGGTGAAACGCGCCACATGATAGAGGTCAGCGGGCTCACCAAGCACTACGGCACTAAGGTGGGCGTGGAGGACCTGAGCTTCACCGCGGGGCGGGGGGAGATCCTGGGGCTCCTGGGCCCCAACGGGGCCGGCAAGACCACCACCATTCGCCTCATCACCGGCTACATGCCTCCCACCCGGGGCTGGGCCCGGGTGGCGGGCTTCGACGTGGAGGACCACCCCGCGGAGGTCAAGCGCCGCATCGGGTACCTGCCCGAGAACCCGCCGCTGTACCGCGACATGACGGTGAGGTCCTACCTGGAGTTCGTCGCCCAGATAAAGGAGGTCCCCCCGGCCCGGCGGCGCGCCCAGGTGGACGAGGCCCTGGGGGCGCTCGACCTGGGGCCGGTGGCGGGCCGGCTCATCCAGAACATCTCCCGCGGCTACCGCCAGCGGGTGGGGCTGGCGCAGGCCCTGCTCAACCGGCCGGAGGTGCTTATCCTGGACGAGCCCACGGCCGGCCTGGACCCCAAGCAGATCATAGAGATCCGCCGGCTGATAAAGTCGCTCGGCGGCCGGCACACCGTGGTGCTGAGCTCCCACATCCTGCCCGAGGTGGCGCAGGTGTGCGGCCGGGTGGTCATAATCAACCGCGGCCGGCTGGTGGCCGAGGACACGCCGGAGCGCCTTTCGCAGAGGCTGCGGCGCTCCCAGCGCCTCCTGGTGCGGGTTAAGGGCCGCGAGGACCAGGTCCGCGCCTGCCTGGAAGGGCTGGAGGGGGTGCTGCTGGTCGAGGAGGAGGGGCCCGCCCCCGGGGCGGCGCCCGACCCCGAGGTCTCCGCGTTCAGCCTCGAGGCGCAGCCCGGCTTCGACCTCCGCGAGCCGCTGTTCTTCGCCCTGGCCCGGGCCGGGCTTCCCATCCTGGAGCTCAGGCCGGTCCAGCTCAGCCTGGAGGAGGTCTTCCTACAGCTCACCACCGAGGAACCCGCCGAAGCCACCGCCGAAGGGGGTGAGGGCGCATGAAGCGCCCCGGACGTTTCCGGCCGCTGGCGCTGGCCCGGGTGGGATACGTGTACCGGCGCGAGATGAGCGCCTACTTTCTGTCTCCCGTGGCCTACGTGGTCATCGCCGTCTACCTGGTCCTTTCGGGGTACTTCTTCTCCATGATACTGCTGGCCACGCACTCGGCCGAGATGCGCGGCACCCTGGGCGACATGAGCCTGGTGTTCCTGTTCGTGGCGCCGGTGCTCACCATGAGGCTGCTCGCCGACGAGCGCCGCACCGGGACCGACGAGCTGCTGTTCACCTCGCCGCTGTCCACCGCCGACATCGTGGCAGGCAAGTATCTGGCGTCGCTCTCGGTGTTCCTGGTGATGCTGGCGCTCACGGGCGTCTACCCCATCATCCTGATGCGCTACGGCCAGCCCGATATGGGGACCGTTCTTTCCGGCTACCTGGGGGTGTTCCTGCTGGGCGCGGTGTTCCTGGCCGTGGGGCTGTTTGCGTCGTCGCTCACCGACAACCAGGTCGTGGCCGGCATGATAGGGTTCGGCATGCTGCTCCTGTTGTGGGTGCTGGGCTGGGCGGGCCAGTCGCTGGAGAACTGGCTGGGCCGCGCGCTGGCGGCGCTCTCCGTGCTTGACAGGTTCAGCGACTTCAACAAGGGGGTGCTGGACCTGTCCAACGCCGTGTTCTACCTGAGCTACATCGCCGGCTTCTGCTTCCTCACCGTGTTCTTCCTGGACAGAAGGAGGTGGGCCCGGTGAAGGCGCAGGAGTGGAAGCGGGTGGGGCGGGGGGCCAACGCGCTGGTGGTGCTGGCCGCAGTGGTCGGCATCCTGGTGCTGCTTAACCTGCTGGCTTCCGGCTACAGGGTGCGACTGGACCTCACCCTGGGCCGGCAGTACCAGCTTTCCCCCCAGACCCGCGAGGTGCTGAAGTCGCTGACTGAACCGGTGAAGGTGACCGCCTTCCTTGAGGAGGGCAGCCCCTTTGGGGGCCGCATCCGCGACCTCCTGGAGGAATACGACTACGCCTCGCCGCGGCTGAAGGCGGAGTTTGTCGACCCCGAGAAGGATCCGTCGAAGGCCCGGGCGGCCGGCATAGAGAGCTACGACACCACGGTGTTCGAGTGCGGCGGTCGCACCAAGAAGGTGCCGCTCCGCGACACGTTCCAATTCGGCGAGACCCCCGACCTGAGCCAGATCCAGTTCACCGGGGAGCAGGCGTTCACCCGGGCGCTTATCGCCGTGACGCGGGCCAGCACCGTCCCCATCTACTTCCTGGAGGGCCACGACGAGCTGGGGTTGTATGAGGAGCTTACCTCGCTAAAGGGCGAGCTCGAGGGCGAGGGCTACAAGGTGGACTCGCTCAACCTGCCCCGCCAGGGCCGTGTCCCCTCCGACTGCAAGCTGCTGGTGATAGCCGGTCCGCGCAAGGACCTGGACCAGTCGGAGGTGGCCGGCCTGAAGGAGTACCTGGCCCAGGGCGGCAAGCTCCTGGTGTTCGTGGACCCCCTGCCCGGCGGCCCCCGGCTGGTCAGGCTGGGCCAGCTCTTGGCCACGGTGGGGGTGAGGCTCGACGAGGACGTGGTGGTGGACCCGGAGCGCTGCTACTTCTTCGACCCCATAAGCCCCGTCCCGGGCTACTCGTACCACGACGTGACCCGGGGGCTCATCGACCACGGCCTGGCCATGGTGCTGCCCCAGGCCCGAAGCCTAAGGCCCGATCCGGAGTACAAGGGCGACCTGGTGGTGGAGAAGCTGCTTTGGGCCTCAAATCAGGCCTGGGGTGAGACCAACGTCGGGGGCGAGGTGGGCCTGGACGATGCCGACGTAAAGTCGCCGCTGATGCTGGCGGTCACCGTGGCCACGCCCTCTCCCCCCCAGCCGGAGGGCTCCTCCGGCGCAGGCCAGGAGCCTCCCCAGGGCGAGCCCCGCGCCCTGGTGGTGGGTGACGCCTCGTTCATATCCAACGAGGTGGTGGGCTTCCAGGGCAACCTCGACTTCGTGCTCAACGCCGTGGGGTGGCTCTGCGGCCAGAGGGAGACGGTGTCGATCCGGCCGCGGGACCCCCAGTTCCGGCAGGTGTTCCTGTCCGGGCCCCAGGCCCGCTGGGTGTTCTACGGCACGGTGGTGGTCCTGCCGGTGGCGGTGCTGCTGGCTGGCGGGCTGGTGTGGCTGAGGCGCCGGACGCTCTAGGGGCCTGCCGGCAGCCGCGGAGGTGATGGGGAGTGAGGAGGTACCTGGGGACGGTCGCCGTCGTGGCGGTGTTCTGCGCCCTGCTGGGCCTGTTCCTCTGGAACCGATCCCACCCGGCCGGCAAGACGGAGGAGGTGCCGGCCGAGGTCGAGGTGTACCGCCTGGAGGAAGGGGACGTAGCGCTCCTGGAACTGGAGCCCTCGGGGGTGAAACTGGAGCGCGGCGGGGACGGATCCTGGCGGTTCAAGGATGCCCCCGACCTGCCCGTCGATCAGGGGCAGGCGGGCCTGGTGGCGTCCATGCTGGCCCGACTCAAGGCAGAGAGAAAGGTGGCGGAAGCGGGGGCCGACCTGGCCCAGTACGGGCTGGATGAGCCCCAGGTCCAGGCCCGGGTCACGCTCTCCAGCGGCGGGCAGAAGACGCTCCTGGTGGGGGACGAGGTCCCGGTGAAGGGTGCCTACTACTGCACCGTCGCCCCCGGGGACGGGGAGGTGTACACCTTAGCCTCCCACCAGGTGGAGATGCTGCGGGGCTCCCGCGACACCTTCCGGCAGCACCGGCTGGTCGACTTCGATTCCTCGCAGGTGACGGCGTTCTCGCTCTATGTCGACGGCAGGCTCAGCATAAAGGCCTCCCGGGTGGGTGACGCCTGGGCCATGGAGTCCCCCTGGGCCTGCCTCATGGCTCCGTGGAGGCCCCAGTCGCTTTTGGCCTCGTTTGCGTCGCTCAACGCCACCGAGTTCGCCTCCGACCACCCTTCGCCCCAGGAAATCGAGGCCTTCGGGCTGGGTGCCCCCCACCTGAGGCTGGAGTACCGGCTGAAGGGGGGCGGCGCTGGG
>JAIMBG010000093.1 GCA_023511555.1 Acetobacteraceae bacterium | reverse complement strand
GCCTTGACGAGCTGACAGGCTTCTTGGAGAAGCAACGGGCGGCAGGTCAGCGCGCCCAGGAGCTGGCCCGCACGGCAAGGTTCCGCCTTCACCGGCGCCGGCGCGGCCAGGGCTGGCCGCCGCTGCGGCGTGAGGGTTGCGGCCCGCTGCCCAAGGACCGGCTGCGTCACCGCTACGCCGCGCCGCAGCACGACGAAGTCCAGGGTCGAACGGGCGGGAGACCACACCTTCGCTAGGCGCTTTGCCGAGTTGTGTAGCAGGTCGCCCGCCACCCGCCGGGCCAGCTCGATGGGGAACCGGGAGTGGCAAATCACGACCGCGGCCGACATGGTGAGGGGGGCCGAGGGGCAAAGCTCCAGCCCCGCCAGCCTTCCGCCCAACGTCATGCGCTCCTCAAACCCGGTCAGCAGACTGACGGCTACGTCGAGGCCGGCCCGGCCCGGGACAATGAAGAGACACTCGTCTCCGCCCCGCAGCACGATCTCCACCGGCAGAGGCACGGCCTCATCGCTCCCAGCAGCCCGAAGGCGGGCAGCTTTATCGAACGCTGGCTGCAGCACGGGGCGCAGCGCCTCCCGCAGGGACTCCCTGATGGCCCGTTCCACCTCGCTGCTGAGGCGGCGGAACTCCCCCGGCGTCACCGCGGAGCGCAGGCTTTCGCCCATACCGTTCACGTCGGCGTGTATGAGGGCGATGTAGCCCCCCCGATCCTCCCCTTCGTCGCCTGCCTCCTCGTGGCTGCCTATATGGTCGAGATCGTCACTGGGCACCAGCCTGGGGCCCTCGCGTTGCAGCTCCAGGGGGAACAGCTCCTCCAAGAGAAGGGAGCGGTCCCGCCCTGCCTCCCGCCGACGGCGGCAGACAGGGCAGAGATGGAGCTCTTCGGGAGGATAGGGTGCGGGCACTTCCCCTTTGGTCCGGCTCACACTCACCGGGGCTCCCTCGGCCGGCCGATACCCGCAGGACTCGCAGCGCCGCATAACGGGAGCAGCCTCGAGGAAGGGCTGCGAAAGCGGCGCCATGCCCCCTGCTTCGCCCACGAGCCCCTCGACATGGCTGTAGACCTCGCCAAAGTTCTTCTGACGGAGGATACGGTCTATGATGCGGCCGGGCTCCCTGCCGATGTCCCCCGGCGCGTCCTGGCCCTCGCCGGCGGAGGCCCAAAAGACCTGCCCCCGAGAGCCAGCGGGCCAATTGTATGAGGTGACCCCAGCGCGGGAGGAAGGGTAGTCGAACCATACCAATTGCGGGGCTAGACCGTAGGCCAGCTCCGGCCAATCGAGGCCCAGCACGGCCACGTTGGCCACCGCGCCGCAAGTAGCGTGAAGGTAGACGTCTCGGAGGGCTTTGGCGATCTCGGAGGCCCGCGGATAGGGGACCAGCGCCAGAATCCTCCCTCCCCCCGAGAACAGGACACACTCGGGCGCGAGCGTCCGCGCTATGATCTCTGTCGCCCGGGGGCCCATCCGCTGGCCCCCACCCGGTGCTGGCCTCTCCGCCGCCTCTTCCGGCCCCGTCTCCAAGGGACTGGTGTCAAGATACCTCAGGATGCAACTCCCGCCCCGGATCTCCGGAAGCCGCCGCCCCTCGAAGATGTACCGATACGGTCTGTCCACCTTCAGCGCTATCAGAGCGACGGGGGGCGTGGCCAGTCCCAGGCCGCTGAGGGCCTGGGTCAGCTGGGCGAGGTTAGCCCGGGTGAACGAGCTTCCCTGCGGGACTGCAGCCCCCTCCAGGGCTGCAGCGACCAAGGCCGGGTCAGGCCAGTTGCCGCGCCAAGATTCGGGAAGTGACTTGGCCCGGTCGCTCTCCGCCGCCACGTCGGCGGCGTTGACCAGCGCCTCGCCCGGCCCCCCCTTAGCGCGGTGCCTTGCCCAGGCGGCCATGGCGTCAACGGCCTGCTGCGGCTCACCAACGAGAAGCTTCCCCAGGAGCTGCCTCACGAAGGCCTCACTGTATGCGCCATGCTCGTGGCCGAACATGGGCAGGGCTCCAGCCGTTACGCTCACGCCGAAAGGCTTCCCGAGGTCGTGCAACAGCGCAGCGATCCGGGCCCCGTGGAGGAGCCGCGGCCACCCCAGGGCGAAGTCCGGGCTAAACGACCCGAGCACGTCGTTGCACCCTGGCCTGGCGCCCCCTTCGGTAAGCGTCCAGATGAGGTCGAGCACGCACACAGTAAGCGCGCTGACGAGCAAGGCGTGGTCAGCCAGCGTCGCGGTGTTACGCAAGGGATGAGTTTCAGCCGGGGATAGCGCGTACCACATCCACCCTGGCTGGCGGAGGGCAGGGGCTGGGGCGGAGCTCTGGGCGAAGAGGTAGAAGACCGCCGGCTCCGCCCACAGGGCGGCGATAGCATCGGCCGCCAGCCGCAGCCTCTCGTTGGGGTCTGCCACCCCGGCGACGGCCCGGTCCACACGTTGCTCCAGCTCTGCCTTAAAGGCCCGCCGACACTCCTCTGAGACCTGAACGGGGTCGAGGCCCAGCACCACCCCCCGCCGCAGGCCATCACGCCAGCATAGGATGTGGCCTCCCTCGGCGATGTGGGCCATGCGTAGCGCATTCGGGCCCCCAACCGGCCACCGCCAGTCTACCACCCGGTCCTTCGCCACGTCGAGAGCCTTCCCGCATATGTCGCCGTCCGGCAAGGCAACCTACCCCCTGCATGCAGGCCTGGCCATAGCACATGTTCACCTATTCTATTCCCACCTGGCAGAGTCCTCTACCTCTTTTTAACTTTTTCCTCTAAGCAGGTCAACCCAGGCGCACGCCCCACGCCCGCGACCCGTTGGCCCCTAAGGCCAAGAGTCGAACCATCTCCGCCCAGCCCGGCCACGCTGACGAGCCTTCGTTTCATGGGGCGGCGGGTTAAACCTCAACGGTCTTCCCGCCCTTCACAGTCCAGCACTCCCCTGGAGAGCCTCATGAAGGTGGCCTGCTCCTTCATCTGAGCGATCGGTGCGTTGAGCTCCCGCAGCCACTCGGCCACCGGTTCGTACAGACTCCGGCACGCCTCCGGCGTCACGGGCGCCAGGCCGTGCGCCGCTATGGAATCGTTTCTCGCCCTGAGCCGGGCCCTCATGGCCTCGGCCTCAAAGAAGCACCGGCCAAGCGGATGGTTGAGGTCCCTGAGAAGCGAATAAGCCTGTTCCAGCCCCAGTCTGAGCCTTCCAGAATCGTCCCGATATGCCTCGTACTTTTCCCGGGCCTCCGCCGGAATGAGATCGGTGTTTACGGCGCCGGTGTCTATACGGTATCTTTCGGACAGCACATGCTGCGCCACAAGCTCGACCGCCCTGTACAAGCGGCTTACGGCGTCGACCCACTTGCCTCCCTCCATGCGGCGGTCGGCGTTGGCAACGACGTCGACCACGAACTCCAGGGGGAAAGTCCGCCGGCCGACTTCCTCCCTCTGAAACGCAGTCAGGAGGTTGTTCAGCCTCTTCACCCACTCGCTATTCTCTGTGAAGCGAGGGAACTGCTCCGCGTCGTGCAGATCAATGCCCTGCGTCCCAGCCGCCTTCCGGGCCTCAGCAAACCCCCTCGCCGCGGTTTCCAGGTCGAAAGCGTCCCAGCTCTGGTAGGCGCGGCACAGGACGGCCAGCACCTCAAAGGGCCGGCGCTCGAAGGCGGGGAGATCCCGCCCTCCGACCGCCCGCTCGCATATCGCCAGCGCCGCCTGAAACTCGTAGGCGTTGAACAGCTCCACGGCACGCTGGGCCCAGATGTCCGCCAGCACGCAGTACGGGCGCATCGTGCGCAAGGTCTCCGCCCCTGACGTGACCCTGCCGGTCTCCGAGTCCCTCCTCCCGCCCCCAACGTAAACGAAGTCCCGGCAGTCCTCGGCCAGGCCGGCCAGGACCGCTGCAGCCGACATCACCTTGGTCCCTGAGGTGAAGTCCACCTCCACCTCCGCGTCCGCCTGGGTCCGCTTGACACCCCGAATGACGTCCCTCGCCACCCGGTACGCCTCGCTCAGCTCCTCATGATCCGCCACGGGGACACACCGATGGGAGGGCATCCGTCTTGCTTTTTCCTCTACTAGCTTCACCTTGGTCTCGCTCATTGCGGTCACAAGGAAGACGACCTCGTCGGGGCGGCGATCGTCGATGCACCTCGCTATGCCGTCCTCAACGCCGCCGCCCGTGCCCACCGTCATGACGAGCACCCGCTTGCCGCTGCCCATCGCCGCACCTCCCCCACGACCCCTCTTCTATCCATGCGGCCGGAGAAGACCTGACTGCCCGCGCCCGCGCCGGGAAAGGCACCCTCCCTCTCGCCGCCTGACGACCCTGGCCTGCCGCCGGGCGGGGTTAAGACGCCTTCGCTGCGGAGGCCCCTCACTCTGGGGCCGCGGCCTCAGCAGCCTGGGGGAGGCGCACCGGGGCGGGAAAGGCGAGGCCGTAATGCACCACCCGGGGGTCAGGGCTGACGCCGCGTACCATGGTGCCGTAGTACTCCCTCCGCCCCTCCCGGGCCACGCGGAAGGCGGACCCCGCCTGTATCATCAGCAAGGGCGCCTTGAATGGCATAGGGGAACCGGCGAACGTCTCCCCGAGGCGGCCGCGCTTCACCAGCAGGCGGTACCACCCCTCCACCGGGTCGGCCTCGGAGGGCACAAAGTTCGACAGCGCCACGAAGCCGTCGTGTTCCTCCTCCCACCCGAAGTGAGGGCAGGGCTCGACCGCCTGCAGCTCAAAGGCCCCCTTGCCCGTAGACTTCCGCTTCCCAAAACCGGTCCGGGCCAGGCCCTCCCAGGCGTCCTCCACCGTGGGGAGCCACTCGGGGCGCACCTTGAAGTAGACGGTCAGGCGGTCGCAGTCGGGGAACCACTCGGTTTGGACAAACAGCCCCCCTGTCTCCGCGGTAGTGCCGGACGCGCGGCTCACCACCGCGTGCGGCACGGCTTCCGCCTGAAACAGCCGCTGACGGTCGGCGTCGAAGTCCAAGCCGGCCGCGGCCCGGCGGAAGGCCTCCCGGGTGACGTACTGCACCCTCTTCAGGACCTTGGCCCGGCGGGCCCGCTCTACAGGTTCACCGGCGGCCAGCGAAGGCGACCGCGGGACGACCTCGGGCCGCGGCAGAAGGTCGCCGGGGAAGGCGTTGGAGAGCACCAGCGGCGGGGCCCCCGCGGCGTAGGCGGCGAGGAACTCCTGCAGGCGGCCCTCGCCCTCTCCATGAAGTATGGTCCAGCACAGCGCGCCGAAGAGACTGTCGGCATGCCAGGGGGTCATGAAGCTGCCGAGCAGCCGCAGTCGAGCGATGTAGCAGTCCACAGCCCTTCTCCCCCCTCGGTCGGACGCCCTACAGCGAGACCTCCCGCTCTTCGTCGTCCCACCTCAGGTCGAGGAACTCCACCTTACCGTAGCCGCGGCTGCCCGAGCCGCCCAGGGCGTCCCGCTGGACCAAGCGGAGCCCCTCCTCAATCAGGGCCTTGTCCTTCTTGAGGTCATCGCCTTCGAAGACCCGCAGCACCAGCTCAAGATCAAACTCGGTGCCGGCGGGCACCCGCTCCTGGGTCCGCGGGCCCACCGAGCCGTGGGCCACCCCGGTGACGCGATCGATGAGGACCTCCGTCTTCGACTCCGCGTAGTAGACGCCCTTCTCCTGAAACGCCTTCTCCAGCCAGGACCTTGACTCCGGGGTCAGGTTGGCGTCCCTCACCAGGAGCCGGGTGGGAGAGCTCACTCTGCGGGCGTCGCCGGCGCCGAAGACCCTGCAGATGTCGCATGCCCCGCAATCGCAGGGCTTGCCGGTCTGCCGGACGTTGGGCCGCGACTTGAGCTCCAGCAGGATTCGCATCCTTCCCTTGAGGGAGGAACCTGGGACATAGGGGAGCCGCGTTATGGGATGCCGGATGATGGGGTTCTCCTGCCCCCCGATTTCGATGTCCTCCTTGCTCCCGCCGATCCTCAGACCGGTGATGCAGCGAAGCCTGCCCCTGAGGACGCAGTGCCGTACCAGCATAGTTCCTACCTCCTAGCGGCGCTCGCGTTCCTTCATGAACGCCACCACGCTTTCGAAGTGGCGCACGAAGGCGGTAAAGTGCCTCTCGTCCCGCCTCGCCAGCTTGACGTTCTCTTCCAGGAAACGACGGAACGGGCGCGGCACCACCCCGCGCCCTTCGGCATAGGCCACCAGAGGCAGCAGGCGGTCCAGGTCGGCCTGTGCCTGGCGGAAGTCCCTGCCTTCCCCGCCCCCGCCCTGCGCCGACGCCTCCAGGCGGTGCTGGATGGCCCTCACCTGGTGAAAGAAGCGCCGCAACGAGGCGGTGGTCATCTTCGCCTGGGACAAGGCATCGGCCACCTGAGCAGCGCCTTCCACGATCAGCTCCCGGCGCTCGTAGCACTTGTCACCCCGCACTTCGAGGTAGCCCTGCTTAAGATAGTCGGCCGGCAGGGCTGGTGGAGGCTTCCCCGCCTCTCGACCCCCCATCCTCATCCCGGCCCCGGGTGCCCCCGGCCCCCTGCCCGGCGGCTGACTCTTCACTCCCCCTCCCTCCCTCTGCTGGCAGCCAGGGCGTGGCGCGCCGAGAAACCCAACCTCAGCAGGCTGGGATTGGGCTCACCGTTGCGCCCGTATAAGTTCTTGAGCCCCTCAACCCATCTCCGGCACTCCAGCTCCTCCTGCACCCTGTCTCTGAGGTGCCTCAGGTTCCGGGCGGCGTCGTAGGTCAGTAGGGGGATGAACCTCAGGCCCCGGGTGTCCTGATGACGGTGGTAGAGCAGGAAGAGCGCGTGGTAGTGCAGCAACCGGCGCAGGAAGGAACGCGGAAGCAGCCGCGCCTCGACCCAGCGCCTCAGCGAGCGCGCCTCCTGCAGGGCAAGCGGCATCTCAGCCCACTTGAACAGGTCCCCCAGGCAGCAGATGCTGTCCCGGCCGGCGGCTGAGGCTTCCGGCGGGTCTTTGGCATCGTCCAGCGCCTGGTTGGCCAGCACCGCCGCATGGGCCACGGGGAAGCGGGCTTTGACCAGCGAGATCCCCGCCGACAGGGTGACGTTGGGGTTGCCCCCGCAGAAGCGGCGGAACTCGTCATTCACTGCGGCGGCCAGATCCACCGTCTGATCCCAGGGGCCGACCAGAAAGAGGTCGTCACCACCCGCAAAGACAACGTAGCACAACGGGTAGGAACGCTGCACCAGCGAGCCGACGCAGGCTGAGAAGAACTGCTCGACCAGCCGACTCAGCCCACACGCCTGGGCGAGGGCCAGCGGTTCACCCTGCCGGGCCAGCCCCAGGGTGAAGATGGCGCCCAGGTGATCTACGTCGGCCTTCAAGACGCCCAAGTACTCCGCCCCCGCCGCCCTCGCGGCCAAAGCATCGAAGTCGAGCGGCTCGCCGTCGGCACCGGCGGGCATATGGTTCGCCACGAAGCGGAACGCGGCCGGAACCCCTTCGATGCCCCCGACATCGGTGGAGTTCAGCAGGGCTACCAGGTAGGGGCGCGGCGCCAATGGCCGCTCCTGACTTCCGCCCTGCCGTGAGGCCGCGTCCCAGACGTCGAAGCTGTAGCCATCGGCGAGCCCCCATCGGCCACCTGGGCCCGCGTAAAGGGCAACAGCGCGGGCCCGGGGCAACCGCTGCCCCAGCGCCAGGTCGTCCTCGCACCCGGGGCAAAGCTCCTCGCTGCCGCGCCCCAGTCCCACATTGCGCAGGCAACCCGGGCAGACGCGCGCGCCTGCCTCTCCGACCCGAAACCGCTCCGGCAACCACCCGGACGGGCCGCGCAGGGTGGCGGCGAAGGGGCGGGACTTCAGGTCGGCCAGCTCGCGCCCGACCAGGTCCAGGGCCTGGCGGAAGTCCCTCAGATGGACGCCGGCCAGGGGGACGTCGGCGAGGATGAGCCGCAGCTCGCCCTGGAACCGCTCCAGCAGCCAGCCGTCCAGCCGCGCGCGCAGACCCCGGACCGCTTCCTCCGCCTGAGGGGTGTTGGGCACGAGCACGTAGAAGTGCCCACCGGAGCATATCAGCAGGTTGGCCAGCGGAAGATCGCAGAGATGAAGGACGCGGTGCGCCGCAGCCTCGGTCAGGATTCCCAGGTAGAAGGAGCGCGCGCGCAGGCGCTTGGCGACCCCCGCCGCGCCGGTATGGGAGATGCCGAAGATGTAGGGCTGTATGCCGGAGAGATCGCCCGCCACCAGGCGGAACCTGGGCAGTCCGTCGTCGCCGGCGGCGGCCGAGTGCCAGCCGTGAGCCCTGTGGTACCGGTAAAGACAGAGGGATATCGCCGCCGTGCAGCGCAGGTGGTCCAGGAGGGAATGAGGGGAAGCGTCCTGGCCGTGAGCGGCAACGCACCATGCAAAGCGCTCCAGCAATACGAGAAGGCGGCTGAGCAGCGTAGCCGCGTCATCCGCGCCACCTCGCACCAGCGCCTCCCAGTGCCGCCGGAACGCCTGGCAGTGAGCCTCAAACGAGCCGGGAGGAACCTGAGCGACGGGGAACAGCCTCGCTGGCGACAGGTCCCCAACCTGCTGGAGCATCGGGGGGCCCGGCGGGGAATGCAGGACCACCCTGGTCAGAGGTGAAACCAGAAACGGGGCATCCGCAGCCGCGCCGTTCGCAGGCGGGGCAATCTGCGGCCGGCCGGTCGCATAACTGTGGGCCTGCTGCAACAGCCCCAGGGCCACCTCCGCCTCGCCCAAGCGGCCCGCCGGGAGTCCGCCCTGACCTCGGGTCCCGAAGCCGTCGGAGCCCCGAGGATCTGCCAATGCCGCCACCATCGAGTCAAGTAAAGAAACCTCGGCAATCCGTTCCAGACCGTGAATGGTTAGCTGGCCCAGCCAGCCGCCGCGCTGCAGGGGAGAGGCGGGGCTGGCGCTGCCCTGCAACCGCCAGAGGTCATGCGTCAGACCGGCAAGGACCAGCGCAACCTCTACCTTGTCCACGCACCCACCCCTTTCCCTGCCAGATCGCCCAGGCGGGTCTCCCCTCACCGGCGTTAGGGCGAGATCCATCGAGGCGGTACTGTTCTGTAATCAGCCATGGCCTCAACCTCACACATACACTTATGTAATCCTCACCCATGGGGCTTTATCCTTCTGCATTATGTAGAAGAGTTCCTGAGAATATAGGGAGAGCCTCGCAGGGTATAGAGGCTGTCTCGTGGAACAAGCGGGCTTAGCGCGCGCCTGGCCGCAGGAAGTAGACAGGGGGGGCGCAATGGAATCCAAGGCAACATGTGGGTTCAGGTTCCCGGGGTCGTGGCGATCCTTTGCGGCACGCGGGGCACTGGTCGCTGCGTTCCTCGCTGCAGTGTTGGGGACGGGCTGCGCTCCGCACCGGTCGGCCTGGGAACTGGGGGCCCTGGACTCGGAGAGGAGGCTGGTCTTGGTTGGCCCCACCGGGCGCTCGCGGCTGCTCACCGCCACGGGGGGGATAACCGACTTCTCCTGGTCACCCGACGGCCTCACCTTGGCCT
>JAIMBG010000092.1 GCA_023511555.1 Acetobacteraceae bacterium | reverse complement strand
TCCCTTGTGCTGGGGATGGGTGCCCTCTACGGGGCACTTCGTGAGGTCTCTACTTCTGTCCCCCGACCTCAGTCCCCGCTGTCTGGCCGCCGCAACCGGGCCCGGAGTCCAGAGAACACCGTCGCTGAGATCATGGAGTGTGTTGAGCGCTTCGGGATCAGAACCTTCTTCTTTTCCGACGATTGCTTCACAGTGGACTCCAAGCGGTGTATGCGACTATGTTCCCTCCTCTCCGGCCTGTCAGTCCGAATCAACTGGTCGTGCGAGGGGCGGGTTGACACCGTCAACCCCGAGCTTCTTAGGCTGATGCGGGACGCCGGCTGTTTTGGCATCCAGTTCGGCGTCGAGTCGGGTTCCGACCACATCCTAAAGAGCATTCGCAAAGGCATATCGCGTTCCCAGGTAATGCAAGCAGTGAAGTGGGCCGTGGATGTGGGGCTGCGGGCGGTGTGCTCCTTCCAGGTCGGCCACCCCGAGGACACCGAGGAGACGATTCGCGAGACAATCAGCTTCGCTGCTGCGCTAAGGCGTGAATCGAGGGACCCGTCGCTGGTGGTCACAGATTTTGCGGTGGCCACGCCGCTCCCTGGGACCGTCCTCCGCCGGGACGCTGCCAGGCTCGGCCTGCGTATACACACCAGCGATTGGGACCAGTACACCTTCATTGACCCGGTCATGGACACCCGGCACCTGACTGCGGATCAGATCTCGTCCTATGTGGCGGCGGTGACGACTAGGGCGCGTGACAAGAAGGGAGGCGAGCAGGCTGAGCATAGTGGATCTGATTGCTGAAGCCCTCCTCTTTGTGGCGGGCGGGCTGGGCGAGCAGTTCATTAAGTATGGGCTGGGACTGAGGGGCAAGTTGCATGGAACGAAGGGCTTTAGGTTGGGCTACTTGCTTGAGGTGGCATGCTACTTCCCTGTCGGCTCCTTTGTCATCTGGAGGGTGCTTGCTACGCGCCAGTTCCCGCAATTGGCCCACGGTGTTCCGCTGGCCGCTGGAGCTATACTCGTCCTTCTCGGCGCCGGGATCAACTATGCCGCCGTGCGCGAGCTGAAGGTAAGCCGCTGGAACAGTGCTCCAGTCTATGGCGTGGCTGAGGGGCTGAACAACCTTGTCACGACTGGGCTGTATGCTTACGTTCGTCATCCCTCCTATCTGGGGCAGATCATCATGTTCGCCGGTTGCGCAGTCCTCGTGCCTTCGCCGTACGTGGTGACTTTTGCTGTAACTTTTGCGCTCTATACCGTATTCATTCATGCCAAGTTGGAGGATCACTATCTGCGAGAGCGCTTCGGGGAGGAGTACATACGCTATGCAGCGCAGGTGCCGGGCTTCCTGCCTTTGCGCCGAGGACGGCGATGAGTGGGACGGAATCCGCTGAGCGGCTGAAAGCGATCGTGGCTGCTCTGGATGAGGCTGACCGCCTGCAGGATGTCGTCCCTGCCGTGGGGGAGCTGCACCGGATCAAGCGGGAATACGACTGGGCGCACCCGAGCGGCTCCCTGCTGGGATTGATCTCGCGCGCAGACCGGCGGCTGTTTGAACTCAGGCACCCAAACGCCAGGACGTTCCGGCTGCGTGGGCCGTGGGTGGGCGGGATCCAGCTGGCGGGAGTTTTAAGCTTGTTCCCCCTGCTGGTGGCCGCCGCTATAGCCGTGATCGCCGTAACCCTGCGCCTGGCTGACGGCGGCCTGGCGTTTGGCTCCGCTTTCGCGGGCCTCTACTCGGCGTCTCTGGTTCATGAGTGGTCGCATGCCTTGGCGATGGCCGGTTCGTGCCGGCCCTGCGCTGCTTACGGGGTGGCGCCCTTTGCCGGCGTGAGGCTGGAGATGCGCTTCCGCAAGGAGTGCCTGTCTGCTGCGGACATAGTGCTCTTGTATGCTGGCGGGAGCCTCGGCAACCTGGCTCTCGCCGGCCTGGCGGCTGGGGTAGGGGCGGTCCTGGGTGACGGGATAGGCCCGGTACTATCGCTGCCCCTCAGCGCGGTTGTCTGGGCCAATCTCGCCCTGGGGGTAGCCAACCTTGTTCCGGCCGGGTTCGGATCGACGGATGGGGCCAAGCTTGCCCTGTGGCTGAGGGCCCGAAGATCAAAGGGGGTGAAGGGCCTTGATCAGGGCCATGGCGCCGGATGACATTCCCCAGGTCCAGAGCATTGCTTTAGCCGTGAATAAAGGTGAAGCTTACGATCTGCGGTCATTCCTGGGTGCCTGCCTGGCCCAAAAGCCCGACCTATGCCTGGTAGCCGAAGACGGCGGGGAGACTGTCGGCGTTGCCATCGGCGGTCAGGTGGGCACTCTGGGGATGGTGGACCTGCTGGCTGTCGCGCCGTCGCGGCAGGGGACAGGGATTGGCAATCAATTGATGGACGAGCTTTCGCGCCGTTGCCGGGAGAGAGGGGTCAAGCGGTTGGTAGTCTTGGTGAGCAGCGCGTCGTCCGGCTTCTACCGGGCCCTGGGGTTTGAGGCCGACGAGGACCTGAAATTCATGTCCAAGAGGATCTAGGAGGGCGTAGCCGTGGCGGACATGCTGGACTTCCGGCCGAGAAGGGCCCTCAGGCCGTGGAGCAAGACCCAGGACGGGATCGTGATATATGGCGTTGGGCCTACCGTTCGCTCCGCTGACAACAAGGCCATAGAGCGCTGTAGCCTGAACCACACCGGTGCCGAGGTCTGGCGGCTGTGCGACGGCAAGCACCGGATCGCCGACATTGCAGCCATCATCGCCGAGCGCTACGGGCAAGATCCGGTGGCGGTGCAGCGCGACGTACTCAACCTCATTGAGCAACTGGCCGAAAAGGGCTATGTGGAGGTCGATTACGATGCGTTCTTCTGAAAGGCACCCCGTGGTGTGGCTGTGGGGCCTGGTCCTGGGGGCGACGGTGATCGGCAGCGTCATCGGCGGGGAGAAGACGGTGTGCAGCCTTGCCATCGGCGTTCCGATCCTGCTGGGGGGCCTGGGGCTGGCTTCCGTGGCATGGGCACACCTGCAGAGCCGCGGGGGGAGACTGGCAACCGGCGGTCCCTACGCCTTCTCCCGACACCCCTTCTATGCGGGGTTGTTAGCGATGCTGACAGGCACTGTGATAGCGCTCCGCTCTGTGGTCGGCCTGGCAATGCTTGTCGCCAGTGTCGGAGTTACTGTGGTACGGGCCGTCATCGAGGAGAGGGAGCTTTTGGACCGGTTTGGGGCTGAGTACCGGGCCTATCGGGACCGGACTCCGTTCTTGGTTGGGATTCCACGACATGAAACGAAGGGGAATCGGGCGTGATAGAAGTCAGAAACCTCACCAAGGTGTACGGCAGGGTGGTGGCCCTGGACGGGGTCACCTTCGAGGTGTCGCCTGGTCAGGTTGTGGCGCTCGTCGGCCCTAACGCTGCCGGGAAGACCACTCTCTTCCGGCTGCTGTCGACGTTGATCGCCCCGACCTCTGGGCGGGCAGCGGTGTGTGGCCATGATGTCGTTACCGCCCCCCGTCGCGTGCGGGCCGTCGTGGGCGCCGTCTATTCCGAGCCGGCCCTTTATGAGAGGCTCACTCCCCGTGAGGTGCTGCACTACTTCGGCGTGCTGTATGACCTGGATGGTTCCGCCCTCAAAGACCGGGTGGAGGAACTCATTCGGCAGCTCGGCCTGGAAGAGTTCGCCTCCAGGCTGAGCGGCGGCCTGTCCCGAGGCATCAGGCAGCGGGTGGCGCTGGCAAGGGCCGTCCTTCACCAGCCGCCCGTGCTGCTGCTAGATGAGCCCACGACCGGCCTTGATTTCCAGTCGTCGCACAACCTGCTGCGGTTCTTGTCCGAGTACCGGCACGGCCGGTGTATTCTCTTCGCCACCCACAACTTCCAGGAGGTCAGCCTCTTGTGCAACCGTCTTCTGGTTCTGGACGCAGGGCGTCTCGTTCTCGACCGTCAATTGACCCCGGGCGGCGCCTTAGGAGCCGACCAACTGCGAGAAATGGTCCTGAACGTCATAAGGAGTGACGAGCGATGAGGACAATCATCGGCGTCATGAAGAAAGAGCTCCTTGAGACCATCCGGGACCGTCGGACGCTGATTGTCTCGGTGTTCATTCCCATTCTCATGATGCCCTTGATGATGGCGGTCTTCATTTACTTCATGCCCCGCGCCAGCGCGGCATTGAAAGTGGCGCTGCCTTCTGCTCCCGACAGCCTGGGCATCAGGGAGGTGCTCGACGAATCGCCTCTGGCTGTGGTCAGCACGCCCGACCCCTTGGCCGACTTGCTGGCCGGAAAGGTACAGGTTGTGGTCTCTGTAGCACCTGGGGAGAGGCAGAACCGGCTTTCTGCCACTGTTTCCCACACCTCGGAGCGATCCTCCGTCCAGGCCGCAGCGGTCGTGTCAGAACGCCTCATCCGGTTAGGCAAGACCCTCTCCGTGCAGGAGCTGGCCTCTCTTGGAATCGACGAGTCCGTGCTGGAGCCGATCACTGTCCGATCGTCGGCGGTAGACGCCGGTCGGCGGTCCAACCTGCCAGGCATCTTCTTTTCTTTGATCGTCGTCATCTGGACAACCGTGGGGGCCATGTACCCGGCGGCGGACGTCACTGCGGGAGAGAGGGAGCGGCGCACCCTGGAAAACCTGCTGATGACGCCCGCACCTGACAGTCGCGTGGTGCTGGGCAAGTTCGTCAGTGTATACGTGGTTTCCCTCGTCACGCTGGTGCTTGCGGCCGGGGCCACGGCAGCCATGCTGGAAATCGCCCATATTGAGGCGCTGACCATTCGGCTGGGTGAGAACGCGGTCGGCGTGTCGATAGCGGCTGCGGTGCTGACCCTCGTCACCACTGCCCTGATCTCGGCGGCGGAGATGATAGCCAGCGCCTACGCAAGAAGCTTTCGGGAGGCGCAAACCTACCTCACTCCCATCTTCATGCTGGTCATCATTCCCGGCATTCTTCCTGCCGTCGTCCCCGGCGTCATCGCTAAGGGCTTTCTGTACTACGTCCCCTTCATGAACAACACGCTGGCGATAAGTGAGC
Organism: Acetobacteraceae bacterium; assembly: GCA_023511555.1. Classification (GTDB taxonomy): domain Bacteria; phylum Bacillota; class Sulfobacillia; order JAIMBG01; family JAIMBG01; genus JAIMBG01. The sequence continues at coordinate 4,439 of JAIMBG010000092.1, read as the reverse complement.
TGTCGCTTAGCATCCTCAACTGGAGGCACTATGTGCCCGTGGTCGTTGTCAGTCTGGCTGTAACCGTCTGGCTCTTGCTCCAGACGGCCGGCCTGCTCCGCGCCGAAGTGAAGTACCGGCAGCCGCCGGGGGGGCGCCAATCGTGAGGCCGCGCTTGGGGAAGGGCATCCTGATAACTCGGACCGACGAGGAACCCACGCATATCACCGACTCATGGATGCGGGCCCTGTCCCTCAAGGCAAACAGCGTCAAGCTGGGAGTTGCCCTTCGGCCCGGCGGCTACACGCTCCGTGACAGTCTGCGGTACAACGTGCTTCACCGCATGGGGTGGCCGACAGCCCAGGTGGTTGTGCTGTGTGATGGACAGCGGGAGGTAGCGGAGATCAAGCGCGAGGCGGCACGCATTCTTAATACCGACGAAGAAGCAGTGGCAGAGTTGGTCGACAAGACTGTGAGTTTCCTCGAGACCAGGGGGCTCCTGGATTCGCCGGCTAGGCGGGCGCGGCAGGCGCTGTTCTTCTTCAACCCCCGCCGCCTGTTCAGTGCGCTATGGTATGTGGCGGCTTATCACTTGCTGGGGCGGCGCAGCCAGGAGGTCGTGACACGTGGGCGTGAGAAGAGGGGCAGTAGCTGAACTCACCCCTCAACGTGCGGCGCTCATCTGGAAGCACGAACCGGGATCGGAAGGCTCGCCGGACCTGATCGTCATCGTGGTACCATTCGGGACTGCGCGCTTTCGGGTTATGCAAGCCCTCTTGCAGAGAGTCCTTCGAGACCCCTCGATGGTACCCAGGATCGGGGCTATCCGGTCCAAGACTGTCGTGCTTCGCTCGGCGGCGGCTCTTGCCTGGGAGCTAATGAGCGGCTATCGGACGGTGACGGATATTGCCCAGGATGTTGCCCGGGCGGGTCGTTTGGACCCCAGGGAAACCCTCGATGGCCTGGTTGACTTCTGCCTTCGGGCGCATGGGATGGGCCTGTTGAACCTGGACTTTCCTTGCCCGCCCGCTGAAGGGTACGCAGCAATGCTGCTCCGAGACCTGGACAGTGAGCCCCTTGCCAGCGCCGTCGCGGATCCGGTGCTGCGAAGCGCGCTGGTGAGGGAAATCGAGGCCTACCGCAAGGAGGTCGAAGACCGGGCGTAATGAGTGACGTGCTGCTGATCTGGCCTCAAGCCTTGCTGGGCGATCCGGAAGTGGAGGCGCTGGAGAACCGGCTGCTGCCTCTGGGGCTCGCCTACGTTGGCGCCGCGCTTGAGGCTGCCGGCTACTCTGTCGCTGCGCTTGACATGGTGGTCGAGCGGGCAGATACCGATGCGGCCGTTAGGGCGTGTGAGAGGGAGCGGCCCCGCCTGGTGGGGTTGTCGTGTACCTCGTTGTCGTTCGGGCGGGCGCGCGCCGTCGCCCGTGCCATCAAGGAGGCTTTCCCCGACACGCCGTTGATGATGGGCGGCCCGCACGTCACCTTTGCCGACGAAGAAACCTTGGCGAGCAGTCCGGTCGACGTAATCGTGCGTGGCGAGGGCGAGGCCAGCGCCGTTGAAGTGGCACGGTGCCTCCTCGAGGGCTACGGTGAGCTCGGGGACATTCAAGGCGTCAGCCTCAGGACCCCGAACGGGTTCGTGCGTACTGCCGACAGGCCGCCGCTGCAAAACCTGGACCTGCTTCCGCTCCCTGCCCGACACCTGTTTCCCGTCCGACGGTATACGGGGCACCCCATCGTAAGCAGCCGGGGCTGCCCATTTAAGTGCATCTTCTGTTCGGCAGGCGCAATGGCTGGGGGCAGGTACCGTTTACGCCGGCCCGAGTCGGTGGTCCGGGAGGTGGCCCAGACGGTAGAGACCCATGGCGACGCGAGGTTTCTTTTCGTTGACGACACCCTCACCAGCCAGATCGACCGCACCGTCGCGATGTGCCGGATGCTTGCCGAACAATGTCCCGGGACATCGTGGAAGTGTGAATCGCGGGTGGACGTTGCTCACCCATCGCTATTCGCAGTGATGAGGGACGCAGGGTGTACGGGCCTCCAGTTCGGAGTTGAATCGGGTGACCCTGGAATCCTCAGGCGGATCGGAAAGGCAATCACCCCGCAGCAGGTGGTGCGGGCGGTGGAGGCCGCTCTGTCCGCCGGTTTCGACGAAGTGGTATGCAGCTTCATCATTGGTCATCCCTTTGACAACGAAGAGACAGTCGGCCGGACTCTGGAGCTGGCCAGGTTTCTGAAGGACATGGGAGCCTCGGGAGGGCGCAGCCGCGTGGCCATCCGCATGACCGTCCTGGTGCCCTTCCCCGGGACTGAAGTCCATCGGCGGGCGTCCGAGTGGGGCCTGGCCATCCTGAGCGGTGACTGGGGCGGCGTGGCCCCAGACGACATTCTGGTTGAGACTGCCTTTCTTTCCCGCCGGAAGCTGAGGGCTCTGCAGTTTAAGAGCCAGACGATGCTTGAGCTGGGCTGGCGAGGGGACAGTGAGACGTGAGATAGTGGCAGGGTCTGTCGACTTGAGTGGCGGTGCAGCTTGCTGGCAAACTGCTGCGGCGGCGGGGCCGCTGTGGAGGGAATCGGGAGGCGCCTGGCGAAAGGTTCTTGGTGGGGCTTAGGTAGGTGTCGGGAGGGACCCAGAGGTGCCACGCATACTGATGCACCCTAACGTGGGGGTCAGGGCGGCCGCCGCTGTCGGCCTGACGCTGCTGCTGCTCGGTGTGGTCTGGGCGGCATCCCACCTGGTGCTGAGGCCCGGCGCGGTGCGCGTCGGATGGGGGGCGTCCTTGGCCCGGCGTTCCGCCGCGTCGGCGGCGGTACAGATCCTGGCCTTCAACCTCCTGCTCGGCGCCGGAGGGATCATCCTTCTCAACCAGTGGCGTGACGCGCGGGGGCTGGCTATCGGCTACTACGTACACCTGCTTCGATCCAGCCTTCTCCACGGCCTGCTGCGGGGCACGAACAGCTTCACCTTCCCCTACCCCTCTCCGGCGGCAGGCTTCCGCGGGTTCCTGGCGGTCGGCCTGTGGGAGACGGTGGGGCTGAGCCTTGTCTGCGCCAGCACCGCGCTGCTGGCCAAGTATTCTACCCGATCTGCCCTGGGGGTGTCGGGTTTCCTCGCCTTCCTACGCCGGCCGGCTGCCTATCTCCGAGGGGGAGAAGCAGCCCTGCTTCTTGGCGGCCTTGTGCTTCTGGCCCTCGCCGCCGTTGCCGAGGCGCTGAACATAGCGAGACAGTGAGCCCCTCCCCTCGCATGCCGCCCTTCCCCGGCTTCCACGGCGACTCCGGTGTCGTGGCGGTGAACTACAGGAACGAGCCCTTCCAGTTCCGCACAGGTGCCCCGGCCTGGATGACGTGTGGCTGGGGGTCCGGGGCATCATGAGGGTGTACGCCCAGCAGGTGCCGCACCTGCTGCCGCTCGCCACGCCGCCGCTGCCACTGCCCCGCATCCCCGCCTTTGCCCCTGGGCTGCGGTGGACGGGTTCCCCGTCAAGGCTAAAGACCTGCTGCCTGCCGGCCGGTGGCTCCCTCCGTCCGGCGGGCGGTCCGCGCTTTTTGGGTGATTAAGACCTGTATGTAGGGAGGAATTCCAGATGATGGCGGCGAAGTCCAGTTGAGTCCCAACCCGTGAGGCGCGTACGTTGAAGCTGGAAGTGGATCAGGGAGGCAGCCCCCGCGAGGGCTGGCACGGATGGTGCCCCTGGCTTTTGGCTGCTGGCTCGGGGTGTCGCTACCGCCGCCCGCCGCTGCCACTCTTTTTGGTCCCCTCGCAGGTCACGGCTGGGGGTCTCTCGCGGCTTGGCGCCGTCGCCACTGGACTGCGCCGGCTGGGGCCCGCCGGGCTTGCCGGCCGAGGCCTGAGGCACCGGCTCCGCGGCTACCCGCGGGGGCCTGGCGCCCGCTCCCACCTCTGCTCTCCAGAGCGCCGGCGGTGGCGTGGGCAAGGGCGGCCTCATTACCCCCGAAAGGAGGAGGCGTGGCTTGTTGAGGATCTCGCGGGTCCTTGGCGTGGCCGTGATGCTGACGGTGCTGGTGCCGCTGCTGTCTCCGGCGGCGGTGTCCCAGGGGGCGCCGGCTGCCCCGCGCGTGACCAGGACGGCGCAGGAGCTTCGGGTGCTTTACTCCTTTGCGGCGCCGGAGGTCGGCGCCGCACAGGTGGCGGGGTACCAGTTGCTGCGGATGCCGGGCCTTGGGCTTTATGCCCCACCGGGCGAGCCGCTCGTGCCCATGCGCCGGGCGGTCGTGCTGGTGCCGGCGGACAAGGAGGCGGTGGGGGTCGAGGTGGTCCCAGGGAAGAAGGTGGCCCTGGGCCGGTTCAGCCTGCAGCCCGCCGCTGAGCCCGTCCCTCTCGACCGCCAGGGGCAGGCAGGGGAGCCCGTGCCCAACCCGGAGGTTTACTCCCGGGCGCCCCCCGACCCCGGCCGGCTGCGGTCCGAGCCCATGCTGCAGTGGAAGAGCGG
>JAIMBG010000002.1 GCA_023511555.1 Acetobacteraceae bacterium | reverse complement strand
CCGCGCGGGGCCGTGGAGGCTCTGTTGCGCGCGGCCGCGGGGGAGGCCGAGGCGGGCCCCCCGCGGGGGGCGGGGGCGGCGGGGGGGGGGCGGGGGGGGGGCGGGCGGGGGGGGGGGGCCCCGCGGGGTTTGGGCGGGCGGGGGCCGGATCCGGCCAGGGCTGAGGAGCCGGCCCCCAGCTTGACTCCTAACGGGCAGGATCGCGCGGAGGGGTTGATTAGGCCCCGCCGCAGGCGCACGCCGGGGCGGGATGCCGGCTGTGCCACCTGCGGGGCTGCGGCCTGAGACTACAGGGAAGGAGGTGCCGCAGGTGACGCTCCGCGTCATGGTGAAGCAGCTGCTTCCCATCGTAAGCCTGGTCGGCTTCGTCCTGGGCGACGGCGGTGGCGGCGGAATCTAACCGTCCCGGCCGAGCGGCACCGCCCCTCTGCGCCGTCGTGGGCGGTGCGGGTTGCTGAATCGCTGGGCCGCCCCGGGGACCCTCGGGTCCGCGGGGCGCCCGCCTTGCAGGGACTGGGGGCGGCCATCGCCTATACCCTGTCGCCCTCCCCGGCTGAGGACCCGTCCGGCGCCTAGTCCAGCTTCTTCCTGAACCTCCACGACGCCAGCGCCAGGATGAGCACGCCATACACCCCCAGGAACACCACCTCCCTCCAGAGGAGGTCCAGCCCCACCCCCTTCAGGATGATGCCGCGGAGCACCTTGAGGAAGTAGGTGAGGGGGATGACGTACCCCAGGCCCCGGACCACGGCGGGCATGGCCTCGCGAGGGAAGATGAAGCCCGAGAGCAGGATGCTGGGAAGGAGGAAGGCAAACGCCATCTGCATGGCCTGCAACTGGTTCTGGGCCTGAGTGGAGACGAACAGGCCCACGCCCAGGGCGCTCAGCACGAATACCAGCGAAAGCGCAAACAGCAGCCACACGCTGCCCGTCACCGGAATCCTGAACCACAGCACCCCCACCGCCAGCGTGAACGCCACCTCCGTCATCCCGATGAGCACATAGGGCAGGAGCTTGCCCAGCACCAGCTCGGCGGGCCGGACGGGCGTCACGATGAGCTGCTCCACCGTGCCCCGCTCCTTCTCCCGGACCAGGGCGAACGCGGTGAGCAGTATGGTGAGGTTCTGGAGGATGGCGCCCACCAGGCCGGGCAGGTTGAAGCGGAGACTGACCAGGTCGGGGTTGTACCAGACGCGGGGTCTCAGGTCTATGGGCGGCTGGGCCCGGCTCCCCAGCCCGGCAGCGGCGAGCCTTTGGGCGAGAAGCTCCGCCCCGTGGGCCTGGGCGACCGACAGCGCGGTGGAGAGCGCCGTGCCGGCCACGAGGGGGTCGGAGCCGTCGATGACCACCTGGGCCTGGGCGGTCTCGCCCTGCAGGAGCTGGCGGGAGAACCCCGGGGGGATGATAAGGCCGGCCTTGACCAGGCCCCCGTCTATGAGCCGGCGCATCTCCTCCGTCGACCGCACCCGGTGGGTGAACTCGAAGTACTTGGACTGCTGGAGCTTCTCTACCAGGAGCCGGCTGGCGGGGGTGAGGTCCTGGTCCCAGAGGGCGGTGGCGATGTGATCTACGTCGGTGGACACGGCGTAGCCGAAGATGAACATCATCGCCACGGGCATTGCCAGCATGATGATCAGGGTGGCGCGGTCGCGCAGCACCTGGATGAACTCCTTGCGCACTATGGCCCATAGCCTTCTGCCGCTCACCGCGGTCCGCCCCCCTCTTCGCCCCCGGCGCCGCCGCCCGGCGTCACGAAGCCCAGGAAGACCTCCTCGAGGGAGACCTCGTCTTCGGACCCGGGCGGGCCGGCCGCAGGGGCAGGCTGCGCGACGTCCCGTCCCTCCGACGCTCCGGCCCCCGCCCTGGCGCGCCCCAGGCGGGCGCGGCGGAGGGAGTGAGGCGTGCCGTCGGCGACGATGCGGCCCCGCTCTATGAAGCACAGGTGGTGGCAGCGGTCGGCCTCGTCCAGGTAGTGGGTGGTAAGGAACACGGTCACGCCGTCCGCGGCCAGGCGGTAGATGAGCTCCCACATCTCCAGGCGGGACAGGGGGTCGACGCCCGCGGTGGGCTCGTCCAGGAAGAGCAGGCGGGGGCGGTGGAGCAGAGCGCAGCCCAGGGCCAGCCTCTGCCTGAATCCCGTGGCCAGTCCCCTGGCCACCTGGCCCCCCCTGGGCCCCAGTCCCACGGCGGCCATCACCTCCTCCACCCGGCGGCGCCGCTCACCTGCGCCCAGCCCGTAGACCCCAGCGTAGAACTCCAGGTTCTCCCGGACGGTGAGGTCGGTGTACAGCCCGAACCTCTGCGACATGTAGCCTATCCGCCGCTTCACGGCCTCCGGCTCGCGCTGGACGTCGAGGCCCAGCACCGCTGCCCGGCCGGAGGTGGGGGTGAGAATCCCGCAGAGCATGCGGATGGTGGTGGACTTGCCGGAGCCGTTGGGCCCGATGAACCCGAAGATCTCGCCCTCCTCCACACGAAAGCTCACCGCGTCCACGGCCAAGAACCGCCCAAACCGCTTGCTAAGCGCCTCGACCTCAACGGCCGCCATCGCCCCCACCCCCCGTCCTGAGCCTTGCGGCGAGAGCGTCCTCCAGGCGGGGCGCGGAAAGACCCGCGTCGGCTACAGACAAGCCTGCACGCCTGAGCTCCGCCGCCACCGCCTCCACGGCGGCCGCACCCCCGGCCCCCGCCGGGAGCAAGACCACCAGTGCGTCGGCCCCGAGCCTTACCGTCCAGTCCGGGCGCTGCCTCCTCAGGTGGTCCGCGGCGCTGAGAAGCTGGCCGGGGCCGGTTCTTACCCTGACCAGCCGGCCCCAGAGCGACCCCTGGAGGCGGGACGGCTCCCCCTCCTCCACCAGTCGGCCGCCCAGCAGGAAGCCCACCCGGCTGCAGCGCTCCGCCTCCTCCAGGTAGGCAGTGGTGGCGAGCACGGCCGACCCCGCCTCCCGGAGCCGCCCTATCAGCTGCCAGAACTCCCGTCGGGACACGGCGTCAACCCCCGTGGTGGGCTCGTCGAGGAGCAGGACGGGGGGTGAGTGCACCAACGCGCAGCACAGGGCCAGCTTCTGCCTCATCCCACCGCTGAGGTGCGCCGCCAGCCGGTGCCGGAACTCCTCCAGCCGGCTGAATTCAAGCAGGCTCCGGCGTCTCTCGGCCCACTCCGGCCCCACCCCGTAGAGAGCGGCGAAGAAGGAGAGGTTCTCCTCCACCGTGAGGTCACCGTAGATCGCCTGTCCCTGGGGCATGTACCCCAGGTTTGCCCGGGCACGCTCCAGACTGCGGCGAAGGTCAAAGCCGGCCACCCTCACCGTCCCGGCATCCGCCCTCAGCACCCCTGCCAGGCAGCGGAGGGCCGTGGTCTTGCCCGCCCCGTCCGGCCCCAGAAGCCCGTAAACCTCCCCCGGGGCGACAGAGAAGTAAAGGCCTGACACGGCGGGGACGCCCCCGAACCTCTTCACCAGCCCCTCCACCTCGAGCCCGGCGAACCCCACCGCCTCACCTCCCTCCCCGCCGCCCTCAGGCCGCCCCAGTCCGTGCCCGGCTCGGAGTAAGCCCACGCTTTAGGCCCAGGAACGCCGCGAACCCTACGAAAAACACCGCAGCGGGCCAAAACTGGGCGTGCAGCATCGCCTGGGGCCCGAACCGCGACCAGAGCAGCCCGCCGCAGGCGGGTGCGGGCATGTTGGCGAAGATGAGCACGCAGCGGAAGGCGGCGTACACCGTGTTCATCTTGCCCGGCGGGCTGTTGGCGGAGATCCACACCATCGAGGCGGGCATGGCCACCCCGCTGCACACCCCCGCCAGCCCGAACGCCACGAACGCCCAGGGCAGCGATCTTCCCAGACCCAGGCCCAGGGCCGCCAGGGCCGCCGCCGCGGCCGACCCGGCCACGCAGAGGTGGAGGCGGCGCACCAGCAGCCCTCCCACCGCCATCCCCGCCAGGGTCCCCGCCACGCACTGCCACGAGTAAAGCCCCCCCACCCACCCCACGGGAAGCCTGAGCTCGTTTAGGGCATAGAGGGGGTAGTAGACCTGGGCCAGGGTGATGACGAACGACAGCACCCCCAGGGCCACCAGGGCCAGCACCAGCTCCGGAGTGTGGACCGCCTGCCATATGGCCAGGCCCACCTCCCGGAAGGGGTCCTTCAGCCCCGGCCGGGATGGCCCGGCAGGCGACCGTGCAGGGGCCCCGCCGGGGCCCTCCGGCGCGGCTCCCATGGGCGCGCCCGCTCCCTTCGGGACTGCGGCGGAAGCCGCCCCGCCGCTGGCTGGAACGGCGCCGGCCTGCAGCTTGCGCGGCTCTATCAGCAGGCTGCGGAGGTAGGCCGCCACGGCCGCCAGGCCGGCGCACGCCCACAGCAGCAGCCTGAATCCCTTGAACTGGTAGACGATCCCTCCCGCCAGCGGCGTGAGCGCCCCCACCAGCGACAGCGCGCCGTTGGCGAAGGCGAACGCCGCCCCGCGCCGGCCCGGGGGCGAAAGGTCCGCTGTCAGGCTGAAGAACAGCGGATTGGAGAGGACCGAGGCCCCCACCAGCAGCAGGAGTGCCGGATAGAGCCATATCCAGTTGGGCGACGCGGCCAGCATTACGTACCGCCCCAGGGCCAGGCCGGAGGCCAGCACGAACAGCCAGCGGCGGTCGTAGCGGTCGGCCGCCCACCCGCCCAGGATCATGAACCCGCCGATGAGCAGGTGCGTAAGGGACATGTACCAGCCGAGCGCGCGAGGGGAGCCGCCCAGTTCCTGAAAGTAGACCGGGAACAACGCCGCCTCGAGCTGGCCGCCGACGCTGATAAGCACCGAAGCCAGAACCAGCCAGTATATGTACTTGCCCAGGTGAAGGTACTGCGACCACAGCCTGGGCTCACCGGCCGCCCGCGCGCCCGCCGCCCCTGCGGCCGGGGCACTGCCTTCCGCGGGGCCTCTGTCCACCCTCCCCTACCTCCCCTGGCCCGCCGACCCGCCCGGGCCCAACCCTCACTGGCCGGGGAAGGTCACGTCGGCGGGCATGCCCGGCTTCAGCCGGCCACCCGAGTCGTCCAGCGCCACCTTGACGGCAAACACCATGTTCACCCTTTCCTCGCGGGTCTGGACGTTCTTGGGGGTAAACTCCGCCCGGCTGGAAATCCACGCCACCCGGCCGGAGAACTCCTGGCCGGGGAAGGCGTCCACCCTGACCTTCACCCTTTGGCCCACCGAGACCTTTCCCAGGTCGGCCTCAGGCACATAGACCCGTATCCACAGCCGGGAAAGGTCGGCCACCACGGCCACGGCGGCACCGACCGGGACCACCTCCCCCGGCTCCACGCCGACCGAGACCAGCACTCCGTTCGACGGTGAGGCCACCGTCGTCTGCTCGAGATGCAGCTCCGCCAGCTCCAGGGCGGCCCTGGCCTGCTCCACCTGGGCCGACTGCATGCGCAAGGCGTGGCTGGTGGCCCCCGCCCGCAGCAGATCGAGCTGTGCCAAGGCCTGGGCGTAAGCCGCCTCAGAGGTGCGGGCCTGGGTGGCTGCGGCGTCGAGCTGCGACTGGGTGGCGGCTCCCTGGGCCAGCAGCGACCGGACGGTTTCCAGGTTGGCGGCCGCCTGGTCCCGCACCGCCTGCGCCTGGGAGACCGCCTCCTCGGCCTGGCGGAGCTGCTCGGAGCGGGTCCCGGCCCGCAGGTTGGCCAGGGAGGCCTCCGCCGCGTCCAGGGCGGCACGGGCCTGGCGCACCTGGAGCTCCGCCGCGCGGCTGTCCAGCCTGAGCAGCGGCTGGCCCTCGCCCACCTCGGCCCCCTCCTCCGCCAGCACCTCCGCCACCCGGCCTCCCACCTGGACGCCCACCGCCACCTCGGTGGCCTCGACGGTGCCCGAGGCCTCCAGCCACTGGGGCGCCCGGCGGGGCCAGGCCAGGGCCGCCACCACCGCCCCCAGGACGCCGGTCACAAGGACGACGGCTATGACCCGGCGCAATGCGCTCACTCTGCCACCCCCCAGGCTGCCGCCAGCCGGAACGCCGCCAGGGCCACCTTGAGGTCGCAGGCGGCCTGGACCACCTGGGCCTCGGCCTGGCTGAGGCTGACCTGGGCCGAGAGCACCTCCAGGCTGGTTGCCAGCCCTGCCGCATAGCGCAGCTCTGCCAGGCGGAGGCCCTCCCTGGCCTGCTCCACGGCCTTGTTCAGCAGCGCGACGCGCTGTCGGGCATCGTCCACGCTGAGCCAGGCGGAGCGGACCTCGAACTCCACCTGCAACTCCTTCTCACGCAGCGACGCCTCGGCGGACTGGACCGCGTAAGCGGCCTGCCGGCGCTCCCAGACGTTGGAGGCGTAGTACCTCGACAGTATGTCATGGTCCAGGCGGCGGCACTCCAGCTCCTCGCGGGCCTGGATTAGCTCCAGGCGGCTCTGAAGCGCCAGGGCCAGGGCGGACCCCAGGTTGGGCTGTTCCGCGGCCTCTGCGCCGCTGGCGGCTGTGCCGCCGCCCTCCGCGCCCGACCCCTCTCCAGGGGCCGCCACGCCCAGCCCGCCGATCTCACCCTCCCCCTCCGCCGGCTCCCATACCGCTTCCAGGCTGTAGGCCATCGCCCGATTGAGGTTCATCATGGCTAACCGGTACAGCCTGTCGGCTGTGACCAGGTTAGCCTTCAGCCCGGCCACCGCGACCTCGGCGGCCAGAAGGTCGGTCCGGGCCACCGTCCCCGCCTCCAGGAACGCCCTGGCCTGGTCGAGTTGCCTCTCCCCCCGCTGCAGGGCGAGCCGAGCCACGTCCAGAAGGCCCTTGGCCTTGATCAGCTCGTAGAACGCCTTCTCCACCTCGAAGCGCACCCCGAGCTCGGCGGTGTGGAGCGCCGCCTCCGCCACCGCCACGGCCGCCCTGGCCTGCCGCGGGCCAAGCTCCTTTAGCCTGGCGAGCTCGATGTAGTCCCGGACGGTCACCGCCGGCAGAGGGACCCCGGGGATGGAAGGCACCTCCGGCGGCTCCTCCGGGGCGTCGTCGGCCGCCGCCTCCGCCATCTTAAGCGCGGTCCGGGCCTGGCTTAGGGCAAGCTCGGCCGCCTTCAGCCGCGGGCTTGAGTCGAGCGCCAGGGCGACCGCGCTGTCCAGCGAGAGGGGGAAGGACGCCGCCGTCCCCCCCCCCGCCGGGGGGGCACCCCCGGCGGCCGCCCCCAGCCCCCCGCCGGCAACGGCCGGCGCGGACGCCAGGACCGAAACCAAGACCGCCAGGGACAGGGCGCAGACCGCCCGCCCCCCTCCTGACCACCGCCGTCCTTCACCCACCTAAGACCCCCCCTTCCCTGCCGCCCCACGGGGGCGCCAGTGACCGGCCGTCGAGTCTCTCTATGGTGAACCGGCTCCCGGGGGAGAGGTTCCACGCCCGGGGCTGCGAGTCCTTCACAGAGGCGCCCCAGAGGGGGTGGCCGTCCACAAGCCGCCAGGCGCAGGCTTCGATGTAGTTTTTTCCCTTTGCAGGAGGAAAGCCCTAATTTGTAGCGTATTATTCACTCAGGGAACGACTGCAAAACCGCAGGGGGTGCCCAGCATGGGGGAGGGTGGAGACACAGCCGCCCGCTCAGCGGCCGAGGCGGCACCGGCGGACCCCGCCCCTGGGGGCACCGGGGCCGGGTCGGCCTGCCCCCGCCGGCGCGACGACGTGGACTCCGTGGCCTACGAGGGCAAGACCGCCCTCATCGACCTGGTCTCGGGGCGCGTCGGCCTGGTGAACGATGTGGGCCTGATGGTCTGGGAGATGTGCGACGGGGGTACTCCCCCCCAGGCCATGCTGGCCCGGCTGGCGCAGCGCTTCCCCCGCGTCCCTGAAGACGTTCTGCGAAGGGATCTGGAACGCTTCCTGGAAGCCCTGAAAGAGGGCAAGTTCCTGGTGCCCGACGAGTAATGAGCGCGGGTTAGGTCGGGAGGAGCGGGCCATGAGAGTGCTTCTGGTCAACCCGCCGTGGCCTTATCACGCCTTTCGCCATTCCTCATCCCGCTTCGCCCCTCCGCTGGGGCTGGCCAGCCTGGCTGCAGTGCTCGAGAGGGCAGGGGCCCGCCCCTCCGTCCTGGACATGGCCGTCATGAAGCTGTCGGGCCGGGACATAGCCGGCTACCTTCAGCCTCCCCCCCGCCTGGTCGGAATCTCACTGAACATGTCGTTCACCGAGCCGGGGGCTGTGGAGGCCGCACGGACCGTCAGGGCCCTGCTGCCGGAGGCCGCCCTGATCCTGGGGGGCAACCACGCCACCTTCGAGCACAGGCGGCTTCTGGACACGGGCGTGGCCGACGCCGTCTGCCTCTATGAGGGGGAGACCGCGATCGTCGAGGCCGTGCGGCGGCTGGACCGGGGGGAGCCGCTCTCGGGCTGTCCCGGCCTGGCGGTCCGGGAGGGGAACGGCAGGATCACCGTCGGCCCGCAACCTGAGCCGGTGCACGACCTCGACAGCCTCCCGCCCCCCGCCCGGCACCTGCTCCCCATGCACCTCTACGACGTGGAGCAGCAGGGGCTGGTGGGGTCGGCGCGGGGGTGCCCCTTCGGCTGCACGTTCTGCTCAGCCTCTGCGTTTTCGGGGACCCGCGTCCGAACCCACTCGCCGCGTCGGGTGGTGGAAGAGATCGCGTCCCTGGGCACCGACTACGGCGTGAACAAGGTGCTGTTCTGCGACGACACCTTCGTGCTCAGCCGCCGCCGCCTGGAGGAGCTGTGCCGGCTGCTCGGCTCCAGCGGCCTGGGCGTGCGGTGGGCCTGCAACACCCGGGCCGACAGCCTGACGCGCGGGGTCGCCGAGATGCTGAGGGACTCCGGCTGCACCGGGGTGCTGGTCGGAATCGAAAGCTGCACCCAGGAGGTGCTGGACCGCGCCACCAAGGGGATCAAGGTGGAGCAGGCGTGGGAGGCGGTGCGCAACGCCCAGGCGGCCGGCCTGGAGGTCTACGCGACGTTCATCGTGGGCCTGCCGGGGGAGACGCTGCAGAGCCTGGAGGCCAGTTGCCAGTTCATCCGCACGCTCCGGCCCGACCGGGTCACGGTCAGCATGCTGACCCCCTTCCCCGGTACCGCCATTCGGGAGCGGGCCCGGGAGCTGGGGGTGACCATACTGGGGCACGACTTCTCGCGGTACGAGCTGACCTGCCCTACATGTGAGACCGACACCATGTCGGTGGACGACCTCAAGAGGGGATACGTCAAGATGATCCTCGCGGTGCAAGCCAGCCGCCCAACGTAGGTCCCCGGACGCCCTCAGGGATGGGCCGATGCGGCAGGCGTGGGACACTTCTCGGCGGGGGGTGAGGACGTGGACACGTACGTCGCTCCGACCCTCGAGCTTCTTGATCCCTCGTGGCGTAGCGTCCAGGTCGACGTGATATCGCCTTAGACGTCAAGGAGCCGCCGCAACGTAGCTTGTAGCCCTGCAGGGCGTCCGGGGGCGGCTGGCCCCCAGGCCCGAAAGCCTGCCAGGAGGAATCGCCCGGTACGGCGTAGAATTGGCGGGTGGTCACGCGAGGGCGCGCCGCAAGGCGCGTCCGCATGCCAACGACTTCGCCGGGCCCCGGGACACCGCGGCGGAAGTCCCCAGGGGCCGGGCCGCTTAGGAGGTTGCGCCTTGAACGCACGCAAGCTTACGACCACCGCGATCCTGGCCGGCTTGTCTCTCCTGCTCGAGGTGACCGTACACTTTCCCGTCCTCCCCGCCGCCCCATTCCTGCTGTACTCGCCGGGGGACCTGCCGATCGTGATGGGCTCCTTCGCTTTGGGCCCCGGCGTGGGAGCGGTACTGGCACTGATCACCGCTTCGCTGTTCGTGCTGATCACCGGCAAGGGCGGGCCCTGGGGAGGGTTGATGCACTTCATCGCGGCCAGCGCCTTCGTATGCGTGGCGGGCCTGATCTACCGGCGCAGGCCGAGCTGGGGAGGGGCGGTGCTGGGGCTGGCCTGCGGCATCATAGCCCGTGCCGCGGTCATGGTCCCCGCCAACCTCATCGTGACCCCCATCTACCTGGGCGTGCCCCGGGCGGTTGTGGTGCCCATGATCCTGCCCACTATCGTCCCCTTCAACCTGCTCCACAGCGGCATCAACTCCGTCCTCTTCCTGCCCTTGTACCGGGCACTCGGGGGGTTCCTCAAGAAGTGGCACCGGCCCGAGGCCGGATGACGCCCCCGGCGGCGGCCGGCCCGAGGCGGAGGGAGGCCGAGCAAGAAGGGCTGAAAGCGGGCGGCCCTGGCAGACAGGGCAGCCCTGGCAGGCAGATGACCCCGGACGCCCGGGCGGGGGCAGAGCTGCACGGGAGGATCCCCACAACCCCGATAAGGGGGGTGAGACAGTGGACGCTTACTCGCCTCCGACCCTCGAGGTGGTGGACCCGCTCTGGCGCATCGTCGAGGTCGACCACGTCCGTTAGAAAGGAGCTAGCTGCCAGACTCTAGCTGCGCCCCCCGGCCCGGGGTCCGGGGTCTAAAGGCCGTTCTCAGGATCAGAGCCGTTGCCGGGCCAAATGCCCGGCCCTGCCCCGATGCCGCCCGCAACGCCTGCTGGCCGCGAGGGCTTCCTCACCACCAGGGACCGCGGGCGGCCCCGCCCCCGGCGGCAGTGTCCGCAGAACCTCTTCCCTTTCCTCCCACCCCTCCGGCCCGGCGCGGCCGCCCGAACCCCAGGGCATCGTCAAGCCACAGCAGTGCCCGGGACGCGGCCGGCACCCGGCGCACCAGGCCGGCCGCGGCCCGATGGTAAAGAGCGTCAGGCTTGTTCCAGGGGCAGGCGGAGATGCAGCGGGCGCACTGGTACGAGCGCTCGCGCAGAGAGACCCAGAAGCCGAAGCAGCGCAGGGCATCGATGTGCCACCGCCGCACGCCCCGCACCACCACCGGGTTCCCCTCGGGGATGGCACCCGAGGGGCAGGCCCGGGCACACTTGCGGCAGGCCCGGCAGAAACCCTCTACCCCCAGCCGGACGGGCCGGTCGGGCTCCAGCGGCAGGTCGGTGGTCACCGAGGCCAGCCGGAACCGGGGCCCCAGCCGCGCCGACACCACGAATCCACAGCGGCCCAGTTCCCCCAGGCCGGCGCTCACCGCAAGGGGCACCTGCAGCACCCGCTGATTCCGGTGCCCGTGGGCAGAGTAGCCCAGCCGCCGGATGTACGAGGCCAGGAAAGCAGCGATGAAAGCCACCTCGGCGTAGCCCTTGCCCGTGGCGGCGCCGGACGGCAGGTCCGGGCTGCCGAGCAGGTGGCCGTAGTCCATGGCCCGTCCCACGACCACGGCGAATGCATGGTCGCTGGCCAGAGGGCGCCCTTCCTGGTCGTGGCTGTAGAGGAAAGCAGGGTGGAAGCGGGTCACGCCGACCAGGTCTGCCCCGAGGTACCGGGCCACCTCCTTGATGACCCGGGACATGGCCCGGGGCCCCGGCACCGCCACCCGCCGGGCCGCGACGGGCCCGTCCAGCAGGGACTCCAGGTCCCCGGCAAGGCCAAACCCCGCCCGGCTCAAAGCCGCCGCTCCCAGGCCCCAGTTTCCTGCAATGTCGAACTCCAGGACCCCGTCGTTTAGGGCCCAGGCCAGCGCGGCCTCCCCCAGCTCCCCTCGCCGCGCCCTGGCGAACACCGTCTGCCGCTGGTCGAAGCGCTCCGTCGGCAAAGGCACCCCCAGGCCCGCGCCCTCCGCCTTGGCGCCCCTGAGACCGCGCCCGGCGCCCGCTCTGCGCCCGCCCGCCGCGCCAGCTAACATCCCCCCTCACCTCCCAGGCTCCCTTTCGCGGCCCGCAGCGGCCGGTCCTGCCGCCCGAGCCGGCAAAGCCGGGGGGCCCGCCCCCTCCTGGGGGGCGGGCCCCTCTGCCGGCTTCAGCAACCAGGCCTGTAAGCCGAGTTCTGTCTGGGGCGGCCATCAATCTAGGAGACCGGTCGCCCGGCCCCTCCAGCGGCCGAACCCGAGGGGTCGGCGGGCCGCGTCATCCCCCTCCTATTTGGCCTTGCTCCGGGCGGGGTTTACCCAGCCGGCCGGTTACCCGGCCGCTGGTGCGCTCTTACCGCACCATTTCACCCTTGCCCGCCCCGCGCCCGGGGCGCGAGGCCGGCGGTGTGTTTCTGTGGCACTTTCCTTGGGGTCGCCCCCACCGGGCGTTACCCGGCGCCCTGCCCTGCGAAGCTCGGACTTTCCTCGGACACGGCCTTGCGGCACCTGTGCCCGCGGCCGCCCGGCCTGGTTGCCAGTCCTCCATCGTCCACGGCCCCGGCCAGGCTCCCGCCGGAGCGTCCCGCGCAGCTCGCGCTGCGCCCCGCCGGGCCCGCTTCCACGCCCTATCTTAGCACCCCCGGCCGCCCCTGTCAACGCATCCCCAGGCCCGCCCGCCGGCCCGCCTAGCCCGTCGTTCCACCCTCGCCCGGCCGGGCCCCCCGCCGGGTCCGACGCATCCGTCCGGGACGGGCTCCCCGAGGGCGCCGATACCGGCGGAACCAACGCCGCCGGGGCGGCCGCGAGGGGGCGGGAGCGCCGGCACCCGGTGCGCCGGCCGGGGCCTCGCCCCGCCCCTCGGGAGGGGTCGGGGCCGTCCCCAGGGTAGCCACCTGGGCGGCGGCCTCGACGCTGTCCCGAATCACCCTGTCGATGGCCTGGTTGGCCAGACGGTCGGCCTGGCGGTTCTTCTCGCGGCTGAGGTGCTCCAGCTCCACCTGCGCAAAGGACCTCATCAGAGCCTCGACCCGGGCGTGGAGCGGCTTCAGCCCGGGGTTGCGGACCTTGTAGGTCCCCTGGAGCTGCCGGATCAAAAGCTCGCTGTCCCCTATGACCTTGACCCGCTTGAAGCCCCGGGCCCGGGCGTCCTCGAGGCCCCGGATCACGGCCCAGTACTCGGCCGCGTTGTTCGTGGCGAGGCCGATGTACTCGCTGTGCTCGGCCACCACGGATCCGTCGGGGCTGCACAGCACGATGCCGATCCCGGCCTCCCCGGGATTCCCCCTGGCAGCTCCATCGGTGAAAATCAAGACTTCGGGCACTTTGAAACCCGCCTCCAGTCGGGGCCAACTGTTCTAACCCACCCAGCACAACAGCCGGCCGCAGTTCTCGCAGCGGCAGAGGTCCTCGGCCCTCTTCACCCGGTTGGCGAGGATGACCGGAAGGGCGACGCGGCAGGCGCCGCAGGCGCCGCCCTTGAGCTCAACCACGGCCAGCCCGGCCTTCTTTGACCGCAGGTACTCGTAAAGCTCCAGGTGAGCCGGGTCTACCTGGACGGCCAGGGCCTCGCGCCTCGAGCTGGCCTCCTCCAGCTCCGTCCGGCAGGCCGCCGCCTGGCGGGCGAGCTCCGCCTCCTCCTCCTCCAGGCGCCGCCTGGCTTCGGCAACCCGCGCCTCGAGCGCCCCCAGGCCCTTCTCCAGCTCGTCCAGGCGCTCCATGGCCAGGAGCGCCTGCTCTTCGAGCTGGCCCGCCCTGTCCTTCAGCGCCTGGATCTTCTTCTCCATCTGCTCCATCTCTTTGAGGCTGCGGACCTCGCCGCCGTAAAGCCGCTGCTCCACCGCCCTGCGCTCCTCGCGCGCCGCGTCGGCCTCGCGCTCGTGCCAGCGCGCCTGGCGCTTGAGCGTGGCTATCTCCTGCCTCGAGGCCTCAAGCTCCGCGACCGCCTGGTCCACCTCCCCGCGGAGCTGGGCCGGGATGGGGCTGGACTCAAGCTCCGCCAGTCGGGCGGCAAGCGCGTCCCTCTGGCTGTCGAGGCCCTGCAGCCTGAGCAGCCGGAGCAGCTCGGCCTGAAGACCCTCCTCGGCCACTGCCCCTTCCCCCCCTCTCAAACAACCGGAAAGGCACGGCCGCAAGCGGCCGTGCCCCTCACAGGCAGCGGACCGGGTCTCTGCCCGCCGCAGAGACCGTCGCCTGCGCCGAAAACCCCCGCTCCACCAGCCGGTCCTGGACCAGGGAGGCCAGTACGGACAGACCCACTGCCTCAGTGGCGTAATGACCGGCCTCGATCAGGCCCAGCCCTGCCTCCGCAGCCTCCAAGACCTCGGCGTACCTGGCCTCGCCCACCACCAGGGCCTCGGCCCCCTGGGCCCGCGCCGCCTCGAGGCCCCCGGGCACCAATCGGCCGGGGGTGCACGCCAGGATGCGCACCTCCACCCCGGGGCCGCCTACCAGGCGCACCCGGTCTACGCCCAGGACCGCCTTGACCCTGTCGGCCAGCTCGCCCAGGGTGCAGGGCCTGGCCAGCCGGCCCACCCGGCCCCGGCCCCAGGGCACCCCGGGGTTCTCCAGGCGATAGACGTCGTAGGCCACCTCCTCGTAGGGGTGGGCGGCCCTCATCGCCTGGAGCACCCTGGGCAGGGCGGCTCGGGGGACTATGGTCTCCAGCCTGTGCTCCTCCGCCTTCTCCAGCTCCCCCACCCGGCCGAGGAACGGCTGGGCCCCCTCCTGGGCCTTGAAGGTGCCGGTGCCGGGGGCCATGAAGGTGCAGTGGCTGTACTTGCCTATCCACCCCGCCCCGGCCTCGGCCATGGCGTCGCGCACCGCGTCCTCGTAGCCCTTGGGGACGAACACGACCAGCTTGTAGTGGGGGTGAGTCCCCGCCACCACCAGGGGCCGGGGGTCGGCCAGCGCCAGGCGGCGGGCCAGGGCATCGGCCACCCCCCGGGGCGCCCAGTCCCAGTTGGTGTGGGCCACGTAGACGGCCAGCCCCGCCCGGACGGCCCCGCAGAGCAGCCTTCCGGCGGGCCGGTCGAGGGTGGCCCGGTCCAGCACCGCCCAGGGCGGCGGGTGGTGCAGCACCAGCAGGCCCGCCCCGGCCTGGACGGCCTCCTCCAGCACCGCCGAGGTGAGGTCGAGCGCGAAAAGGACGCGAGTCAGCAGCGCGCCGGGGTCGCCCAGCATAAACCCGATGCGGTCCCCGGGCTCGGCCAGCTCCGGCGGCGCCAGCTCCTCGATCAGCGCCACGACATCAGAGACCAGCGGGGCGGCAGGGGCTCTCCCATGGGCCTCTTGAGCCACGTCACCATCCCTCGCCTTCAGAAAGCTGAACCCGCAGGCTGGCTGCGGCCGTCGGGGTGAGAGGCCGCCGACCGCGGCCGAAGCCGCCTTCGGCGTGGCCGGTCGCCGACAGACAGCCCCCGCCTACTACTTTCACCGAAGGCGCAGGAAATCCTGCGTGGGGAATGCAGGGGCTCTGCCTGGACCCAATCCCGCCGCGCCTATACTCCCAGCGTCTCTTACGCCCCCGGCCCGGTTATGCTAAGCTGCCGGACCAGCACCGGGCCGCCGGGGACGTCTACCTCCATCCTGAGCACCATGGGCGGCAGCCGGCGGTCAAGCCAGACGCTGCCCAGCCAGGAGCCGTCGGCCGCGACGTCGAAAGACCCCTGTTCCCGCTCGGTGCCGGCTGCCCGGGTGGTGACCCTCACCGTGCCGCCGGAGAGCCCCAGAACCCTCCCCTCCAGCCGTACCTTTATCTCCCTCCCTGCCGAGGCCAGGAACCCCTGGTTGATCCAGCCTCTCATTGCGGGGTCGGTCCAGGGAACCTCCGCCGTGCCGTCCTCGCCAAAGGCCCTCGCCGGGACGACGGGCAGGGTGAGTTCGAATCGGGGTTGGGGCAAAGCCGCCCCGCTCGAGGGCCGCTGGCAGCCGGCGGCGCCCCCGAGGATTCCCAGCCCCGCCAGCACGGCCAGGAGCAAGAGCACCGCCAGGGGCGCGCCAGCCAGGAAGCCCGCCGCCCCTGTTCGGAGGGACCGCCACGCGGTGCGGGGCTTCCCCCTCCTCCCCCGGCCGAAGCGATACAGCTTCAAGACTGAATGCACAGCCTCCACCCCCTAACGGCCTGGGCCGGCTGGATCACCGCCCGGCCAGCGTCTTCCCTGCCCCGCAACCCTACTCCGTCTTCCTCCAGGTGAGCGTCAGCACCAGGTTGGCCTCCATGCCGCACCTGGCCAGGACCACGCCCGCCTCGGCGTCCATCTTGACGCCGAACTCGACCTCTATCTCCTCGGGCGCGTGGAGCATGCCCCGCAGGTGCCCCACGAGGCTCTCGGCGACCGGCCTGATCTTCCCCAGGGCTGCGTCGAACGCCTTATGCGTGTCCTCTATGACCCGGGGCGGGGGAGCCCCCCTGAACACGCCCGCCGCGGGCGGGGGCGCCTCCACCTCCACGTGAATGACCTCGCCGCCTCCAAGACTGAACTGGAGCAGCCTGGTTGCCATTCCTACCACCTCCAGTCGCCACAGCGGAGGAGCTCGTTCCCGGCCGCCTCCAGGCTCGGCCGGCCCGGGGCTTCTCGCCCGAAGCGCCCGTTTGCAGCAGGCCAATCACCGCCTTCAGCCTCATTATACCAGCCGGCAGGCGACCGAACCACCCCCCGCCAGGATCCACCCTCGGGGCCGACGGCAGGGGAAAGGCGGGGGCTTCACAGGAAAACCGGGCAGAGCGTCTAATCCTCACTTTAGGACTCTAGGACGGCATGGGGGGAAGGGTGGGGAGTCGGGAGCCGTGACACCGCCAGGGGGCGGAGAAAGGCGGGGCGCCGCCTGCACGGCGCGGAAAGGAGCTGGCAGGAGGGCCTGGCGGGCTCTGCTCCCGGTTCTTGCCGCCGCGGCGTTCTCCGCCGGCCTGCTGCTGGTGGCGCTTTTGCCCGGGCCCGGCCCACGCAGCGCCATGGCCCGCGCCGAGTTTCTCCTGGCCGACGGTACGCCGGTCCGGGCTGAGGTGGTGGAGTCCGGCCTGTGGTGCGGGCCTGGAGGGGCCCGCCCCCCCACCGGAGAGTGGCTGCAGCTTTGGACCCTGGGGCCGCAGCCCCTGCGCCCCCGCCTGGCGTTCGTGGGGCTCATGGGAAAGCGGCCGTGGAAGGTAGACGCCGGCGATTTCGACGGCGACGGCCGGACGGACCTCCTGGTGGGGGTGTGGAAGCCCGCCGCGCTCGACCCCTCCCCTGCCCCGCGGCCCTTCGTGTACGACCTCGAGACAGGCGGCGGCCGGCTGCGGCTGGTACCCAAGTGGCTGGGCTCCAGGCTGCCCGGCCCGTTTTGTGACCTGGCGGCGGGGGACGTGGACGGGGACGGCAGGGCGGAGCTGGTGGCGCTGATGCTCGCCCCGCGCGGCAGGGCCTACGTCGCCGCTTTCGGCTGGGCGGGCTTCGGGTTCGAGGGCGAGGCGCTTTCGCCCACCTTCCCCGCCGCGCCGACCTTTGACCCGCAAAGGCCGGGGGTAGCAGGCCTGTGCGTTGAGGACGGCAAGGTCATGCTCCCCGGCCAGGGAAGCTTCAGCCACACCCCGGTCCCGCCGGAGGAAGCCGGGCCTGCGGCTGGCCGGCCGGGGCCGCTCCCGCCCGGGGTCTGGCCGGGAACCCTGGCGCCGTCCTGACGTCTAGGCATTTGGGGCTGCCGGAGCGATCCCGGCAATCGGGCCGCGTTAGCGGCGGGGCTTTGGCCCCGTACGCCCTGCCCGCCAGGAGGTGGATGCAGTGAAATCCGTCGCGAGTGTAAGGCCGTGGTTCCAGGCAGCAGTGGCCGTCCTCCTCTGCGCCGTCCTGGCAGCCGGCCCGCTCGGCTGCAGGCCCCGCCCCGCTGGCCCGGTCGCCCCGGGGGCCGGCCCCTCCGCCGGGCCGTCCGCGCCAGGCCGGCCTGCCCCGGGGCCCGCGAGCCCGCCGGAGACTCCCGGGGGCGCCCCGGGCGAGGGCGCACCCCCGCCTGAGGCGGGCGGGCCATCCACCTGGGAGGACGAGTGGGCGCAGGCGAGGTCCCGCCCCGCCGCGGCGGTGGAGAGAGAGGGTGCGATGGAGGTCTCGGCCCGGGACGGGGGGACGGTTAGATTCACGCGTCCCCAGGGCTACGTCCCGGTAGCGGTCACCCCCAAAGTCAAGCCGTACAGCGTCCCGGCGGACCTCTCCACCGTGGAGAACATCTCGGCGTTCAGGGGGCTTTCCCCCGAGCAGCGCGCGTTCCTGGCCGAGAACCTGTTCTTCGCGGCGCAGAGCGAGGACGAGCAGCTCTTTTACGTCTACGAGGGAAACGCCTACAGGGGAATCCCGAGCTTCTACACCGCCGACGTGTTCCTTCAGCTCTTTTACCTCATCTACGACTTCACCCTAAGGGACACGGAGCGCTACTTCCTCGCGCCATCCCTCGAGGAGCTCACGCGGAAGATGCTTGCCCAGAGTCTTGCCGACCTGGAGGCGGCGAGGGCGCCGGCGGTGAGGTCGGCCGCGCTCAAGAACGTGGCCTACTTCGCCCTGGCCTCGAAGCTTCTGGAGCTCCCCGACGCCTCGCTCCCGGCCGTCCCCGAGGAAGCCCGCGCCCTGGCGGAAAGCGAGGCCGCCCTCATCCGGGCCCACGAAGGTCGCCTCCCCTCGGCACTGTTCCCCTACGAGCTGGACTACACCCAGTTCATCCCCCGCGGGCACTACGCCGGCTCGCCGGAGCTGGAGCGGTACTTCAGGGCCATGATGTGGTACGGGCTGGCTCCGCTCCCCGCCCGGTACCTGCGCGGCGGCACGCTCGCCAGGGCGGACGAGCAGCTCATTCAGGCCCTGCTCATGGCCCGGGCCCTGGAACGGCCCGAAATCGAGGCCCTGTGGCTCAAGATCTACGAGCCCACGGTGTTCTTCGTGGGCCGGACCGACGACCTCAGCGTCGCCGATGCCCGGCGGATGATGGAGGCGATATGGGGCCCGTCGCCTCCGCCGGACTCCCTGGCCGACGGCGACCGCCTCGACCGGCTGGTGGCCGAGATGGACAAGCCCGAAAACCAGCCGCGCATAAAGCAGGTGCTCGTTGGCATTCCCACCGGGGTGCAGTTCAGGTTCATGGGCCAGAGGTACATCCCCGACTCCGAGATTATGCAGGAGCTTGTCTCCTGGCCGCACCGGCGCCTCCCCAGGGGCCTGGACGTGCTGGGGGTACTGGGCTCGGCCCGGGCCGAGCACCTCCTGTTCCACCTCTACCGCGAGGCCGAGGCCTGGCCCGACTATGCGGCCAGGTTCTCCCGGCTTAAGGCGCAGTTTTCCACCCTTCCGGAGGACACGTGGCGGTCGAACCTGTACTACGGCTGGCTGTGGGCGCTCCAGCCCCTGATCGGGCCCAAGCCGGCGGGCATGCCCTCCTTCATGCTTAAAGAGGCCTGGTCAAGCA
Source organism: Acetobacteraceae bacterium (assembly GCA_023511555.1). GTDB lineage: Bacteria > Bacillota > Sulfobacillia > JAIMBG01 > JAIMBG01 > JAIMBG01. The sequence goes on along the minus strand of JAIMBG010000002.1, from coordinate 32,834 downwards.
AGGACCTGGAGACCTGCCTGGGAAGCTGGTCCGAGCTCCGCCACGCCACCATACTCTACGGCAAAGGCGTGGGCGCCGAGAGCGGAGACGGCATGGACATAGTTCCCCAGTACGTCGAGCCGGAGCCCGAGTTCTACCAGCGGCTCGACTGGGTGGTGAACCGGATGGGCTACGGCCTGGCCTCACGGAAGCTCTTGAGCGAGGACATGGCCTCCGTCCTGGCCGGGTTCAGGGAGGTGCTGGGGCTCGCCCGCGATGCGGCCGTAAAGGAGCTCACCGGGGTCCCCCTCGGCCGGGAGGAGGTGCAACGCCTGATGCTCCTCGGCGGCACGATCGAGGGCCTCTCCGTACGCACCGTCTCGCCGTACGGCCACTGGGGGAACCTGATCTCAGAGTCTGACCGGCACATGGCGGTGATCGCCGACGTGGCCACCTCCGGGGGCGGCTGCCTGGAGGTGGGGGTGGGCCCGGCCAAGCACATCTACGTGATATTCCCCTTCGAGGGCCGGCTCTACCTGGGCCGAGGGGCGATGTTCGCCTACCACGAGTTCGAGCACCCCATAACCGACCGCCTGACGGACGAGGCCTGGAGGAAGATGCTGAAGGCGGGCACCGCCCCGCCCCAACAGGAGTGGATCCGAGCCTACACCATCGGGCCGATGCTGTTCACCGATGGGCAGGGGGGGTAGGGGGCGACCCTCGTCCAGAGGACGCCCGGGGAGGCGATTGAGATGGCAAAACAGGGCTGGCTGCGGCTAAGGGGCGCCGTGCTGGTGGCGCTGCTCCTCCTGGGGCTGGTGGCTGTTGCCTCCTGCCGCCCGGCCCCGCCCGCAGCGGACAAGACGGGGGAAAAGCCCCCCGCCGCCGGCGGGAGCCCGGCCCTCCCACCGGCAGGGGAGGGCCGGGCGGGCGCTCCGGGAGGCGAGGCCCCTGCAGGGGACGGGGGCGCCCCGGCCCCGCCGAACAAGGGCTGGGCCGGCCCCGCGGCGGCCGCCGAACTGCACCCGGCGCTGGTCGAGGGACGCTGGCAGGTGGGGCCCTTCGCCAACCTCCGGTCCGTGGGCTGGGTCAACCCGGGGGTGGCCTGGGGTTGGGGAGACCTCGGGTCCTCTCAGGCGTTCTTCACCCTGGGCACCGACGGCGCGTTCCGGGCCCGCGACATCCCCCAGGAGTGCGAGCCGGCCGGGCCGCACCCCCTTCCGGAGGGGGCCGGCTTCGTGAGCCTGCACTACCCCCAGGCCGGGGAGGCTCCTCAGGAAATGACGGGCTGGTACGTCCCTATGGAGGGGGAGCCGGTGTGCCTGGGCCCGGCCGAGGGCCTGCAGCTCTCTCCCTCAGGCAGATGGCTGCTTCGGTTCTGCGCCCAAGGCACCTTCCTCCACGACACCCTGAGCTGGAGGGCGGCCCCGATCCCCGCCATCCCGCCGGGAGGATTCCCCTACGCGGGACTGGATGTGACCTGGATCGACGACTCCCTGGTGGCGGTGCGCCACGGGCCGGGCTCCACGGAGGGCCGGGGGCTCAGGCTGGTGCGGCTGCCCGACGGCTCGGTGGCGGGGGAGCTCAGTGTCCCGGGCCAGTACCTCGCCCCGCTCCCGGCGCCCGGCGCGGAGTGGCTGGCGGTGCTGCACATCAACGCCGAAACGGCCCTGTTCCCCGAGGAGGCCGTGCACCCCGTCGGCGCCGGCCAGGCGATAACCGTATACTCCCGCAGCAGCCTGGCCTCGCCTCAGCCGGTCGCGACCGCGGCCCTGGCCCTTGCCGGGGGGATGGCCGCGGGCCTGACCTGGTCGGAGGACGGCTCCCGCCTGGCCTATGCCGCAGTGGCCGGGGCGTCGCTGGGGGAGGCGGGGTTCGGGGTCAGCTACGACGGCCCGTCCCGGGTGCTCGTGGCCTCCGCCCCAGGCTTTGAGACCGAGGCCCTCCCCCTGGACCCCGGCCCCGTGTGTCTGCCGCTCTGCTTCTCCCCCGGGGGGCGCTACCTGGCACTGGAGAGCTCCGCCGAGGGCGGCCAGCCGGGGGTGGGCCTCCTGTGGGACTTCGTGGCCGGGAAGGCGGTGCCCCTGCCCCAGGGGCTGAGGCTTTACTACGTGGAGTGGATCGGCGAAGACCAGCTCTGCGCCTGCGCCGCCGACCCCTCAGGCGGCCTGCTCCGCCCCGTGCTGGTGGATGCGGCCACCGGCGAACGGGCCGGGGACGTCCCCTGGGCGGCCCCGTACTGGAGCCCCTCCCCCGCCGGCTATCTCGCGCTGAAGCGGCCGCTGGAGCCGGGAGACCCGCTGGCAGGCCCCGACATGGCGTGGGTGGGGGGGTGGCTGGTGCTTTACCCGACTCGGAAGTCCCCGTGACACCTCCCCCCGCCCCTCAAGCCGCCCTGGATACCCGCCACAGCACCCCCGTCTCAGGGATGGCGTTGCTGCCGCCTGGTCCCAAACGGCGCGAACGCCCCGGTCTCCACGCGGTCGGCGGGGTCCGGGGTGCGCAGGTCCAGGTCGGGGTAAGACTGGCCGACCAGCGTCCAGTCGCGCGAGGGCACGTCGTGGAAGCCCGGGTAGCGGGCCGCCCAGGCGTAGACGAAGTTGTCCGAGCCCACCACCCCGGCGTTGGTCGCCGTGCCCTGGCCCACGTACAGCATTCCGTCGGGGCCGAACTTGAGGTCGTTGTTGTGGTGGTCACCCAGGGAAGGCAGCCCGGAGACCAGGTCCCGCCGGGCGCTTACGGAGGGCGCGGCACCGCCTGCCTTCTCCGCCAGGTCCAGGACGGTGATCTTCGCCCGGTGGGAGACATACAGCCGACCGCCCCGAAGGGCGAGCCCGTTTATCGGCCCCTCGAAGCCCCGGGCCACCTCAGCCACGCTGCCCTGGGGGGAAATGGCGAGCACCCGGGCCACGGTGGTCTTGGGGCCGTACACGAACCCCGACTCGGCCACGTATATCGTCCCGTCGGGGGCCACCTCCAGGCTGCTGGGGAAGGTGAGGCCTTTGGCCACGACCTCGGCCCGGTAGCCGGGGGGCAGGTCCAGGGCTGCGGGGTCGGTGGCCCTGGCGCCCCGGAGGAGGAAGAAGGTCGATCCCGCCGAGGCCAGGAGGCACCCCAGCGCCGCTACCGCCAGGAGGGAGGCCGTCCGCTGGGCCGCCGCGGCCCGGGAGGAAAGCACCCCGGCCCCAAAGGCGAAGGCCGTCACCAGGCCGTAGGCCAGGAACGCCCCCAGCGAGGCGATCTGATCCGTGGGCGCCGCGGGAAAGGCCGGGAAGCCCAGAACCCTGGGCACCAGGACCAGGGGGCCGACGAGCCACATGCCTGCCCCCAGCAGCAGGCCGCTGAGCGCGAGCGCCCAGGGGCTGAGTGCCCGGGGGACGCGGGCGGCCCGAAGTCCCGGGCCGACCCCGGGACTGGGCTGCGGCTCTGAAGGGCCCTCGCCTCCCCCAGGACCGCCCCGGGCCTGGCCGCCCGGCCTTCCGTTCGTTCCCCGCCAGGGATAGAGCGCCCCAAAGGCCACGCCCCCCAGCACTCCCAGCACCACGACCGCCAGCGCGCCCAGGAGCGGGGTGGCCCGGGTCAGCAGCAGGCCCAAGACGTGGAGCATCCAGGCGCCCCAGAGCACCAGGACCGCCGCCAGCGCGCCGGCCAGGCCACTGGCCGCGCCGATCAGCACGAGTCTCCCGCGGCTCAGCGAAGGTCACCTCCGTGAGAGCAGGCTTGGGCGGCCGGCGGGACACGCCCTGTTGGGAGGCTGCCCGCAGCGGCCGCGGAGGCGGAGGGCCGCCGCCAGGTATAGAAGTCTCCCCCGGCCGGCCCTTTTATGTAACGGGCGGGGCGCGCGTTGGGTGGAGCTGACTGAGCGACCGGCCGCTGTTCGTCGCCTCGCGACGACCGGCAGGGAAAACCACGGCGGGTAGGGCGATAATCTTGATGGAACAGAGGCAGCGTGGCCCAGGGCAAGAGCCAATAAGCCGAGGACAACGGCCGTATGACCCCACTAGAATTGCAGGAGGTGGCTTTGGTGGTCCATGGCGCGGGCGCCAGGCGTGCCGGGCAGCGTTTGTGGCTGCAATGCTGGTGCTCCCGGTCTCCATCATCGTCCTGGCCCACGTGGACGAGTCCTGGGAGTGGGCCAGGGACGCCAGGACGGGGGAGCCGCGGCGCCACTTGAGGATCTTCTGCGGCGACGGGGCAACCGAGGAGTGGAAGTCGTGGCTTGACGGGGCTATGACCAACTGGGAGGATGCCGGCGTGGGGTGGACCTTCGAGGTGGTGGACGAGAAGCAAGACTCGGAGATCACACTCAGCGTGGGCGACGTGGATGAGCCCGACACCCTCGAGGAGTGGGCCCAATGCGCCATCTCTCGGGGGGAGATGGCCGTGCTCACACCTCGGCCCTGTGGAGCGAGTGGCGCCACGACGAGAGCGGCGCGGTGGCGCCGGCCCGGAGCTTCCTGGCCGAGGCGGGGTGGTGGCACCAGCCCGTCACCGTGCAGACGGTTACCGGGGACGGACGGCGATGGGTGCGCGTTCGTCGTCAGCCTCTGCTGGCTACCCCTTCACGTGCAACAGCGAATCCTCGAGAAGCTCCTGAACCCCACGATAAGTGTGAGCGCCATCCTAGTCGGCTTTATGGCCACCCCCCAAACAGTCCTCGTCTCGATGGAGATGAGGAACACCATTCGTGAGGTCAGGCGTGTCGAAGTCAATGCCTCCTCCACATACTACGACCTGCTGGTGGAGTACGTTGCATTCGGCAGCCGAGCTCCCTTCTTCCTCGCCCTATACTCGGGGCTACTCCTCCTAGTCAATCCCGGAGGGGGCGGCTGTTGGATCCGGTGCGTGGTGGCAGCATGGGTTGCCCTCGTCGTGGTGAGCCTGGCAGCCGTCTATCGGGTCATCGGTATTCTCACCAAGATAATGCGGCTGTCCTGAGCCGCGGGGGATTTGCAGATGGATTGCAAAAGGCGACGGGCCAGAGCTCTGGAGGAGACAAGAAGCGCCGCAATCCCTTGCGGCGCTTCGCTTTCGCATGGTGGGCGGTAGAGGGCTCGAACCTCCGACCTCTTGAATGTGAGTCAAGCGCTCTTCCCCTGAGCTAACCGCCCACGTGCTGGTGGCCCCAGGGGGAATCGAACCCCCGTTACCACCTTGAAAGAGTGGTGTCCTGACCTCTAGACCATGGGGCCGCCGGGTGGCGCCCCGCGCCACCGCTGCGCCACCATTATACCGCGTCCCGCGCGCGCTGACAACCGGCGGCCGCCCCCCAAGTCTGTGGTGGGCCCGGCAGGGCTCGAACCTGCGACCTGCCGATTATGAGTCGGTTGCTCTGCCCCTGAGCTACGGGCCCGCCCTCCGTCGCAACCATTATACCACAAAGGCCTCGAGTACGGAAGGGCCGCCGGCAGGGAACCGCCCCCGCCCTGGGGAAGAACCTCAGAAGGTGGGCGCCCCCGCCCCCATCATCCTCCCGAGAGAGGAGGCCCCTGCCGTGACGCATCCCAGCCGCCACGCGCCGAACTTTGCCCCCCGGGGACACCCGCCGTCCGGCGCCGCAGCCCCGGGACCCGGCGCCGTCCCCGCCCCCACCGGCCCCAGCCCCACCCTTGCCGACGTCTACGCCGCCCGGGAGCGGCTGGCGGGGGCGGGCGGGGTGGTCCACACCCCCTGCATCCCCTGCGAGGCGCTGTCGGAGAAACTCGGCGCCGCCGTCCACCTCAAGCTGGAGAGCCTGCAACTGGCAGGGGCGTTCAAGGTCCGGGGGGCGCTGAACTACGCCTGGCAGCTCAATGCGGCTGAGCGCGCCGGCGGGCTGGTGACCGCCTCCAGCGGGAGCCACGGCATGGCCGTAGCCCTGGCCGCCCGACGCCTGGGCACCACGGCCACGGTGTTCATGCCTGAGTTCTCCAGCCCCCACAAGCGCCGCCGGGTAGAAGCCTACGGCGGCCGGGTGGTGGTGGCCGGAGCCGACTACTATCAGGCCTTCGCCCGGGCCCGGGAGCTGGCGGCGGAACGGGGTGCGGCGCTCATCCCCGCCTTCGACCATCCGCACATCGTCGCCGGGCAGGGCACGGCCGGCCTGGAACTGGTGGAGGACCTGCCCTCGCCGGACCTGGTGGTGGTGCCGGTGGGCGGGGGCGGCCTGGCGGCCGGGGTGGCGCTGGTGGTGAAGTCGCTCTGCCCGGGCGCCCGCGTTTGGGGCGTACAGCCCGCCGGAGCCCCGTCGCTGGCCCGGTCGTTGGAGGCCGGCCGCCCCGTGGAGCTGGACCGCCTCGACACCCTGGCCGACGGCATCCGCGTCCGGCGGCCGGGCGACCTGACCTTCGCCCTGTGCCGGCGCTATCTGGACGGCGTGGCGCTGGTCTCCGACCCCGACATCTTCTCCGCCGTGGCCTTCCTTCTCCGCCAGGCCCGCGTGGTCGCCGAGCCGGCCGGCGCGGCGGCCGTGGCCGCCCTGCTCAGCGGGGCGGTAAACGCGCCGCCCGGCTCCCGGGTGGTGGCGGTCGTGTCGGGCGGCAATCTGTCGCCGGAGGCCCTGGAACGGGCGCTGACCTGTGAAGGGGGAGGGCCCTAGCCGCAGACCAGGGCGTCCGCCGAACCGGCGCGTTCAGGGCTCCGCCGGCCGCCGCTACCGCCTCTCCCCGCCGCCTGCCCCGGCCAGGGCCTGAAGCGCCCGCACGTACGACTCCAGGGTCTCCCGGGTGAACAGCACGAAGGTAACCCGCTCCAGCGAGGTGGGGCCGCGCAGGTGCTCGGCCACCGCCCCCAGCGCGATGGGCGCCGCCTGGTCCACGGGGTAGCCGTAGGCGCCGGTGCTGATGGAGGGCAGCGCCAGGGTGCGGCAGCCCCGCTCGCTGGCCAGCTCCAGCACCCGGCGGTAGGCGGAGCGCAGAAGCTCGGCCTCGCCGTGGGCGCCCCCGAACCACACCGGGCCCACGGCGTGGATGACGTACCGCGCGGGAAGCCTGCCCGCCCCGGTAACAACCGCCTGGCCGGTGGGACAGCCCCCTATCCTGCGGCACTCCTCCATTATCTCCGGCCCGCCCGCGTCATGGATGGCTCCGTCCACCCCGCCCCCGCCGGCCAGCATGGAGTTGGCGGCGTTGGCGATGGCGTCGGCGCGAAAGCGCGTGATGTCGCCCTGCACCAGCTCCAGCACGCGGCCGTTGACGGTAAGCCTGGTCAAGGTGTCACCTCCTGCCGGTCCCCGGTCTTGCCCGCCCAACCCCCGACCCACCCGGTGCCTCTCTCACTCCGGATACCACGGCGACGGCCCCCGGGGCGGGGCGGCGGCCAGAATTCCCCGGTAGCCCGCCGGCCGCAGGTACCGGGAGACCGTGTCCAGCGCCAGGTCGGGGCGGTTGCAGTCGATGCTGAGGTGGGCCAGGAGAACCGTCCGGGTGCGGCGGGTGACGATGGCGGCCAGCGCCGAGCCCGCCTGGTCGTTGGACAGGTGGCCGAGGTCGCCCAGGATGCGCTGGATGAGGTGGCGCGGGCGGCCGGAGGCCCACTCCAGCTCGGGGTCGTGGTTGCTCTCGAAGATGAGGTGGTGGCAGCCGCGGAGGAGCGAGGTCAGGCCCGAGTCCACCCGTCCCAGGTCGGTGGCCACCGCCAGCCTCTCCCCCGCCGCCTCCACCAGGAAGCCCACCGGATCGCGGGCGTCGTGGGGCTTGGCAAACGCGCGGACGACGAAGGGCCCGGCTCTTACCGGGCGGCCGGGCGCGATGCGCCGGCGCAGCGCGGGAGGCATGGCCCCGAACTCCCCCTCGGCCTCCTCCCACACGCCGGCAGGGGCGTAGACCGGGACCCCCAGGCGCTGGGGCAGGGGGATCTTGATGCAGAGAGCCCGGGTGTGATCGCCGTGGCGGTGGGTCAAGAGCACGGCTACCACGCGTCCCGGCTCGACCCCCCGCTCCTTCAGCCCGGCCTGGATGCGGCGCAGGGGCGCCCCGCAGTCCACCAACAGGGCAGCGCCGCCCGGCTCGGCGACCAAGTAAGCGTTTCCGTAAGTGCTGGAGCTGGCCAGCGAGCAGAAGCGCAGGCCACGGCGGCGGGGGGGCCCGGCACCGGGATTAAGGGCGAGCCGAAGCTGCAGGTACGGACGGCGGCCCAAGCGCCTCACTCCCTGTCACCAGGGCGCCTGGTAACGGGAGCATTATTCCCCGACTCGCCCCCCTTTTCCTCCCGCCGGCCGGCACCGGCCCCCCGCCCCCGGCACCGGGCGAGGGGGCCCCGTCGCGCGGCCTTAATCCAGATAATCCTTAAGCTTCTTCGACCGGCTGGGGTGGCGCAGCTTGCGCAGCGCCTTGGCCTCTATCTGGCGGATGCGCTCCCGGGTCACCCCGAACACCTGGCCCACCTCCTCCAGGGTCCGGGCGCGCCCGTCGTCCAGACCGAACCTCAGCCTCAGCACCTTCTTCTCCCGCGGCGATAGCGTCTCCAGCACTTCTTCGAGCTGCTCCTTGAGCAGCAGGAAGGACGCGGCCTCGGCCGGGGCCGGTGCCTCGTGGTCCTCGATGAAGTCGCCCAGGTGGCTGTCCTCTTCCTCGCCGATGGGGGTCTCCAGCGACACCGGCTCCTGGGCGATCTTCATGATCTCCCGCACCCGCTCCACGGGGATTTCCATCTCCTCCGCTATCTCCTCCGGTGTGGGCTCCCGGCCCAGCTCCTGCAGCAACTGCCTTGACACCCGGATGAGCTTGTTTATGGTCTCCACCATGTGCACCGGGATGCGGATGGTGCGGGCCTGGTCGGCGATAGCCCGGGTGATCGCCTGCCTTATCCACCAGGTGGCGTAGGTGCTGAACTTGTAACCCTTCCGGTAGTCGAACTTCTCCACCGCCTTGATCAGGCCCAGGTTGCCCTCCTGGATGAGGTCCAGGAACAGCATCCCCCGGCCCACGTACTTCTTGGCGATGCTCACCACCAGCCGCAGGTTGGCCTCGGCCAGGCGGCGCTTGGCCTCCTCGTCCCCGCGCTCGATGCGGCGCGCCAGCTCGATTTCGTCGTCGGGGGTGAGCAGTGGCACCCGGCCGATCTCCTTGAGGTACATGCGCACGGGGTCGTCAAGGGTGACGCCCTCGGGCAGCGCCAGCTCGTCGTGGGCCTCATCGTCCCCGCCCGGGCCGGCCTCGGCCTCCAGGGGCTGGGCCTCAGACTCCACCACCTCGATGCCCATGTCCTGGAGGTGCTGGTAGATGTCGTCTATCTGGTCCGGGCTGAGGTCCACCCCCTGAAGGGCGTCCATGACCTCGGTGTAGGTAAGGGTGCCCCTGGCCTTGCCCTTTTCGATCAGGCCCTTGACCTCTTCGAGCTTGGGCCCTATCTCAGCCACCCGACTCCCCCCTCCCCGCCGCGCCTCGGGAGCCCTTCAGCTGCTGGAGCAGGGCCTGGAGCTCGGCCAGAACCTCCGGCCCCGGCTGCTGACCGCGGCGCTCGCCCTCGGCTATGGCCTGGCGCAGCCCCTCGATCCTGGCCTTGAGCCTCTGCTCCTTGAGCCGGCGCACCAGCGCGGCCGCCGCCCCAGCGGCGTCGGCATAGCCCTCCCCTCCTGCCAGGGCCAGGCCGCTTACCAGGGCGGCTCCCTCCTCCCCTAGCACCCGGGCCACCCTCACCGCCAGATCCGCCGCGACCGCGGTGCCGGCCTCTACCCGCCCCGCGCCGCCGCCTGCGTCCGCCCGCCCCGCGGGCGGCCCGTAGCCACCCACGCCCGCCCCCGCCGGATCGGGCGAGTCCAGGACGCGGAACAGCGCCTCGGCCACCTGCCGGTGGTGGGGGGAGGCGAAGTCCTGGGGCACCAGCACGGGCCGCAAAGAGCGAGCAAGGGCCTCGTCCTGCAGCATCAGCCTGAGCACCTCGCGCTCGGCCCGGGCCTGCGGCCCCGCCTCACGGGCCCGCGCCGCCGCGACCTCCGACACCGCCACCGCGCTCGAGGCACCACTTGCAAAATCTTCTATAATCTGCTTCCCAATGATATTATTCCGCCCCGCTGCCATTCTATCCGCCGCTGCGCCAGAGGGTGCCCGCCTGAGGTAGCGGGCCACGTCCGCCCGCAGCGCCTCCTCGGACACCCCCAGCCGGGCCGCGGCCAGCGCCAGGTAGCCCTCCCGCTCCACGGCGTCTTCCATCCCCGCCAGCACCGGCACGATGGCCCGTACGGCGGCCACGCGCCCCTCCACCGTCCCCAGGTCGCGGGACTCCACCTCAAGCTGTAGCCGGTACTCCATCAGGGGCAGCGCCCGCTCCACGGCGTCGGCGAACGCCTCCTTGCCCCGCTCGCGAATGAGGGCGTCGGGGTCGAGCCCGCGGGGAAGCACCGCCACCAGCACCCGGGCCCCGAACCGGGGGAACAGCTCCAGGCCGCGCAGCGTGGCCGCGGCCCCCGCCGCGTCGGGGTCGTAAGCGATCACCACCCGCGGCGCCAGCCGGCTCAGAGCCATGGCCTGCTCCGGGGTGAGCGCCGTGCCCAGGGAGGCCACCACGTTGGTGAAGCCCGCCTGGTGGGCGGTAATCAGGTCCAGGTAGCCCTCGACCACCACCGCCTGCTCGCGGCGGCCTATTTCGGCCCGAGCCCGGTCCAGGCCGTACCAGGCGCGGCGCTTGGCGAAGACCGGCGTCTCCGGAGAGTTCAGGTACTTGGGCTGGTTCGCCTCGTCCAGGGCCCGGCCGCCGAACCCGATCACCCTTCCCCGGGGGTCGGCGATAGGGAACATCAGCCGGTCCCGGAACCGGTCGCGCCACCCCCCGTCGGTTTGACGCAGAGCCAGCCCGGCCCGTTCCAGCAGCGGGGGCTTGAAGCCTCTGCGCCCCAGCGACTCGATCAGCCCCCCCCACGCCGGGGGCGCGTATCCCAGGCGGAACTGCTGCACCGCCGCGGCGCCGATGCCCCGCTGCTCCAGGTAGGCCCTGGCCCTGGCCCCGTCCGGCCCGGCCAGCCCCTGAACGAAGTGCTGCGCTGCGGCCTCCAGCGCCTCAAGCAGGGACGCCCGTTCGCCCTCCCTGCGACGGGCCTCGGGATCGGCCGCCCGGGGCAGGGGGACGCCGGCCCGCCGGGCCAGGAGCTCCAGGGCCTCGGGAAACGTCAGGTTCTCCTTTTTCATTAAAAAATTAAAGACGTCACCGCCGGCCTGGCAGCCGAAGCAGTAAAACATCTGCTTGTCCGGCGACACACTGAACGAGGGCGTCCGCTCCTGGTGGAACGGGCACAGCCCGACGAAGTTCTTCCCCGCCTTCCTGAGCTGGACGTACTCGCCGATGAGACCGACGATGTCCACCCGATCCCTGACCCGGGCGACGACCTCTTCCCCGTAGCCCCCTCCCACAGCGATCACCCTGCTTTGGCTACAAAGGTCTTCGCCGTTGCCCCCCCAAATCCTGCTTGATCAAGGCGCCCCGCCGGCCCCGCACGTCGCCCTAGCCCCCTCTTCCCTCGCGGCCCCAGGGCTCGGGCTCGAACAGCTCCCGGTACTGGTTCAGGGCGTAACGGTCGGTCATCGCCGCCACGTAGTCGGCTGCGGCCCGCAGCCGCCGGTCACGCTCGTCCACGATGGGGCGGAGCGGCTCGTCCACCGAGCGGGCAGGCTCCCAGCCGCCGGCGGTCAGCGCCCACTGGGGCAGAAGGTCGGGATGGGCGGCGTAGTGCCGCACCAGGGCCTCCAGCAGGGCCTGCGCCCTCCCCTCCGCCCGTTTGGCGGGGGAGTTCACGTAGACGCGGCCGAACAGGAAGGCCCTCAGGCCCTCCATTGCATCCTCCACCGCGGCGCTCATGCGCACCTGGGGCCTGCCCCGGCCCTCCCTGATGACGTCCTCGACCATGGTGGCGATGCGGGCGGAGTGCGTCTGCCCCAGGACGGTTGTGCACTCGGGAGGGAGGTCGGAGGGGCGAAGCAGGCCGGCCCGCAGCGCGTCGTCGATGTCGTGGTTGACATAGGCGATGCGGTCGGCGAGCTTGACCAGCATCCCCTCCAGGGTGGCGGGCTTGAGCTCCCCGCAGTGGTTGAGGATGCCGTCCCGCACCTCCCAGGTGAGGTTGAGCCCGGCCCCCCCCTCCAGGAGGTCCACCACCCTGAGGCTCTGCTCGTTGTGGCGGAAGCCCCCGGGAAGCAGGCGGTTGAGAGCGGCCTCGCCGCCATGGCCGTAAGGCGTGTGGCCCAGGTCATGGCCCAGCGCGATGGCCTCGGTGAGATCCTCGTTGAGCCTCAGCCCCCGCGCCAGGTTGCGGGCGATCTGCGCCACCTCCAGGGTGTGGGTGAGGCGGGTGCGGTAGTGGTCGCCCTCGGGGGAGATGAAGACCTGCGTCTTGTGCATGAGCCGCCGGAAGGCCTTGGAGTGGATGATGCGGTCCCGGTCGCGCTGAAAGCAGGTCCTCACCGGGCAGGGCGGCTCGGGCCGCCGGCGGCCGCGGCTGCGCGCGCTGCGCTGGGCATACTCGGACAGGGTCTCCTCTTCCAGCCGCTCGGTCAGCTCCCGGACCGAGGGCCCGGACTCAACGGCGCCTGGCTCCAGAGACGGCACCCCCCAACCCGTCCCGGGCGCAGAATCAAGAAAGGCAGAGAAACCGACGCAGACAAGAAGGGCAGGCCGACCGGCCCCGCTCTGCCGCCTCAGGGCAGCTTCAGCGTCACCCTCCCCTCCCCCGCCGACCACGACACGGCAACGTCCAGGGCCTCGGCCACGACGCGGACCGGGACCAGCATGCGGCCGCTTACGATCATCGGGGCCACCTCCAGCCGGTGGGGGGCCCCGTCCAGCCTGGCCTCAATGCAGCCCACGGTCAGCGCGACCTCGTGGCCCCCCCCGACCAGGCGGGCGGTCTGCGTGGCGGGATCCCAGGACACGGCGGCGCCCAGCGACTCGGCCACGAACCTCACCGGGACAAGGGTGCGGCCCTGAACCACCCGGGGCGCCACGTCCAGAACCCGCGGCTGTCCGTCCACCCAGGCCTGGGTGCGGCCCACCCAGAGCACCACCTCCTCCCGGCCCGGCTCGGCGGGAGGCTGAGGCGGGGTCGGGGCGGGGGCAGGGAGCAGCTCCAGGATCCCGGTCTGGACGGGGGTGAGGGGGGTGCCCACGCCGGGGACGCCCTCCCAGGCCCGGTACTTGAGCAGGTAGGTCCCCGCCCGGTAGACGTGGCTGTAAGGCGCGGAGCTTACCTTGAAGGTGTAGGGGGCCGAAAACACGCGGGACTCGCCGGGCGCCAGCCCCCGGTACTGCTGGCGGCCGAAGTCGATGCCGCCCTCCAGCCTGACCGGGGTGCGGGTAACCTCCACCACCACGCCCTCGGCGGTGCACACGTCTACCCCCAGCCAGAGATGGTCGACGGCCAGCGTGCCCACGTTCGACACCTTGACCCTTATCTGCTGGGTGCTTCCCAGGGCCGCCCGCCGCGGCTGGATGCCTTCGGGGTAGCCCACCAGCTTCCGGGTTTCCCGGACCACCGCCGTGACGTCCACCCAGGCGTCCATCCAGTTGCCCGAGTTGTCGGTGACGATCTCCACCCGGTGCCAGGTCTCTTGAGGGAACCGCAGGGTGGTGCCGTAAGAGTTGCGGAGGTCGACGGACCGCTGCGCGACCACCCGGCCGTCGCTGAGGACCAGGAGCCTTATGCTGTCCCAGGAGCGGGTGCTAACCTTAATGTCCAGCGACATGACCTCCGCCGTCACGTCTATGACCCACCGGCCCACGGGATCGTTGGGGCCGATGGACCCGCCCAGCCGTTGGGTGACGGCGTAGGCGGGGTTAAACGGCTCGATCCTCACGCTGAAGGTGGCGGCGCGCACGGAAGGGCCGCGCAGGCAGGCGGCAAGCACGGCGGCCAGCGCCAGCCAGAGGAACAGCCTGACCCTCCTCACTTGACCTTCCTCCCCCAGGCATGCTCCCGCTCCCCAACCCGCTAGGGTTTTCGCCGCCGCCCCGCCGAAACCCTGTCGGGCGGGGACGGCGATTTCAGGGAGCGGTGGGCGCCGGCAGCGTAAGAGCCTGAGTGTACTGGTGAGGTCAAGGGCGAAGGGCGGCGACCCCCGCCCTTCCAGGTGTGGCGCCTTTATGGTATTATGAAGGGGAAAGGAGGCCGGGCACCTCAGGGGGCAGACCGGCCTGAATCGCGACGGGCAGCATTCGGTTTCCTCGGGTGCCAGGGCGCCGCGTCTGGCCGGCGGGACACAGGGTGACCGATTCATATACAAGGGCCGGAGGCTGGCTGTGCTACCCACCATGACATCGGAGGCGTCGCAACGGCCGCGGTTGCGGCGCTCGTTTGGCGGGGGGCAGGGAAGCCGGAGGGCGGGGGGAGGAAAACCATTGAATGCCCCAGAACGCCGCTGAGTGGGTGGAGGTCGCCCACGAACGGGGCAGGGACGCGAAGGTTTTGAAGAGCAACGGCCGCGGCCCGGCCGCCGTCTACATGATCGGGTACGCCGTGGAGTGCTGCCTCAAAGGGTACCTGACCCTTCTGGGCCGAGACGTCCCGACCAGCGGGCATGGAGGCCACAACCTCAACGGCCTGTGGGAACTGTCAAGGTTCAAGCGAACCGATCTGCATGGGCGTCTCCGCCAGTTCGTCCAAGCTTGGGAACCCGCCCTGAGGTATGAGAAGAGCCTGCCCCCGGGCGTGGACGAGGAGGCTCTCTACCAAGGAGCAACTCGCCTAATGGGCTACATATACACTCGGATAAGGCGGGGCAGGAGGTGGGGGCGTGGACCGGGACGGCGTCCGCAAGGCCATAGAAGCTAACATGCGTGCCGGCAATAAGACTATCGATGACCTCCGCGTACAAGCCGATCCGTTCTTTGGCTGGCGGATAGCGGTGGTTTCGCGGGACTTCAACGGCCTGGACCGTGCGGAGAGGCGGAGAGTTGCGCTCAAGGGGCTGGAGGATCTGCCGATCCAGTGGCTGGACCTGCTCACCCCCGAGGAGCAGAAGAGTGCCGGCAAGCTGCCCATAGAGCTGGAGGTTGAGGACCTCCCGTTGTGGGCGGAGGCCCTGGCCAGGGGTCCCCGGCCCGAGGAACCCACTTTTCTGTCAGACACAGAGGCGGATCTTGACCCTCCTTTGGTGGGGACCTTCTATTCCGTGCGGGGCGGCGTTGGCAGGACGACGGCCCTGGCGTACACGGCTTTATGCCTGGCGAGCAGGGCCCGCCGCTCCGTCCTGTGCGTGGACATGGACCTGGAGGCCCCCGGCCTCCCGTCCTTTTTTGGGAAGGAGGAAGGTATCCCGGCAGGCCAGGGCCTCCTCTCAGTCCTCCTGGCCCTGGACCAGGGGGAGTCGCCGGACATAGCCCAGCACGTGATAAGGCTCACTGACGCCTATGAACTGTATTGCCTGCCTGCAGGCAGGATCGACGCCGACTACGCCCGCCGGCTCAGGCTCGTCGATCCTGAGGCCTGGTACCGCGAGGAGGGGAACCCGCTTCAGAGCCTGATGGAGGGGCTCAAGGGCCTGCCGTTTAAGCCCGACGTGGTCCTGATCGACGCTCGCACGGGTCTGACGCCGCTTAGCGCCCCCCTCCTGTTCGACCTCTCCGACATCGCCGTGGTGGTCTTCTTCCCCCACCCCCAGGCCTACACCGGCACGGCGGCTCTGGTCCGCGCCATAACCAGGGCCCGTTCCCGCCGGACGGTCGAAGGCCGGCGGCTCGCCCCCGAGCCGCGATTCGTGGTCTCACCCGTGCCGGAGCGATACATGGAGGAGTACAGGCGGAAGGCGGAAGACCGGCTCAGGGAGTGGCTGTCCGACTCCCGGCTGACGCGGAACCTTGAGGACAGCATTCATCTCATTCCCTACCGGGAGGCCCTGGCTTCGTCTGACTCCATCCTTACCTCCGACGAGCACACCCTGAGCCTCTTTCAGCCTATAGCGGACTGGTTCGAAAGCCTCCTTCCGCCCGAGCCCAAGGGGGAATTGATAGGGGACAAGGTAACCATACTGGAGTCGCTTAAGTTTTCTCCCGGCATCGCCGAGACGCAGCAAGACTTTAGCGAGACCTTCGTCAAGACGTACGTGTTTGAGCAGGCGATGTCTCCCGATAAGCTGTTGGTGTTGGGGCGCAAGGGCACGGGCAAGACCGCCCTGTTCCGGTGGATTCTAGAAGGGGCCAGGAAGCCGGCGGCGGTCATTATGTGCCCGGAGAAACTCCGGGGACAGTATCGCTGGGTTCCCAGCCGGACCGTGTTCTCGAAGGTGGCGGAGGGCCTGCCGGCCGGCGAATGCCGGTGGCGCGACTTTTGGACGGTTTACACCCCTCTGGCCCTCGCCCGCTCCGGCATCCCGGAATGCTCACGGGTGGGGCTGCCGCAGCCCCTCAACGAGCTCCTCTCCAGCCCCGGGTTGGTGAACAGCGAGGAGATCTACCTCGACGCGCTCCGTCGGGCGCTTCGGCTGCCTGACGCCGGCCTCTCAGGCTGGATGTGGCTCCATTCCCTCGATTCGGCGGCCGAGCGGGACGTCTTTCTCCTGTTTGACGGCCTCGACGCAGCCTGGGGCACCGCCGAGGAGCGGAATGCCGCCCTGGAAGGGCTGATGGGCTTCATCCTGGAGAGGTCGCCGGAGCTCCGGCGGCTGAAGTTCAAGGTCCTGCTCAGAAAGGACATCTGGGGCAGGCTGCGGTTTCAAAACAAGAGCCACCTGGACGCTCAGAGCGTAACGCTGTTGTGGCACGACGACAAGATCGATTACGCCCGAACGGTCCTCAAGCAGGCGCTTCGGAGCGATAGGTTCAGGAACCTGGTCGAGAAGCGGCTCGGGTACTTTCCGCCGGAGTTTGACTGGGCCCCGGAAGAGTTCGTCCGTGGGGTGTGGAACCTCCTGGTTGGGGAAAGGATGAAGGGAGTGCATTCAGGCTTTACGCTGAACTGGGTGTGGAACCGGCTGGCCGACGGCAGCGGGGACCACAGCCCCCGAGCCCTGTTTCAGCTCTTTTCGGCGGCAACACAGTGGGAGATGAAGGAGCAGAAGGGAACCCCCTACCTCCGCAGCATCCTGCGGCCACGCGCCCTGGAGAGCTCCCTCGGCGAGGTGTCGGAGAAGGCCCTCCAGGCTCTGTGGGAGGAATTTCCTCAACTGGAGCCTCTGGCCGACAGGCTCAAGTCCCTGCAACAGTCACACACCGACCCCGGCGCGCTGAAAAAGGACGACCCCCTCACCCAGCTCGGACTGGAGGTCGGACTCATCGCTGAATACGGTACCACCGAAGCCGGCACCCGTTACCGGGTCCCGGACCTTTACCTCCACGCCCTGGGCATGACCCGGCGGGGGCCCCGGTAGGCACCCCGTCCTGCCCCGACCCCCAGAAAGGGGCGGCCCTCGGCGGCGCCCCCGCAGAGCGTCCGACCGCCCCTGTGGGGCCTCCCCCCCCGGCGGCCCTCCGCCCCGGGGCTCCGACCGCAGACCGGAGGCCGCGGCCCGCCCCGCCCTTCCTCCCCTCCCGCCGCCCCTCTTCTACTCCCCCACCTTCTCCCTCTCGCCCACCGTCTCCCGCAGTTGCGCCTGGGCCGCTGCCAGGCGGGCGATGGGCACGCGATACGGAGAGCAGCTCACGTAGTCCAGCCCGAAGCGGTGGAAGAGGGCGATGGAGCGTGGCTCCCCGCCGTGCTCCCCGCAGACGCCCAGCTTGAGGTCCGGCCGCGTCTTGCGGCCGAGGCGGCAGGCCATCTCCACCAGTACGCCCACCCCATCCCCGTCCAGCACGGCAAAGGGGTTGTCCCGCAGTATCCCCTGCTCCAGGTAGATGGGCAGGAACTTGCCCTCGGCATCGTCGCGGCTGAACCCGAAGGTCGTCTGGGTGAGGTCGTTGGTGCCGAAGGAGAAGAAGTCGGCGTGGTCCGCCACCCGGTCGGCGGCGACGCAGGCCCGCGGCACCTCGATCATGGTGCCGATGGGGCAGGTCACGTCCACCCCCGTCTCCCGCCTCACCTCCTCGGCGGCCTGCTGCACCAGGGCCCGGGTGACCTCCAGCTCCCGGGGATGCCCCACCAGCGGCATCATTATCTCCGGCCGGGCGTCGATCCCGGCGCGGCGCAGCGCGGCGGTGGCCAGGAATATGGCCCGGGCCTGCATGTGGTAGATCTCGGGGTAGACGATGCCCAGGCGGCAGCCCCTCAGCCCCAGCATGGGGTTGAACTCGGCAAGGGCCCTGGCCTTGCGCAGCACCTCCTCCTTGCGGGCCAGGTCGCCGGGGCTTATGGCCCGGGAGCTCCGCCCGACCCGGGCCCCTCCCTCCCCGGCCGCACCTGCCCCCCCGCTGGGACCCGCGTCCCCGCCCTCCAGTTCCAGGAGCAGGCGCCCCTTGGCCACCTCCACCGCCAGCTCCTCCACGTTGGGCAGGAACTCGTGGAGCGGGGGGTCCAGGAGCCGGATGGTCACGGGGTAGCCCTCCATGGCCTTGAGGATGCCCTCGAAGTCCTTCTGCTGCATGGGAAGGAGCCTGTCCAGGGCCCTCTTCCGCTCCTCCTCCGTCTCGGCCATGATCATCTCCTGCATCACGGGGAGCCTGCCGGCGTCCATGAACATGTGCTCGGTACGGCACAGCCCTATGCCCTGGGCCCCCAGCGACCTGGCCTTCTGGGCGTCCTGGGGGGTGTCGGCGTTGGCCCGCACCTTGAGCCGCCGGAACTCGTCGGCCCAGGCCAGGATGCCCTGGAACTCGGGGGAGAGTTCGGGCTCCACCAGGGGAACCTCGCCTAGAATGACTCGCCCCGTGGCCCCGTCGATGGAGATGAGGTCGCCCTCCCGGAGGCGTCGTTCGCCTATGCGCAACTCCCGCGAGTCCGGCTCGACCCTGACGGCGTCGCAGCCCACCACGCAGGGCTTGCCCATGTGGCGGGCGACGATGGCGGCGTGGCAGGTCATGCCGCCCCGGCTGGTGAGCACCCCCTGGGCGGCCACGATGCCGTGGATGTCGTCGGGGGTGGTCTCAGGCCGCACCAGGATGACCCGCTCGCCCTGCTGCCCCAGCTCCTCCGCCCGGTCGGCGTCCAGCACCACCCGGCCGCTGGCGGCGCCAGGCGAGGCGGGGAGGCCGGTGGCGAGCACCTCCAGCTTTGCCCGGGGGTCGATGTTGCGGTGGAGCAGCTTCACCACCTGGTCGGGATCGACGCGCAGCACCGCCTCCTCCCGGCTGAGCAGCCCCTCCTGGGCCATGTCCCAGGCCGCCTTGACCGCGGCCGCCGCGGTGCGCTTGGCGGCGCGGGTCTGGAGCACGTAGAGCCTGCCGTGCTCCACGGTGAACTCGATGTCCTGGATGTCGGCGTAGTGGCGCTCCAGGAGCTCGCAGAGGCGCACCAGCTCCTGGTACACCTGGGGCATGTCCCCGGCCAGTTGAGAGATGGGCCGGGGCGTTCGGATGCCTGCCACCACGTCCTCGCCCTGGGCGTTGGGGAGGTACTCCCCGTAGAGCTCCCGGGCCCCGGTGGCAGGGTCGCGGGTGAAGACCACGCCGGTGCCGGAGTCGGACCCGGTGTTGCCGAAGACCATGCACTGCACGTTGACCGCCGTCCCCAGGTCGTCGGGGATGCGGTTCACCTGGCGGTAGACCCGGGCCCGGGGGTTGTTCCAGGACTCGAACACCGCCCTCACCGCCATGGCCAGTTGCTGGCGCGGGTCCTGGGGGAAGTCCGAGCCGCTCGATGCCCTGATGAGCTGCTTGTACTCTCCACAAAGCCTCTCCAGGGACTCCGGCCCCAGGTCCACGTCGTACCTGGCGTTCACGCGGGCCTTCTCCGCCGAGAGCCTGTCTTCAAAGCGGTCGTGGGGGATGCGGAGCACCACGTTGCCGAACATGGTCAGGAACCGCCGGTAGCAGTCCAGCGCAAACCGCAGGTCCCCGGTGGCCCCGGCCAGCCCCCGGACGGTCCGGTCGTTAAGCCCCAGGTTGAGTATGGTATCCATCATGCCAGGCATTGAGACCGCCGCGCCCGAGCGCACCGAGAGCAGGAGCGGTTCACCTTCGCCACCGAAGGACTTGCCCGTGCGGCGTTCCAGCGCCCTGATCCCGTCGTCCAGGGCCTCATCCAGGCCCGACGGGAACGACCCCGTGGCGCTGTAATAGACGCAGGCCTGGGCGGTTATGGTGAATCCCGGCGGCACCGGCAGGCCGATGCGGGTCATCTCGGCCAGGTTGGCCCCTTTCCCGCCCAGAATCTGCCTCATGCGGGCGTTGCCCTCCTCGAACATATAGAGCAGCTTGTCCCATCCAGGCCCGGAGCCTCCACCGACCTCCATCCCCCAGCCCCCCTTGCGCACCCATCCCGGTGCCGTCCCGGCTAGGCCACCACCAGCCGGCCGGGGTCCACCACCTCCAGGATGGGGCAGGCTATCGAGTGCAAGAGCTTGAGGCGGTTGGCACGCACTCGGGCGTCCTCCGCCATGACCAGCACTTTGTCCAGGAACAGGTCCACGGCCGGCCGGATCTCCACCAGGGCGTCCAGCGCCGCCCCGTAATCGCGGGCGGCGATCGCCGGCAGCGCCTTCCCCCGGGCCCTTTGCGCCGCCCGGTAAAGCTCGGCCTCGCCCGGGTCCTGGAAGAGGCCCACATCCACTCCGGGCGGCGCGGCGGCCTCAGGCCCCAGGTACGGCTCCAGCGTCTTCCCCAGCCCCTGGGCCCGGGCGCCGGACAGCGGCGCCGTGCGGCGGAACACGGTGACGAGGGCGTCAAGGGCCTCGGGCTCGCCAACCAGGCGGGAGACGGCCCGGGCCCTTTCCCAGATGCGGGGCACCGAGTCGCTGCCAGTGGCCAGCACGGCCTGGATCACGTCGAAGCGGAAGCCCTCCTCCTCCAAGAGCGTATGGATCCGGTCGGCCAGAAACGACATCAGCGCCGGAAGCGCCTTCTCCTGCCCGGCAGGGCCGCCGCCGGGGAGCGGTCCGTATCCCTGGAGCGCCTCTGCCACCAGCCTGCCGAGCGGCGCCTCCATGTCGAGCCGGCGTAGGAGCGTGATCAGGCCCGAGCCCTGCCGCCTCAGGGCGTAGGGGTCCTCGGAACCGGTGGGCTGGATGCCGGCTATGAAGCATCCGGCCAGGAGGTCCAGCCTGTCGGCCGCCCCCACCAGGGCCCCGGCCGCAGTGGAGGGGGGCTCGTCCCCCGCAAAGCGAGGCTGGTAGTGCTCGTAAATGGCCCGGGCCACCTCCTCCCCCTCCCCGTCGAGCCGGGCGTAGATCCCGCCCATGACCCCCTGAAGCGAGGGGAACTCCCCCACCATGGCGGTGATGAGGTCGGCCTTGCACAGCCTGGCGGCCCGTCGGGCGGCCCCGCCCACGGCCTCGCCTCCGTCAAGGTAGCCGGCCAGCCGCCCGGCCAGGCCCTCCAGCCTCAGGGCCCGGTCGTAGAGCGTCCCCAGCCCCTCCTGGAACATCACGCCCCTCAGAGCCTCCACCCGCGCCTCCAGGGGGCGGCGGCGGTCCTCCTCGAGGAAGAACCGGGCGTCGGCCAGCCGGGCCAGAAGCACCTTCTCGTGGCCGGAGCGGACCAGCTCAGGATCCAGCCCGCCGTTGGCCACGGCGCAGAAGCCCGCCACCAGGGAATGGGGGCCAGGCCCGGCCTCCGGCGGGGGCGAAGGGGCGCCGGATCCCTCGGGGCCCGGCCCCGGCCGCACCAGGGGGAAGTAGCGCTGGTGGGACCTCATGGCCGTGACCAGAACCTCGGGCGGCAGCTCCAGGTACGCCGGGTCAAAGCTGCCGCGGACCGCCCGGGGGCACTCCACCAGGAAGGTGACCTCCTCCACCAGGTCGGGCGGCAGCAGCGGCCGGCCGCCCACCTGGGCCGCCGCCGCCGTCACCCCCTCCACTACCAGGGCCCGCCGTTCCTGGGGGTCCACCACTACACCGGCCCGGGCCAGGCGCTCCCGGTACTGCCCGGGGTGCTCCAGCTCTATGAGCTCCTCGAAGCCGGCCGCACCTCGATCCCCGGCGGCCGCCCCCCGGTCCCGGCCGGCCGCAGGCGGGGCGGGGAAGCGCAGCCCGCGGGTCGTGCGGCCCGATCTGCAGCCGGCAGCCTCGAACGGCACCACGTCCTGGCCCCAGAGCGCCACCAGCCAGCGCACGGGGCGGGCGAAGGGGAAGTCTCCCTCGCCCCAGCGCATGGTGCGGGGAAACTCCAGCCTGCCCAGGAGCTCCGGCAGGACGCGGGCCAGCACCTCGGGCGCGGGCCGCCCCGGCTCGACCCGTCGGGCGAACACGTATCTGCCGCTCTTGCCCGGCTCCGAGACCTCCTCCACGGTGAGGTCGGCAACGCCCACACCCTGGCTGCGGGCAAACCCCTCAGCCGCTGCTGTGGGCCGGCCGTCCTCGCCGAACGCCGCCCGGGCGGGGGGGCCCTTCACCTTGAGCTCCCGGTCCCGCTGGCGGCCGGCGACGCCGGAGACCAGCAGGGCCAGGCGGCGCGGGGTGCCGAGGCAGGCCACCTCCCCGTGCTCCAGCAGTTCCCGCGAAAAGAGCGCCTGCGCCTCGCGGGCGAGCTGGTCCAGGGCCATCGGCACCCAGCGGGCGGGAAGCTCCTCCGTTCCTATCTCCAGGAGGAGGTCGCGGGGATGGTCGGGGGAAGGGTCAGGTCGGGCGCCGGGCGCGGACGCCGCCGCCCCCAAAGCGGCACCCGGAGCGGCCGCATCGCGGCGGGGGACGGGCCCGGCAGCGGCTGCACCGGTTCCAGGGGCGGCGTCTCCGGCGCCGGGGGCCGCCGCATCCCGGGCACCGGAGTTGAGGAGCGGGAAGCCCGCCGCCTCGCGCTGCTCCAGGTAGGCCGCGGCGCAGCGCCGGGCCAGGGCCCTAACCCGGCCCAGGAGCGCGGTGCGCCGGGCCAGGCTTATCGCCCGCCGGGCCTCAAGCAGGTTGAAGGTGTGGGAGCACTTGAGCACCTGGTCGTAGGCCGGCAGCACCAGGCCGGCGTCCAGCGCCCGCGCCGCCTCGGCCTCATACTCTTCAAACAGGCGGAACAGCCGGGCAGGGTCGGCCACCTCGAAAGAGTAGCGGGACTGCTCCGCCTCGTTCTGGCGCCACAGCTCGCCGTAGCTCAAGCCCGGACCCCAGGCCACCTGGAAGTAGCTGCCCCTGTCCTGCAGCAGCATGGCAAGGCGCTCCAGGCCGTAGGTGATCTCCGCCGTGACGGGGCGGGCCTCGAACCCTCCGACCTGCTGGAAGTAGGTGAACTGGGTTACCTCCATCCCGTCCAGCCAGACCTCCCAGCCCACCCCCCAGGCGTTGAGCGAGGGCGTCTCCCAGTCGTCCTCCACGAACCTCAGGTCGTGGTCGGCAAGGTTGAAGCCCAGGGCCTCCAGGCTGTCGAGGTAAGCCCGCTGGACGTCGGGGGGCGAGGGCTTCAGCACCACCTGGTACTGAAAGTGCTGGAACACCCGGTTGGGGTTCTCGCCGTAGCGGCCGTCGGTGGGGCGGCGCGAGGGCTCGACGTAGGCAGCCCTCCAGGGCTCCGGCCCCAGCGCGCGGAAGAATGTGGCCGGGTTCATCGTCCCGGCGCCCTTCTCCACGTCGTAAGGCAGGAGCAGGGCACAACCTCGGCCCTCCCAGAACCTGTCCAGGCGCCGTATCATCCCCTGCAGGCCCACGGGCTCATCCCCCGGCCTCCCCTCCGGGGCCGAAGGCCGCCTTCCCAAAGGCTCACGCCCCCTTCCTCCCGGCAAGGCCGCCGGCCCCCCGCGCCGGACCGGACCCTCCGCGCCGGCGGGGCGGCAGGGCCGCTCCCGGCTCCCCCCTCGGCAGGCCGCGCGGCCGCACGTCTCCTCCAGGTGGCCCGACCGCCACCCGCCGTCCGGTCCTTCGGCCCGGCACCCCTCGCCACCGGGCCCCTTGTCCGGGGCGGGCTCCCCGCCGTCTTCCCCTGCCGGCGGCGCCCCCTCCGGGGCCCGCTCCACCTCGATGGTGCAGTTGGTGACCATGGCCGCCACAACGCCCAGCGCGGCCAGGACGGGCAGGAGCAGAGCCCCCACCACCCCCACCGTTACCGGGAACTCGACGATGACCCGGTCGCCCTGCCTCACCCGGATGCGGGTGACGTTCCCCTGGTGGATCAGCTCCTTCACCTTCTCCACCACCTCGGCGCCCCTGACCTGGATGCGCTCCTTCCACCTCTTGCCCTTCTCCTCCAGGTAGATGAGGGCGCCGACCACGTCACCGCCCGACTGTTCCAGGGCCTCCCTCGCCTCCCGGTAGCTCACCCCCGCGCGCTTGCGCACGGCGTCGATCTTTTCCAGCTCCTCCAACCCCATCGCCCCCGCTTTGGGTCCGGATGGCTCTTACAAACTCGAGCGATCTCAGCCTCCGGTCCAGGTGGCGGGCCAGGTGGCCCTCCAGGAGGGCCTCCAGCTCCCCCCGGAGAACGGGGCCGAGCCGCACCTGCCCCGACCTGGCCATGTCCCCCTCCAGGAGCTGGCGGGCCGCCATGAGCCCGCCCCGGCTGAGGCGGGTGGCAGCCGGGTCCTGGGCCCGGCACCGCTCGCAGAGCACGCCCCCCAGGGCCGGGCTGAAGTAGAGGGAGTCCTCGCCGTCCCCCGCCGGGGTCCGCTCGCAGGCCGCGCACGCCTCCAGCCGTGGCCGGTAGCCCAGGAGCGACAGCAGCCGCAGGGCGAACGCCAGCCACACCGCGTCCGCCGAGCCCTCGCCCCGGGACAGCAGTCCCAGGGCGGAAAGGAGGAGGGAGAACACCTCCCCGGGCCCGGTCCCGGCCTCCTGCCCGCCGGTCTCCTCCAGGGCCGCGTCCACCAGCTCCACAGCGCAGCTCGCCCACGCCGTCCTCTCCAGGTCCGCCTGTATGCCGCCGAACGCGTTCCTTATCTCGCACTGGCTTACGGTATCCAGCTCCCGCCCCTTCAGCAGGAGGAGGCTGGCGTGGGTGAAAGGCTGGGTGCCAGCCATCAGCCGACTGCGGGCCCGGCGCGCACCCCGGGCCACGGCCCGCACCTTACCCCCCTCCCGGCTGAGCAGCGTGAGCAGCCGGTCGGCCTCGCCCAGGGGCTGGGCGCGGAGAACGATGGCCTCGGTGCGGTAAAGCCCCAATCGCCCGCCCTCCCTATCATTTCCCCCCGCCCCGGCGCTGATGTGGCCCGCCCGGCCGGGTCGGGCGCGGCCTTCCTCCACCGGACGGCGGGCCAGCCCCCGTCAGGCGGAAGAGGCCCGCATCTCCTCGAGGATGGCCAGCCCGGCGGACGTGCCCAGCCGGTTCGCGCCCGCCTGGATCATGGCCAGGGCCGTCCTGAGGTCCCGGATGCCGCCTGCGGCCTTAACCCCCATGGCGCTGCCCACCGTCTCCCGGAGCAGCCTCACGTCGTCGACCGTCGCGCCCTGGGGCCCCATGCCGGTGGAGGTTTTCACGAACCGCGCCCCCGCCGAACGGGCGGCGTGGCACGCGGCCACCTTTTCCTCCCGGGTGAGGTAGCAGCACTCCAGGATGACCTTCACCGGGACGCCCCCCGCCGCCTCCACCACCCGTGCAATGTCGCCCTCCACCGCCTCAAGCCGCCCGGCCTTGAGCAGCCCCAGGTTCAGAACCATGTCGAGCTCCCCCGCCCCATGACGCACGGCCTCGGAGGCGGCGCAGGCCTTGATCCGGGACGGCTCATAGCCGAGGGGGAAGCCCACCACCGTGGCCGCCTTCACCGGGCCGCCGTCCAGGACCGCGGCGGCCAGGGCCACGTACGCCGGGGGGATGCACACCGTGGCAAACCCGTACCGCCGCCCCTCCCGGCAGATCGCCTCCACCTGGGCCGGGGTGGTTTGGGGGTTCAAAAGGGTCAGGTCTATCATGGCCGCCAGCTCAGAGGCGCTGTGTATCACGCTTTTGGGGCAGCGGCGCGCCGCCGCCCCGCCCCACCTCCCCAGGGCAGCCGCGCCCCGCCCGGGGCCGCCCGCCCTCCCACGTGACTAATTATAACAGTTTTTGGCCGGGCAGTAAACCGACCGCCCGTCCCGAACGGTTCCACTCACCGCCCACCACCAAGGGCTCCGCCCGCCTCCGCCTGCCCTCGCCGCCAGGCAGCCGCCCGCGGGCCCGCCCGGGCGGGCCCCCCGCCGTCACTCCCGGTACCCCAGGGCTTCAATGGCGTGTACGTCCTGGCGCCAGTCCCTCTTGACCTTCACCCACAGGTCGAGGTAGACCGGCGAGCCCAGCAGGGCCTCGATCTCGGCGCGGGCCCGCTGCCCCAGTTCCTTGAGGCGGAGTCCGCCCCTGCCTATGAGGATGCCCTTCTGGGACTCCTTCTCCACGTATACCGTGGCCCGCACGTACACCCTCCCCCCGGGGCGGGCCGAGATCTCCTCCACTACCACCGCCACGGCGTGAGGCACCTCGTGATGCGTGAGGAGCAGGGCCTGCTCCCGGATGAGCTCGGCCACCACGAACTCCTCGGGCCGGTCGGTGACCGTGCCCTCGGGGTAGTAGCGGGGGCCGGAGGGAAGGCGCCGCACCACCTCGCGCAGGAGCTCATCCAGGCCGGCGCCGCAGAGCGCCGACACAGCCAGCGCCCCGCCGAAGCTGCCCAGGGCCGCGTACTCCGCCACCACCCCCGGTACGACCGCGGCCGGCACCAGGTCGATCTTGTTCACGACCAGCAGCACCCGGGGGCCCAGGGGGCGCAGCAGCCCGGCTACGTACCGGTCCCCCGGCCCCGGCGGGCGGAGGCCCTCCACCAGCCATAGCACGAGGTCCACCTGCTTAAGCGCGGCCAGCGCGACCCGGACCATATACTCGCCCAGACGGTGGCGCGGCCGGTGAAGCCCCGGGGTGTCGAGCAGGGCCACCTGGGCCCCGGGGAGGTCAAGAACCCCGAGGATGCGGTTGCGCGTGGTCTGGGGCCGGGAGGACACGATGGCCAGCTTCCGCCCCAGGAGCTGGTTGAGCAGGGTGGACTTGCCCACGTTGGGCCGGCCGCATATGGCCACGAACCCGGAGACAAAGCCCCCGTCCGCCACCGCCTAACCCCCCGCCCCCCTTCGAGGGGCGGGGAAGCGGAAGCAGGCGGGCAGGAGCTGGCCCACGGCGGCCTCCCACAGGTGGCCCTCCAGGTTGGAGGCGATCACCAGCGTCCCCTCCCCGAACTCGGCGAGGAGCTGGCGGCAGGCGCCGCAGGGGCTGGGGGGCACAGGGCCAGCCGCCACCACGGCGATGGCCAGAAACTCCCGGCGGCCGGCGCTCACCGCCGCGCCCAGCGCCACCCGCTCGGCGCAAAGGGTGAGGCCGTAGGAGGCACACTCCAGGTTGCAGCCGGCGTACACCGTCCCGTCCCTGGCCAGGAGCGCCGCCCCCACCGGGTAGCCGGAATACGGCGCGTACGCGCTCTCCCGGGCCTGCCGGGCCAGCGCGAGCAGCCGTTGACGGTCAATGCCGCCCTCAGCACTCAACCCCCCTCACCTCCACTGCACCACAGCTTCCTCGGGCACGACCTCCACCCATGTCGGCCCCGGCCCCAGCACAAGCTGGCCGGCGGGGCCGGAGAGCCGGGTGGGCAGGGCAGGGGCCGCCTTCGACCAGCGCCCCTTGAACACCTGCCCCCCCCGAAACAGCAGGGCCTCGCCCTCCCCAACCATCTGCACCCTCAGCCGGCCCTCGGGGTCGCCGGCGATCGGAGTCACGACCGTCCGCAGGACCACCAGGTTGGCGACCGACACGGCCTGGCCGTTGGCAGCGTCGATCTGGGGCTCGCCTGACACCAGCCGCAGGAAGACGCCGGCCTGCGGGTCGTAGCGGTAGCCCAGGTAGGGTTCCCCCGGCCCGGGGTACCGGAGGGATATCGTCGCGGCAGGCTCCCCCCCCGTTGCGGGGCTGACGGCCGGGCCGGGGGCCAGCCCCCAGGCCGCGCCCGCGGAGCGGCGGGCCCAGCCCCGGGCCGCCGCCGCCTGCCGCAGTGCGGACGTGGCGGTGTACAGGTTGTGGGGCGGCCGCCGGTAGGACACCCGGTAGTACGCGCCCGCCCCCTTCATGTCATCGAGCGAGCGCACCTTCACCCGGGCCAGCCGCTCATACGCCTGCGGGCTCCCGCCGATGTGGCACAGGATCGCCCCCGTCTCCAGGCAGGGGTCAAGCATGTAGTCCCGGGCGCTCCGCACCGGACCCACCACCGCCGCCTCGGCGTGGAGGAAGAAGGCAAGCAGCCGCGTCATGCCGCCCTCCACAGGGAACTCATACACCAGGCACGCGGAGCTGAGCCCGGCCTGGGGCCGGGCGGCGGAGTGGTTGTCCAGGACCACCGCCAGGGCCACCTGGTCCACCCGGTTCGGCGGGGCCGGCACCCCGTCGAGGGGGCACGGAATCCCTGCCTGCGCGCCGCCCGGGGGCACGGGAGGCGGGGCGGCCGGCCCACCGCCGGCCGGCGGGGAGGGCTGCCCGGCCCCCGGCGCCGGAGGCTCCGAAGGGGACGCAGGCTCGGCCCCCGAGCCGGGCGGGGGGGCAGGGCCGGAAGGGGCGGGGCGGGCACAGGCCAGAGGGAGCAGCAGGCCGCAGGCCAGGGTCAGGACCAGCGCCAGGCCGCGCCTCAACCGGCGGCGGCTCACGGCGCCCCCACCCCCCCTCCGCCGCCCTGCCCCGGCCCTTCCTCCCGGGGCTGGAGCAGGCGTTTGCCGTCAGGCCTCGGCCCGGCCGGCTGCTCCCCGCGGTCCGCCGGGGCCTGCAGGCGCTCCGGCGGCGATATGACCCCCCCAGAGATCACCAGCTTGATGCCGTCATCGACCGACAGGTTGAGGAGGGTCACCTGGCTCCGGGGCACTATCACCATCATGCCGGAGGTGGGGTTAGGGGTGGTGGGGATGAAGACGGACACCAGGTTCTCCTTCAGCAGCTCCCGGGCCTCGGTAAAGCCCTCGCCGGTCATGAACCCCAGGGAGTACACCCCGGGGCGGGGGTACTCTAGCATGACCACCCGTCGGAACGCCTTTCTCTCGTTGTGGGCCACCGCATCCACAAGCTGCTTGATGGTGACGAAGATGCCCCGGACCAGGGGCATCTTCATCAGCACGGCCTCGGCCGCCCGGATGATCCGCCGGCCGATGAAGTGCGTGGCCAGAAGCCCAAAGCCCAGCACGATAAGCAGCGTCAGGGCCAGGCCCAGGCCGGGCATGGGGAAGGGCAGGTAGGGGGCCACGAACCGGCCCAGAAGGCCGTCGGCAAAGCGGAAGAGCACCCAGAGCAGGTAGACCGTCGTCACCACGGGCACCAGCACGATGAGCCCCGCCCCCAGGGTGCCGGCCAGCCAGGAAAAGAATGACCTTCCGCCCTGTCCTTCCTTCACGTCTTTGAGTCACCTCCGATGCGAACCAGGGCAAAGGCCGCTGCCGCGGCAAACCCCGCCGCCCACAACGCCATGGCCCACGGCTGTGAGGCAAGCCGAAACAACAGCCGCTCCCCCGCCACGCCAAGCCGGGGGCCGAACAGGGCGGCCCCCACCGCCACCGCCGCCAGCGCCGCCACCAGGACCCCGGCGGCCGCGGCATTCTTGGCGCGCCGGGCCAGCGGCTCGGCCCTGCCCCCACAGGCCAGGTCGACCGCGGTTTCCAGGGCGGTGTTCAGCGCCTCCAGTCCCATGACTGCCCCCACCGTCAGGGCCAGCACCGCCCACTCCATAGCTGAAAACCCCAGCACCCACCCGGCCCAGGCGGCCCCCAGGGCTACCGCCAGGTGGATGCGCATGTTCCTCTGGCCGCGCCAGATCTGGGCCGCACCGGCCAGCGCGTCGCCGAAGCTCCGGCCGAGCCCGCAAGACCTCCCGCCGGCCCCTTCCGGTCCCACCCGCCACCCCTCCCGGCCCCTCGCCCCGTCGCCGGCGGCCCCTACGGCAGCCCCCGCCCCCGGCCGCCGTCCCCCGGCAAGGCGCCCAGCGCCTTCATGATCTGCCGCTCGCGGCGCTGCATGGCCCGCGCCTCCGCGGGGCGGCGGTGGTCGTAGCCCAGGAGGTGCAGGATGCCGTGCACCAGCAGGAGCGACGCCTCCACCTCCAGCGGGTGGCCGCGCTCGGCCGCCTGCTCCGCCGCCCGCTCCAGCGAGATCAGCACGTCGCCCAGCAGAACCGGAGGCACGCCCGCAGGCGCCGGAAACGGGACCTCGAGCAGGGGTCGCAGCTCCCTGCCCTCAAGCTGGGAGAAGGCAAGGACGTCGGTGGGGCGGTCTACCTGCCGGTAGTCGCGGTTGTACAGGCGTATGGTTGCGTCGTCCACGAAGGTCAGGCTCACCTCCGCGCTGGCGGGGACGCCCTCCTGAGCGAAGACCGCGTGGGCCACGCGGCGCAGGAGCGCCACCAGCCTGCCGTCCGGGGTCACCTTTGACTGCCGGTTGCTGATGATCACGCCCACGCCTGCTATCCCTCTCCTTCCTGGCCCTCGCCCTGTTCCCCGGCCCTCGCGCCCCCGCCCCGGGGACGTTCCTCCACCGCCCGCCGGGCCTCGCGCTTCTGCATCTCCTTCAGCACGCTGTCGGGATACTCGATCCGGGGGTGGAAGACCCCGGTCAGCACCCGGGCGAAGACGTCGGCTATGGTGTCCAGGTCGCGCAGGGTGAGGTCGCAGCGGTCAAGCTGGTGGTCGGTGAGACGGTCCTGGATGATGCGCCTCACCACGGCCTCGATGCGGCCGGGGTTCGGCTTGCCCAGGGAGCGCACCGCCGCCTCGCAGGAGTCGGCCAGCATCACCAGGGCCGACTCCCGTGAGCTGGGCCGGGGCCCCTCGTAGCGGAACGCGTCCTCGGGCACCGGCTCCTGCCCCTCCTCGGCCGCGCGGCTGTAGAAGTAGGAGACCAGGGTGGTGCCATGGTGCTCCTGGATGAAGTCCAGGACGGCGGCGGGCAGGCGGGCGTTCCGCCCCAGTTCCAGCCCGTCACGGACGTGGGAGGTCAGGATGAGAAGGCTCAGCGACGGCGAGATCTTGTCATGGGGGTTGTCGCCCGCGAACTGGTTTTCGATGAAGAAATACGGCCGTCTGAGCTTGCCCACGTCGTGATAGTAGGCCCCGGCTCGGGCCAGAAGCGAGTTCCCGCCGATGGCCTCCGTCCCCGACTCGGCCAGATTGGCCACCACCACGCAGTGGTGGTAGGTGCCCGGCGCCTCCACCAGCAGCCGCTTGAGCAGGGGCTGGTTGGGGTTGCACAGCTCCAGGAGCTTGAGCGGCGTGATCAGGCCGAAGTAGCGCTCGAAGAACGGGAGCGAGCCTATGGTGAGCACCGCCGAGAACACGCCGCTCGAGGCCCCCCAGACCACGTCCTTCCAGGCCGAGGGCTGGGACAGCGGGGCCGCACCGGGCAGCAGTGTCAGCATCACCACGGCCAGGGCGTTCACCGCCCCCACCAGGAGCCCGTCCCGCACCAGGTCGGAGCGCTGGCCCACGCGGGCCACCCGGAACACCCCCACCGTCGCCCCGCACATCGCCACCAGCGGGAAGCGGAGGTCCCAGCCCGAGACCACGCCCACCCCCAGGGCCATGAGCGCGGCCAGGAACAGCGCCACCCGGGGGTTCACCAGGATAGCCAGCAGCATGGATCCGGCCGCCACCGGGGCCAGGTAGCCCGAGATCGGATACAGCACCGCCCCGAGAACCAGGGTCAAGAGCACGATCAGGCCGGTGAGCAGTATGAGCGACTCCCGTGCTGCGACCTCGGGGGCGAACTGGACCAGGTAGGCTGCCCCCAGCCCCACCAGGAGCGCGGACAGCAAGCAGGACCCCGCCACGCCCCTGACGTCGCTCTGGCTGCGCTCCAATCCCAGGTCGCGGAGGATGGCCAGGTGCCGTTCGGTAACCCGCTGGCCCTCCTCCACGATGGTCTCGCCCTCCAGGATGCGCACCGGCTCCACTGCCTCCACGGCCCGGCGCCGCCGCTTGAGCGTCTCCTCCCGGTTGAACAGCATGTTGGGCCGCAGCAGGTTCTTGCCCACGGCCTGCACCAGGTTCCGCTCCGCCCCCTGAAGCCCCGCCGCCTGGGCTTCTATCTCCACCTGGCGGCGGAAGGTGGGCAAAGCCTCCGCCTTTATCCCCGCCTGCATGACCCGGAGCAGGATGTCACGGGCCGCCTGCTCCAACCGGCTGAGGTCTTCCTCTGACAGGTCGAGCAGCAGCTCCAGCTCCGCGTCCTGGACGCCGGCCAGGGCGGGGAGCCCCTGGAGCTGCTCCAGGGCCTGCTTCCGCCGGGCCGAGGCGTCCGGGGCCTCGCCGGCCGGGGCACTGCCGGCGGGCGGCTGGCCGCCCCCGCCGCCCCCCCCGTCGGCCTCCTCCCGGAACTGCCTTATGGCGGCGAACAGGCCTCCCACCTCCGCGGCCACCGCCTCGGCTACCTCGGGATCCTGCTCGTAGACGTCGTTGACCTCCTGCTCGGCCTGCTTCTGCAGCCGCTGGGTCTCGTAGCGGTCCACCACGGACCGGGTCGCCTTGATGTCCTTCGGCGCCACCTGGCCCACCTTGAGGTCGTAGTGCTCCGGCGTGAGCGTGAGCGAGAACAGCACCATCAGGCCCAGGAAAAAGGCAAACCCCCACGCCACCCTCCGCATCGGGGAGTCGCGGTTCACCTGGGCCTTAAGCCAAGGGCCCAGGCGGCTCTGGCCCGGCCGCGCCACCATCACTCTTCCGCCTCCCCGCCCGCGCCGTCGGCCCGGGCGTTCTGGCCCGCCAGCCTCTCCGCCTCGTAGCGCTCATACGCCCGGATTATCTGCGAGACCAGCTCGTGGCGCACCACGTCCTGATCGGTGAGATAGACGAAGGCTATCCCCGGCACTTCGCGCAGGACAAACCTGACCTCCTCCAGGCCGGAGCTCTTGCCCCGGGGGAGGTCTATCTGGGTTATGTCGCCGGTCACCACCGCCCGCGAGCCCAGCCCCAGGCGGGTGAGGAACATCTTCATCTGCTCGGGGGTGGTGTTCTGGGCCTCGTCCAGGATGATGAAGG
>JAIMBG010000091.1 GCA_023511555.1 Acetobacteraceae bacterium | reverse complement strand
AGCGAGGCCAGCACGGTCTGCAGGGCCCCGACGACCGACCTCCCCTTCTCGGGCCAGTTCATGTGGGTGGGCCGGCCCTCCAGGGTTATGCTGGCGTTGATGCAGCCGGCATGGCCGGTCACCACCGCCAGGTCGGTCTCTTCGCCGACGATCACCATGTCGGGCCGCATCAGCCCGCTCTCCAGCAGAAGCCGCGAGCCCAGACCGCCCTGGATCTCGCCCGCCACGCAGGCGGCCACCACCTCCCCGCAGAGCCCGTCCCCCGACCGCCGCAGCGCGTCGAGAGCCCCCAGGAATGCCGCCAGTGCGGACTTCATGTTGACCGAACCCAGGCCGAAAAGCCAGCCGTCCCTGACCTCCCCGCTGAAGGGGTCGATACCTTGGGTGCGGTAGTCGGGGGCCACCGGCTCGGTGTCCAGGTGCCCGTTCAGCATCAGCCGCGGCCCGCCCCGCCCGGCCCTCCAAACACCCTGGAGGCCAACGCCGCCTACTGGAAGGGCCGGCCCACCGTGGACAAACTGATCTTCAAGCCTGTGCCCGAGGCGGCCACGCGGGTGGCCCTGCTCAAGACCGGGGAGGCCGACATCGTCACCAACCTCTCGCCGGCCATCGCCCAGCAACTGGCCCAGGAGAAGGGCATCAAGGCGAAGACGGTGCCCAGCATGCTGATCATCTACTTCGCCCTCGATGAGACCAAGCCCGGGCCGCTGCAGAACGCGCTGGTCCGGCAGGCGATGAACTACGCGGTCGACAAGGAAGGGATCATCGGCTCGATACTGCTGGGCTGCGGCAAGCTGGAGGCCAACCCCATATCGCCTGAGACCTTCGGATACAACAGCAGCATAAAGCCCTACCCCTACGACCCCGCCCGCGCCCGGCAGCTCCTGGCGGAGGCCGGCTACCCCAACGGGTTCACGGTCGACATGGTGGCGCCGGTGGGCCGCTATGTCAAGGACAAGGAGGTAGCCGAGGCCGTGGCCGCCCAACTCGGCCAGGTGGGGATCAGGGTGAACCTCCAGGTACTGGAGTACGGCGTGTACACCGGGGTCATCCGCGACCCCGCCAAGCGCCCGCCCATGTGGATGCTGGGCTGGGGCGGCTACGGGACCTACCACGGCGACCTCACCCTGTTCCCGCTGTTCCGGACCGGGGAGCTCTACTCGGCCAGCAACAACGCCGAGCTTGACGCCATCCTCGACCGGGCCATCGTGACCCTGGACGACGCGACTCACGTCCGGCTCCTCCAGCAGGCCCAGGAGATCATACACGAGGAGGCGCTGCGGCTGTTCCTGTACCAGCAGGTGAGCATCTACGGGGTCAGCGACCGGCTCGACTGGAGCCCGCGCTCCGACGAGGACATGGTGCTGTGGCAGGTGACGGGCACGGGCGGTTAGAAGTCGTGGGCCCCCCGGAACGGAAGCCAGAGCGGGGGCGCGCCCTATCCCGGGGCGCGCCCCCGCTCCTGGCTGTTGGTGTCGGCGGCCTCCTGGAACCGCGCCCCCCCTGCGGGCCCTGTCCGCCCTCCTGCCCGCGCCCTTAAGCGGCCCTGCCAGGGTGCAATCCCGAGCTTTCCCGGCGTCTACACAAATATTTTGACTATTGGGCGCCATACCGCCCCTGAGAGGAGTTGGGGCCGGTCCTGTAGAAAATGCGGGAGGGCAACAGGTGGCTGCGGGTGGTGACGGGGGTGGCGGCGTGAGGCTGGTGGAGTGCGTCCCCAACTTCAGTGAGGGCCGCCGGCCCGACGTCATCCGCCGGGTGGTCGACGCGGCCGCGTCCGCCTCCGGGGTGCGGGTGCTCGACGTGTCCTCCGACGCTGTCCACAACCGCACCGTGCTCACCCTGGCGGGGGAGCCGGGGACGGTGGCGGAGGCGGCCTTCCGGGCCACGCGGGCCGCCGCCGGGCTGATAGACCTCCGGCGGCACCAGGGGGCCCATCCCCGCATCGGCGCCATGGACGTCATCCCGCTGGTGCCGGTTTCCGGCGTGGAGATGGCCGAGTGCGTGGCCTGCGCCCGAGCCCTGGGGCAGAGGATCGCGGGCGAGCTGGGCATCCCCGTCTACCTCTACGCCGAGGCCGCCACCCGGCCGGAGCGCCGGGAGCTATCCGCCATACGGCGCGGCGGGTTTGAGGGGCTGGCTGCCGAAATCGGGCGGCCGGAGCGGCTCCCCGACTTCGGCCCGCCGCGGCTGCACCCCAGCGCGGGCGCCATCGCCGTGGGGGCGAGAGGCTTCTTGATCGCGTTCAATGTGAACCTGGGAACGAGCGATGTGGCCGTGGCGCGGCGCATCGCCCGCGCGGTGAGGGCCTCTTCCGGCGGGCTGCCCTGCGTCCAGGCCGTGGGCATAGCCGGCCCCACGCCGGACACGGTCCAGGTGTCCATGAACCTTACCGACTACACCCGCACCCCTCTGCACCGGGTCTGGGAGGAGGTGGGGCGTCTCGCTGCCGGGGCCGGGGCGGCGGTGGTCTCCGCCGAGATCGTGGGCCTGGTTCCAGAGCGCGCGCTGCTTGAGGCCGCCGAGCATCTGGCGGGGCAGGAAATGGATGGGGGCAGGGAAGGGGCCGCCCCGGGCTCTGCCGCCTCGCCGTCCCGCGAGGCTGGGATCGCGCTGGCGGCCCGAGCCCTTCGGCTCGCCGGCTTTGACCTCACCCAGGTGTT
Organism: Acetobacteraceae bacterium; assembly: GCA_023511555.1. GTDB lineage: Bacteria > Bacillota > Sulfobacillia > JAIMBG01 > JAIMBG01 > JAIMBG01. Next base: position 6,931 of record JAIMBG010000091.1, on the reverse strand, counting down.
TGAGGTCCGGCTGGCCCAGGCGGTTGGGGGAGAGGGGGCCGGCGGATGAGCCGAGAGCCCGCGCGCCCGGAGCTGGTGATCCGGCACATCGGCCAGCTCTGCACCCTGGCTGGCCCGCTGCCGCGCCGCGGCCGGGCCCAGGCCGAAGTCGGCCTGGTGCCCGACGGGCTTTTGGCCATAGGCGGCGGCCGCATCCTGGCTTGCGGTCCCACCCGGGAGCTCTTCCGGGAGTTCGGGCCGGGGCCGGGGGTGCGGGTGGTGGACGCCCCCGATGCCCTGGTCACGCCGGGGCTGGTCGACGCCCACACCCACCTGGTCTTCGGCGGGTGGCGGGCGGGGGAGTTTGCCGCCCGGCTGAGGGGGGCCTCGTACCAGGAGATCCTGGCCCGAGGCGGCGGCATCCTGGAGACGGTGAGGCTGACCAGGGAAGCCGCGCCCCAGGCCCTGCTGGAGGCCGCGGCCCGGGAGCTGGACCGGTTCCTTCTGGCCGGAACCACCACCGTCGAGGCCAAGAGCGGCTACGGACTGGAGCCGGGCGCCGAGCTCAAGTGCCTGGAGGTGCTCGCCGCCCTGGGGGCGTCCCACCCGGTGGAGGTGGTGCCCACCTTCCTGGGGGCTCACGCCGTGCCGGCCGAGTTTCGGGGCGACCCCGAGGCCTACGTCCGCCTGGTGGCCGAGGTCATGCTGCCCCAGGTGGCGGCGCGGGGGCTGGCCCGGTTTTGCGACGTGTTCTGCGAGCGGGGGGCGTTCACCCCGCAGCAGTCACGCCGCATCCTGGAGCAGGCCCGCAGCCTGGGACTGGGCCTCAAGATCCACGCCGACGAGTTCTCCGACAGCGGCGGCGCTGCGCTCGCCGCAGAGCTGGGGGCGGTCTCGGCCGACCACCTCCTGTACGTGGGGCCCGCCGGGATGGAAGCCCTGGCCCGCTCCGGGACGGTGGCGGTGCTCATGCCCGGGACGGCGCTGTTCGCTGCCGGAGGCCGCCAGGCCCCGGCCCGGCGTCTGATCGAGGCGGGCGTACCGGTGGCCCTTGCCACCGACTTCAACCCCGGCACCTGGCCGGGAGTGTCGCTCCCGCTGGTGATGAGCTTAGCCTGTCTCTGCCTGGGGCTCACCCCGGAGGAGGCGCTGACCGCCGCCACGGCCAACGCCGCCTGCGCCCTGGGCCTGGGGGGCCGGCTGGGCAGCCTTGAGCCGGGCAAGGACGCCGACCTGGTGGTGTTCGATGCCCCATCGCTGGAGTTTCTCCCCTACCGGGTGGGGGTCAACCTGGTGCGGACGGTTCTGAAGCGGGGAAGGGTGGTAGTGGAGGACGGCCGCCGGGTCTAACGGTGAGGGCGGGGGGACTCGGGGGCGCTGCACGGCATCGGCCCCCGATCCCAGGTCCCGGTCGGGAAGGAACGGGAGGTGGCGCAGCCAAAACGTACGAGTTTGCAGGCGGGGCTGGCCCCAGGCTGCCTGGATCAAAGCCCGCGGGGCTTCTGGGACACCGAGCGCTTGTTGCAAGGGGGTGCGTGATCCGTGAAGTCGGACCTGGAGATAGCACAAGAGGCCAGGATGAAGCCCATCGTGGAGATTGCGAGGGGCATGGGCCTCACTGAGGACGAGATCGAGCTTTATGGGAAGTTCAAGTGCAAGGTCTCGCTCGATGTGCTCAAGAGGCTGAAGGATCGCCCTGACGGCCGTTACATCGACGTGACGGCCATCACCCCGACGCCCCTGGGCGAGGGGAAGACGGTGACCACCATCGGCCTGGGCCAGGCGCTGAACCGCATTGGCAAGAAGACCATCAACTGCATCCGTCAGCCGTCGCTCGGCCCCGTGTTCGGCATAAAGGGCGGCGCCGCCGGCGGCGGCTACTCGCAGTGCGTGCCTATGGAGGACTTCAACCTCCACTTCACCGGCGACACCCACGCCGTAGCCCTGTCCCACAACCTGCTGGCCGCCTTCCTGGACGCCCACATCATGCACGGCAACAGGCTGGGCATAGACCCCTACAGCATCACCTGGCCGCGCGTGGTAGACGTGTCCGACCGGGCGCTGCGCAACATCATCATCGGGCTGGGGACCAAGGAGGACGGGGTGCCCCGGCAGACGGGCTTTGACATCGCGGTGGCCTCCGAGGTCATGGCCATCCTGGCCCTGACCACGGGGCTGTTCGACCTCCGCGAGCGGCTGGGCCGCATCGTCGTCGGCTACACCGAGGACGGCAAGCCGGTCACCGCCGAAGACCTGAAGTGCGCCGGCTCCATGACCGTCCTCCTCAAGGACGCCATCAAGCCCAACCTCATCCAGACCCTGGAGAACACCCCGGTGTTCGTGCACGCCGGGCCCTTCGCCAACATCGCGCACGGCAACAACTCCATCCTGGCCGACCAGATCGCGCTGAAGCTCGCGGACTACGTGGTCACGGAGAGCGGCTTCGGCGCCGACTGCGGCGCGGAGAAGATGATCAACATCAAGTGCCGCTACAGCGGCCTCAGGCTGGACTGCGCCGTGGTGGTGGCCACCATCCGCGCGCTGAAGATGCACGGCGGTGCGTTCCGGGCCATCCCCGGCAAGCCGCTGGACCCCAAGGTGGTCGAGGCCAGGAACATGGCCGCCCTGGAGAAGGGCTGCGAGAACCTGGCCAAGCACATAGAGAACATGCTGCTGCACGGCGTGCCGGTGGTCGTGGCCATCAACCGCTTCACCACCGACCACGACGACGAGATCGAGCTGGTGCGGCGGAAGGCCCTCGAGGCCGGGGCGTCCGATGCGGTGCTGAGCGAGGTGTGGGAGAAGGGCGGTGCCGGCGGCGAGGCCCTGGCCCGCGCGGTGGTTAAGGTCTGCGAGCGGCCCAACCCCAACTTCCGGTTCCTCTACCCGCTGGACATGCCGATCAAGGAAAAGATACACACCATCGCCACCAAGGTATACGGGGCCGACGGCGTGGACTTCGACCCCCTGGCGGAGAAGCAGATCAAGCTCTACACCTCCCTGGGCTTCGACAAGCTGCCCATCTGCATGGCCAAGACGCACCTCTCGCTGTCGCATGACCCCAACCTCAAGGGGCGGCCGAGGAACTTCCGCGTCCCCGTGCGCGAGGTGCGGGCCTCGGTGGGCGCCGGCTTCCTGTACCCGCTCCTGGGCAAGATGCGGACCATGCCGGGGCTGCCCTCGGTGCCGGCCGGGGTCTACATCGACATCGACAAGGACGGCAAGACGGTGGGGCTGTTCTAAGGAGCAGGCCTGCCGGCCGGGCAGCGCGCCGGGCCGCCCCGCGCGCCAGGCCCGGGAGCCGGCGGGGGGCTTAGCCCGAGACTGGATGGACCGGCGGCCGGGGCCCACGCGACGGGCCCCGGCCGTTCCACTGCCGTATCGCCCGCGGCCCGTCCCTCCGCGCCGTCGCGGCCGGGGAGGGCGTGTCGCCTACATCGGACTGCCGCGGCGGGTTTTGGCGGGGGAGGCAGGAATTTTTTGCTAGGGAGCAAATAGTATTACTGCCGCCGTCGCGTACGCTACGGCTTCTGGGGAAATATTTTAGCCAGGCAGTGAGGAGGTAGCACAGATTGGACCAGGGGAATGGGGCCCAGGTCAGGGAACGAATTCTGGCCCTACTGCGCGGCCAGCCGGGCGTGTATCTGCCCGGGCACGAGATTTGCAGGTTGATAGGTATATCGCGGGCGGCCCTCTGGAAGCAGATGGGTCTTTTGAGGCGTGCGGGGTATCCCATCTCGGCCAAGCCCCGCCTGGGTTACAGCCTCAAGCCGGGAGGGGCCCCGCTGGCCCGCACCAGGATCATGGGCCGGTGCCTGCTCCAGTTCATGCGGGTAAGCTCCACCAACGAGGTGGCCCGCCGGCTGGCGGGGGACGGGGCCGTTGAGGGCACGGTGGTGGTGGCTGACGAGCAGTCGGCGGGGCGCGGCCGGCAGGGACGGGCCTGGGTCTCTCCCCGCGGCGGGCTGTGGTTCTCTGTGGTGCTGAGGCCTCCGGCCGTCGCCCAGCCTCAGCAGCTCATGCTTCTGGGCGGGGTGGCGGTGGCCCGGGCCCTGCGCCGGACCACCGGCCTGGAGCCGGGGCTGAAGTGGCCCAACGACGTGATGCTGGGAGACCGCAAGGTGTGCGGCATACTGGGCGAGATGGTGCCGGCGAGCCAGAACGGGGGGGACGGGCGCCCGGCGGTGGTCCTGGGGGTGGGCATAAACGCCAACCTCGACCCCTGGAGCTTCCCCCAGGAGGTTCGGCCGCTGGTCACCTCGCTCAAGCAGGAGTTGGGGAGGCAGGTTTCGCTCCGCCGGCTGCTTATCGCGGTGCTGGAGGAGCTGGAGCAGTTCTACTCCACCTGGCTGGAGCACGGGTTCGGGCCGGTGCTGGAAGAGTGGAAGGCCCTCGACCGCACCGTGGGGAGTCTGGTGCGGGTCAGCACGGTCGAAGGCTCGCTGGAGGGCCGGGCCGAGGCTGTGGACGCCGACGGGAGGCTGATAATAGACACCGGCGAGGGCCGGGTGACTGCCGTCAGCGCGGGCGACGTCCACCTGGGGGCCGCAGGGTTCATTTAGGGGTCCGGCCGGGCGGGGGTGGAGCCGGTGGTGGGCAATCTCACCGATGTGACGGGCATCCGGGTGGGTCACGTCTCCCTGCCGGAGGCGGCCACCGGCTGCACCGTGATACTGGCCCCGCAGGGGGCGGTGGCCGCCGTGGAGGTCCGGGGGGGCGCGCCGGGGACCCGCGAGACCGACGCCCTTGCGCCCGGGAACCTGGTACAGAGCTGCCATGCGGTTCTGCTCACCGGGGGCAGCGCCTTCGGCCTGGACGCGGCGGCCGGCGTCATGAGGTACCTGGAAGAGCGCGGCGCCGGGTTCGACGTTGGGGTGACCAGGGTCCCCATCGTGGTTGCCGCCGTCCTCTTTGACCTTTACATAGGTGACTCCCGGGTGCGGCCCGGCCCCGACCACGGCTATCAGGCCTGCCTGGAGGCGCGGGCCGGAGTGCTGCCGGAGGGCAGCGTGGGTGCCGGCTCAGGGGCCACCGTGGGCAAGATCCTGGGCATGGCTCAGGCCATGAAGGGCGGGGTGGGGAACTTCTCCGCCGCCCTCCCCGGCGGCGCGGTGGTGGCAGGTCTGGCAGTGGTGAACGCCTTCGGAGACGTGCGGGACCCCGACACGGGCGAGCTGCTGGCCGGTGCCCGCGACCCTGACGTCGGCGCCCTGGCGGACACCGCGGAACTGCTGCGACGCGGGCGGGCGCCGGTCGGCCCCACCTGGGGGGCTTCGACCACCCTGGCGGTGGTGGCCACCGACGCCCCCCTTTCCCCGGACCAGGCACGGTGGCTGGCCCGGGCCGGTCATGCCGGCCTGGCGCGCGCGCTGTCGCCTGCTCATACGCTTTACGACGGGGACACGGTGTTCGCGCTCTCCCTGGGGACGGACCGGGGCGGCCGGCCGGCCGACCTCCTGGCCCTGGGGCAACTCGCAGCAGACGCGGTAGCCCAGTGCATAAAGCGTGCCGTGCTCGCCGCCGAGGGCCGGGGTGGGGTTCCAGGACGGCGGGACCTGTGGCCGGTAGGGGGGCCTTAGCGAGGACGGACCGGGGCCGGGGCGGGCAGCCCCGGCCTGTAGCCGATCGATTCCCGGTGAGGGGGGCAGAGGGCTTGCTCTTAGCGGTGGACGTGGGCAACACTAACACCGTGCTCGGGGTCTACAGGGGAAAGGAGCTGCTAGCGTTCTGGAGGCTCTCCACCGACCGGCGCCGCACCGCCGACGAGCTGGGCGTGACCGTGGGGCAGCTGTTCCAGACCCGGTCGCTCAGGCCCGAGGATGTCGAGGCCGTGATCATCGCCTCCGTGGTCCCCCAGCTCATGCTGGCCCTGGAGAACATGTCGCGCCTCTACTTCCGCCGCCACCCCCTGGTCGTCGGGCCGGGGATAAAGATGGGGATGCCCATCCGCTACGACAACCCCAGGGAGGTCGGGGCCGACCGCATCGTCAACGCCGTGGCCGCCTACGAGTGCTATGGCGGGCCGGTGATCGTGGTTGACTTCGGCACCGCCACGACCTTCGACGCCGTCTCGGCTCAGGGGGAGTATCTGGGAGGGGCGATAGCCCCGGGCATAGCCATCGCCACCGAGGCCCTCATCGAACGGGCGGCCCGGCTCACGCAGGTGGAGCTGGTGCGCCCCCGCGCCGCCATCGGCAAGAACACCGCCGCCAGCACCCAGTCGGGGATAGTGTTCGGCTTCGTGGGACTGGTGGACGGGCTGGTCCGGCGCATCAAGCAGGAACTGGGGGGCGAGGCCTTCGTGGTGGCCACCGGGGGCCTGGCGGACCTGCTCGCGGCCGAGAGCGAGACCATCCAGCGTGTGGACCACTTCCTCACCCTGGAGGGGCTGAGGATACTCTACGAGCGCAACGCCCAGGGTGGGGGGTAGGGCCGTGCTGGAAGCGCTGCGCCTGGCCCGCTTTTCCCTTGTGCTCCGGGCGGAGGAGGAGCTGTGGCTGCCTCCGTACCAGGGCTCCACGCTCCGGGGCGGCTTCGGCAGCGCCTTCCGCCGCGTGGCCTGCAGCCGCGCCGCCCAGCGCGGGCCTCTTCCCGACTGCCACGGCTGCGCTCTGGGCTCGGTGTGCCCCTATGCCTACGTGTTTGAGACCGCCCCGACCCCCGGGTCCCAGGTGCTGCGCAAGTATCGGGACGTCCCCCGCCCGTTCGTGCTGGAGCCCCCGCTGCAGCCCCGGGGGGAGTACAAGGCCGGGGAGCGGCTGGTCCTGGGCCTGGTCCTGGTGGGCCGGGGCATCGACTACCTCCCCTACTTCGTGGTGGCGTTCAGAGAGCTGGGGAAGCAGGGCATCGGCCGCCGCGGAGGCAGGAGCCACAGGGGACGTTTTGCCCTGGAGGAGGTCAGGGCGGTGGAGGAGGCGGGCGCGGGGGAGGTGGGGACAGCGGAGGCCGGGGA
>JAIMBG010000090.1 GCA_023511555.1 Acetobacteraceae bacterium | reverse complement strand
TGTTTATAAGACACACCCAATGCGGTGGGCGTCTTAGCGGCCGTCAGGCCGCTCCACTATGGGTACCATCACCTTGCCGGTCATGTCGCCGCTCAGCACCAGCGCGTCCAGGCCGTATATCTTGGCGCTGTTGAGGAACTTCCTCCAGACCGCCTCCGATCCGTGGAGGTCGGTGGCGAACATCAGCTTTGTTCTGGCCATCTACCGGGACACCTCCTCCACTTCGCGGTACCACTTCTGCCTGGGGCCCACGCGGGCCCGCAGCTTCCACTTCAGCGACTTGGGCGCCTCCTCGATGGCCGCCAGGAGGCGGTCGATCTTCTGCGCTACGTCCTCTCTGTCCTCCGGCGTAAGCGCCTCAAACTCCTTGAGAAAGTCCCGCGTCTTGTTCAGGTTGGTGGTGACCGTATAGTAGAAGCCCCAGTCGCCCGAAAGCACCCGGGCGATGTGGGCGGCGTTGACCGTCTCGGTCTCGGACATGCCGACCTCGTGCTCCCGCAGGAGGATGATAACGTCCTTGATGTCCTTGACGTTGATCTTTACGATCTGCATCTTCTCCAGCACCAGGTCGGCCAGGGTGATGGTGGGACTGTCGAGCTCCAGCCTGCCGCGGAAGTCCACGGTGTGGCACATCTGGAGCTCGTCAAAGAAGATGTCGGCCTGCCAGCCCTTTTCCTGGCACCAGTATATGTGCCTCTGGCGGCCGTAAAGCCAGATGAGGCGCTCGTTGGCTTGATAGCCCAGGCTGGTGAAGAACTTGACCATACTGGCGTTGAACTTGCTGTAGGTGACGAAGTCGATGTCCGTCAGGGCCCGGGCCATGCCCTCATAAAGTCGGCCGAACTTGGGACAGTGGAGCTTCACCGCCGTGGCACCCAGGAGGCGCAGCAGTATGCCCTCCTCCTCGCCACGCCTTACAATGGACAAGGCTTCATCGACGAACCGCTTTTCCCGCGCGGGGTCAATAGCCATAGCCCTCTCCTTTCCCGGGCGTCCCGTGCCGGGCCGCGCCGTCCCCCAATTCCAAAAAGGAGGTAGCTCTTGCCTGACCACCCCCGGCAAGAGCTACCTCCCAAGTCAGCCCTGCCGCCCTGGACCCAGGTCCGAGGCCGGCAGCGCTCTAGTCAGGCGGAAGCTCGGTGAAGATGGTGGTCAGCTCCACGCCGGTGCGCTTGGCCACATTGCTGTAGTAGGCGTAGATGATGTAGCCCGCCAGGCCGAGCCCGATGGAGAACAGGAGCGGAATCGCCGCCTTCCAGCTATTGAGGCCCAGCAGGTTCCAGCCGTGCTTGTGGAAGGCCACGACCAGGAACATCCAGATGTTCCCGGCGACGGCCAGCGCGGCCAGCACCGTGGTCCAGGTCTTAGACACGCGGAAGGGGGACCGCTCGAAGATCTCCGGCTTCCTGAAGGGGAACATCAGCGCGGCCACGGCCACCACGGTGAAGAAGAAGATGTCCCACAGGTCGGTGGCGGCGATGGCGCCCGCCGACCCGATGATCGGGTTGAGGAACGCCAGCGCCTTTATGCCTCCGCTGGAGAACAGGTCCGACTCCGCCGTACAGCCGAAGAGGACCGAGATGCAGGACACGAAGATGATCGCGTTGACCGGCGAGTGCCACTTCTGGTTGACGTCAGCCAGCCGGCGGGGCAGCAGCCGGTCGAACGCCATGGCGAAGATCATGCGCGACGTGGTCAGGATGAACGGCGGGATGTCGTTGGCCACCCACAGGGCGGCAAACACCACCAGGAGGGGCATGACCCAGTTCATGCCCATCCCTGCCGCCTGCATGGCCGCTATGACCGGCATCCAGCCTCCGACCTTCGGCAGGTTGGCGTCCGCGAAGCTGCCTCCACCGAAGTTCATGAACCCGATGGCCGACAGCACCGAGAAGTCGCCGACCTGCCCGATCATCCGGGCAGCCCGCGCCATGAGGAAGCTGATGGTCATGTAGATGAGGATGATGACCACGCCGGAGGTGAACATGGCGCGAGGCAGGGTGCGGTGCGCCTCCTTGACCTCGCCGGCGACGAAGGTGGCCGCCGCGTAGCCGATGTAGGCCCAGTATGCGGCCAGGATGGCGCTGGCGACGGCGCCCCAGTAGCTGTTCTTGGCGGCGATGTCGGCCATGCCCTGGGCGATAGCCGCCTGGGTGTACTCAACAGGGGCGTGGTTGAACAGGGCCATAAAGCCCTGCTCCATGGCGCCCGGGTTCGCGGCGATGAAGATGAAGTAGATGCAGACCAGGATGACGGCCGGGATCCAGAACATCACCTGCAGCAGGTACCCAGTGAGCCGGACGCCGAAGCAGGCGATGGTGCTGAAGATGGCGACCACCACCAGGCCTGACAGGAACAGGCCATAGGGACTGGTCAGCCAGCCGGGCAGGCTTATGCCCGCCAACCCGCCAAAGAGCCACACTGCCTCCAGCGTGGCGACGGCGATGAGGCCGTATGAGACAGCTACCGACCAGAACTGCATCCAGGTCGCCACGAAGCCCCAGCCCGGGCTGATGATACGGGAGATGTGGATGTACCCGCCGCCGGACTTGGGCATCGCGGCCGAGAGCATGGCGTAGCAGTAGAGGGAGATCAGAATCACAATGCCCGCCAGCAGGAAGGCCATGGTGACGGGATGGATACCCAGGAAGTACTGGCTTTCGGCTACCGGGGTCCAGCCCGCAGCCTGGAAGACGCGCTTCTGCCAGCCCAGCCCGACCACGTTACATACGGCTATCAGGACCGCGGTCAGGGTGCCGATCTGGCGGACCAGGCCGGTGGCCTTCCGCGTGTAGAGCTTCTCGACCTCCATGCGCTACCCTCCTCGTGCGCTTCTTCAGTCAGGCACCATGCCCAGCAGGTGTCCTCAGCGCCGGGAACTCCTCCATCTTGCCCCCCTCCCGTCCCCCCTTCCTCATTGAGCTAGCCGTCACCCCTGGGGCGGCAGACGGCCGCCCGCAGGGGTACAAGTATCTTTGTTACCAAGCCAATTCTGCGTTAGTTCTTGTTTTCCTGCCAGGCACCAGGTTTTTCTTTTGCATAAAAGTATGCCATGTCGTCCCCGGCCGTGGTAAAAACAGAGGCAACCGATGGGAAGCCGCCGTCCAGCTCCGGCCTCAGAGGGGGCACCGGGCGAGGAGAAGGGAAAGGCGCCGACCGCCGGGCGGGGGTGCGCCCGTCCGGGCAACGCGTGCCCGTGGCGGAAAGGGCCCAGCGCTGACCGCCGGGAGAGTCTACCGGCCGGAGTCCCGTAAACGGCCGGCCGCAGCCGGGAGGGCGATGGAGAGAGGCGCACCGCGGCAGGGACTGCGGGGCGCCGGCACCTGCTCTGAGGGGCGGCAGCAGGCCTCCGTACCCTTAGCCCCCGGCGGGCACGGAGGCCTCCGGGGCCGGCTCAGCCTCAGCCCCGGGGCGGGTCAGGACAGGCCCCCGCCAATCGGAGCGGAAGACCCTGTAGTCCAGCCAGGGAAACAGGTTGTGGCGGGACTCCTGCTCCTCCAGCCAGGCGGGATCCAGGCCGGCAAGGGCCACGGCGTCGCCGGGAGCGCCGGGGGGAGTGGCGCTCAAGGCTGCCTCCAGCCTCTGAAAGGCCGCCAGATGGGCGACGGTGCGGCCCCTGGCGTAGTCCGCTGCCGTGCCCGCCTTCATGATGAACGCCCAGTCGCTCGCCTGGGCAAGCAAGAGCTCCCGGGCGGCCTGGGTCAGCGCACGGCGGGTAAGGCCCTGGGCGGCGGGGTGGGCGTTGGCCAGCCGCACCATACGGTCCGCGGCCAGGTGAAGGTGCCGGTATATCCAGTCGTTGCTGCCTTCCAGCCACACCTCGCTGTAGCCTTTGTAGCCCCAGCTCGACATCGAGGGCACGGCCACCTGGTTTCGCGGGAACCGGTCCATGTAGTCCGAGGGCGTGACCGCCCTGAGCCTGTGGCCGCGGCCGATGCCCCGCAGCACCAGGTCCAGCCACCGCGGCCCCTCGAACCACCAGTGACCGAAGAGCTCGGCGTCATACGGCGCGACCACCGCCGGCGGCCGGTCCATCACTTGTGCCAGGTACTCCACCTGGTGGGAGCGGTTGAACAGGAAGTTGGCGGCATGCTCGGCCGCCTTTTCTTCAGCCAGCCGCGGGACATAGGGCTGCTTCTGGTCGGTGGGCCCGGTGACCCGGTAGTACTTGAACCCGGTGTGGCAGCGGAGCCGCCCTCCGGGAAGGTAGGGGGCAAGATAGTCCAGTCCCAGGTCGTAGCCGATGTCGCGGTAGAAGTCGCGGTAGAAGTAGTCCCCCGGGTACCCCTCCAGGGAGCTCCACACCTGCTTTGACGTCTCCACATCCCGGGCAAAAGCAGCCAGGCCCGAGGGGCAGAGGATGGGGGCAAAGGGGCCGTAGCGCGGGCGGCGGGAGGCAAAAAGCACCCCGTGCGTCTCCAGCACCACCCAGCGCAGGCCGAACTCCCGCAGGACTTCGTCGTCGCCGGGGTTGAACCCGCACTCGGGAAGCCAGAACCCGCTGGGGTCGCGGCCGAACGACCGGCGGTAGGCCTCGACGCCGACTGCCACCTGTGCCCGCACCGTCTCCCGGCGGAGCCCCAGGAGTGGCAGGTACCCGTGGGTGGCGGCAGATGCCAGAAGCTCAATCCGGCCACGGTCCTGCAACCCCCTGAACCGGCTCAGGAGGTCGGATCGGGCGCCCTCCCAGTAGTCGCGGGCCCGCTCCAGGCGCCCCCGATACATGGCCGCGAGCGGGGCGAAGTCGGGGTCGCCGCGCGTCCTTTCCTGTTCCCTGGCGGCAAGCTCCAGGTGCCGCTCCAGGTGCCGCCGGTACCTGTCCTGCAGCAGTCCGTCGGTCAGCATCGAACCCAGGGTAGGGGTCAGGCAAACCGAGACCCGGACGGGGACGTTGTCCCGCTCCAGGCCTTCCAAGACCTCGAGCAGCGGGATGTAGGACTCGGTTATGGCCTCCATGAGCCACCTCTCCTCCAGGCCCCCCTCGCACTCCGGGTGGCGCACATAGGGGAGGTGGGCGTGCAGTATGAGGGCCAGGAACCCCTCGACTTCCACCGGCATCACCCCCAGGGCCGGCTGTGGCGCAGGCCGGGGCTGAACCCCGCCTCTATCCTCACCGGTCCCCTTCGCCCCCAGGCCAGCGGCGACCCGGGACCCCTGGGGCGGCGGAGCCAGGGGAAGAGGCGGAGGAACAGCTCCTCTGGGCAGGCCCACTCCCCTTCCTCAGACGGGGCGGGCCCGTCCGGCGGCGTGGCCGCAAGATTGGATCGCAACAGGGACAGGAAGCGGCCGGAGGGATCCAGCAAGCCCAGCTCGGCGAGGAAGCGGTGCCCCGGCCGCGCCGGGTTCAGATACCAGCTTGAGGCCTCCGGCGTGAGCCGGGAATCCAGGTGGTCTCCCACTTCCAGGTCGTACAGCCGCAGCACCGGCTGGGAGGCAGCGTAGGCCGGACCCAGGCGCCTCCGGGCTTCGGCCTCCAGCGCCGGCCCCAGTTCCCAGTAGGCAAACAGCCAGTATGGATCGCGGGTCAGCAGCACCAGCCTGTCTTCGCCGTAGCTCTCGGGCAGGCCGGGGGCGACGGCCGGGGCAATCTCACCGGCCGCTTCCATCTCGCCCGGGGCTTCCCCCTCGCGCCGGAGAGGGAACGGGGCAGCAAACGGCCCCGCGGCAGGTGGGGGCTCGCGGGCCGCCGCGCCCGGCCCCGGGGCCACCCGGCGGCCCCGGGCGGCCGCTCCCCGGTAGATCAGGTAGGCAGCCAGGGCCAGCCCGGCCAGGGGCAGGACCACCAGCCAGAGCAGTAAGAAAAACAGGGCCACCGGGAATCCCCCCTTGACAAGGCGGCGGCGGGCGGCCCGCACGCTTAGAATGGTGCAAAGCCTCAGCCGTTATGCGCAGCCTTGGCCCCGGGCCGTCCCCACCCCTGAAGCGTACCTCGGCCGCAGTATACGGCCGGAACCGGGCGCGGCATACTTACCGATGGCTGCAGGTCAGAGCGCTCGGTCCGGTGGAGAGTGAAGGCATTGCCCAGGCCGTTGGTCTTAGGCAACGGGACGCTGCTGATCAATTTGGACTCACGTCTGGCCCTACGGGACCTATACTATCCGTACGTAGGCCAGGTCAACCACATAGCCGGGCGCCGCAACCTGGTGGGGGTGTGGGCTGAGGGCCGGTTCTCCTGGCTGGACGAGGACGGCTGGGAGAGGATCCTGGGCTACGAGCCCGACACCCTGGTGACGCGGGTGACCGCGGTACACAGGGGGCTTGGCCTGCGCATGGCGCTGCGCGACTGCGTTCACCACCGGGCCAACATCTTCATACGCCAGGTTAAGCTGAGCGACCTCTCCGGGTCCCCCCGCCACCTGCTGGTGTTCTTCACCAACGACGTGAACATCGACGAGTCGGACGTGGGCGACACGGCCCTGTTTGACCCCGAGACCGGGGCGCTGGTCCACTACAAGCGGGGGACGGTCTTTTTGTTTTCGGGCTCCTCTCCGGAAGGCACCCTGTTCGAGTACTCCTGCGGCCGCAAGCGATACGGCGGCGCCGAAGGGACCTGGCGGGATGCCGAGGACGGCCACCTCGAGGGCAATCCGGTGTCGCACGGGGCGGTAGACTCCACCTTCAGCCTCCGCCTCAACCTGCGGCCGGGCGGGGAAGAGACCTGTTTCTACTGGCTGGTGGCCGCCCGGGGGCTGGAGGGCGCCCGAAGCGGGCATGCCCTGGTGGTCCGGGAGGGACCCCGGCGCCTCCAGGACCAGACCGCCGCATTCTGGCGGCAGTGGGTGAGCCAGAGGGAGGTAGACTTCGGTGACCTGGACCCCAGGGTAGTGCAACTTTACAAGCGCTCCCTCCTGGTGATTCGGACGCAGGTGGACAACTCAGGCGGGATCCTGGCCGCCAATGACTCTGACATCCTCGCGACTAACCGCGACCACTACAGCTACGTTTGGCCCCGCGACGCGGCGTTCGCCGCCTGGGCCCTGGACCGTGCCGGTTATGCCTCGCTGACCCGCCGCTTCTTCCGCTTCTGCCAGACGGTTCTGGCCCCGGAGGGGTTCCTGTGGCAGAAGTACAACCCCGACGGCACCCTGGGCTCAACCTGGCACCCCTGGCTGGTGCGGGCCTCGCAGGGGCCGCTCCCTCCCCGGGCGGGGGTGGTGCTGCCCGGTGGAGGCCCTGTGCCCCCCGCGACGGGCGGAGAGGCGCAGCAGCCAGCCCCTGCTGCGGCCAGCCCCGCCCGGGCCCAGCCCATCCAGGAGGATGAGACCGCCCTGGTGCTTTGTGCGCTGCACAACCACTACCGGTGCCACCGGGACCTGGAGTTCGTGGCCGAGCTCTACGACGGGCTAGTGCGAACGGCCGGCAGGTTCTTGGCGGCGTACCGCGACCCCTCGAGCGGCCTGCCGCTGGCCAGCTACGACCTCTGGGAGGAGCGGTGGGGGGTGCACACGTTTACGGTGGCGGCGGTGGCGGGTGGTCTGCATGCAGCGGCCTGCTTCGCAGGGTACATGGGCGACGACCGCGACCGGGAACTGTTCTCTCGGGCCCGCGACGAGGTGCGCCGCGGACTGGAGTCGCAGCTTTACTCCCCGGACCTCAGGCGCTTCATCAGGGGCCTAGTGGCCGATGCCCGCGGGGAGCTCAAGCCCGATCCCACCCTGGAGTCCAGTCTGGCAGGCATCTGGCTCCTGGGTGTGCTCCCGCCGGATGACCCCCGGGTGCTGGAAACGATGCGCGCGGTGAGCCGCGGCCTCTGGGTGGACACCGACGTGGGCGGAGTGGCGCGGTACGCCGGGGACGGCTACTTCCGACGGGGCGACGACCCCGTGAAGGTGCCAGGCAACCCCTGGCTCATCTCCACGCTGTGGCTGGCCTCCTGGCACACCGCCCTGGCCCGGTCCCGGGAGGACCTGCGGGTCGCAGCCACGCTCCTCCGCTGGGCGGCCGAGCGGGCGCTGGATACCGGCATCCTCCCCGAGCAGCTCCACCCATACACCGGCGAGCCCCTGTCCGTCGCCCCCCTCACCTGGGCCCATGCCACCCTGGTCACGGCCGTCCTGGACTATGTGGTCCGCTTCGAGGCGGTAGGCGGGAGATCCGCAGCGGAACCCGCCCCAGAACGGCCTCAACAGCAGGAAAACCGGGGGTGAGAAGGGAAGTACAAGAGGCAACGGCAAGCAGGGGGAGGGAGTGGGGTGTTCCGTCGGATCACCCTGATAGGGTTTGGTGCGCTGGTCCTGGTGCTGATCCTGCTTTCCTCCGTGGGGTCGTATATCTACACCGAGTGGCTGTGGTTTCGCTCACTGGGACAGGCGGCGGTCTTCAGCACTGCCCTGGGCTCTCGCGCCGCAGTAGGGGCCGTGGCTGGGGGCCTGTTCGCGCTGCTTCTATACCTTATACTCTGGCTCGGGCGACGCTCGCTGCCACTGGAGGCACAGGCCGTGGGGCCGCCGCTCGACCGCCTGCTGCAGCCCCGCCGCCTGGACAGGGTTTTTTTGGGCCTGAGCCTGTTCCTCGGGCTGCTGGTGGGCCTGTCGTCGAGCGGCCAGTGGCTGACCTTCCAGGCGTTCCTCCACCGGGTGGAGTTCGGAGTGGCTGAGCCCGTGTTCGGCCTGGACGCGGGGTTCTACGTGTTCGTCCTCCCCATTTACAGCTTCTTCTACCGCCTGGGCGGCTTGCTGTTCTGGGTCAGCGTCCCCGTGATGCTTTTCGTCCTGCTCCTCACCGGGGGGCTGGAGTTCCCCCGGGGAAGGGTGAGGCTGGCGAGGGGGGCGCGCATCTACCTGTCGCTTGTGGCGGCGGGCTTCTTCGTATACAAAGCCCTGGGCTACCGGCTGGCCATGTTCCGGCTGCTTTACTCGCCTAGGGGAGTGGTTTTCGGGGCAAGCTACACCGACGTCCATGCCTCGCTGCCGGCGCTCTGGGCGTTGGTGGGGATCTCGCTGGTCGCAGCCGGGCTGGCCGCGGCCACCGCGTTCCGGCGCGACCACCGGCTGCTTCTAGCCGGGGTGGGACTTCTGGTGGGCGTGTCGCTCCTGCTCGGCACGGCGTACCCCCTGCTGGTGCAGCAATTCGCCGTGTCTCCCAACGAAATAGCCCGGGAAAGGCCGTACATCGAGAACAACATCCGGCTCACCCGGCACGCCTACGACCTGGACCGCATCGGCGAGCGGCCTTTCTCCGCGGACGAGAACCTGGGCCGCGAGGATCTGGACCGGAACCGGGACACGGTCGACAACGTCCGTCTCTGGGACTGGCGGCCGCTGCAGCAGACGTACAGCCAGCTCCAGGAGATCCGCCTGTACTACAACTTCGCCGACGTCGATGTCGACCGGTACGTGGTGGACGGCCGGCCCCGGCAGGTGCTGCTGTCTGCCCGGGAGATCAACCAGGAACAGCTCCCGCAGCAGGCCCGTACCTGGGTCAACCTGCACCTCAAGTATACCCACGGCTACGGCGCGGTGGTCAGCCCGGCCACGGAGTTCACGGCTGAGGGCATGCCGGTCCTCTGGGTCCGCGACATCCCGCCCCAGACGGATGCGGAGCCCCTCAAGATCTCCCGGCCGGAGATCTACTACGGGGAGCAGACCACCGGATACG
>JAIMBG010000089.1 GCA_023511555.1 Acetobacteraceae bacterium | reverse complement strand
CCTTCAAGAGCGAGCCCCCTCTTCCCTCTTTTTCACCCCCAGCCATCACCTTCCACCACGAACAATTTTACTCACATCGGGGTCCGGGCAGGTAGGAGGCGGCCACCGCGGCCGCAGCGCCCGCCGCCAGGAAGAAGACCGGGTCCTGGGCCGGGCCCCGGCCCATGGTGGTGACGGCGAGGCCGTAGTGCTCCAGTGCCCGCAGCGCGACCGACCCGTCGGCGAAGGCCAGACGGTGGCGGGCCATCCCGGGCTCCGCGGCAATCTGCTGCAGCACCAGAGCCTGCTCGGGGGGCTTCAGGCGGGGGAGGCACACGACGGCGGGGGAATGGGCCAGGCGGCCCAGCGCGGTAAGGGTGTGGTGGCTCAGCCCGCGGTGGCGGGGCCGGAGGTCGGCGAAGCTCAGCCGGGGCACAGCCAGGGCCAGTCCGCCCAGGGCGTTCACTGCGTCGACTACCTGGGCCTGCTCCACGCCGGAGAACCCGTAGCGCGTCCCGGTCCCCACCACCCCAGGCCCCATGGCCACCACGGCGGCGTCGGCCTCCGCCGCCCACCGCGCCGCCAAAAGCGCGCTATAGATGTTCACCGCCTCCAGGTCGCCGCCGAACGCGTGCCCCGAGGTGATGGTGGCGCACAGCAGCCGCCTCTGGCGCAGGGCCGGGACCAGCTCGCTGAGCGTCAGGGGCAGCGCCCCGCCGTCGGTCATGACGTAGGCCAGCCGCGCCCGCCCGGCGGTGAGCAGGGCCAGCGCAGCCGCTACCGGGCCGATCTGGCTATGGAGCCCACAGGCCACCACCGGCATCCCGCCCAGGCCGGGAGGGTCTTTTAGGGCCTGATGGTGCGGGCTGGCCTCCTCCTCCACCGCAAGACAGGCGAACTGGAGCGGGGTGTAGCGAAGCTTCATGACGTGGCCCGGGCCGGGCCGGTCGGCGGCGGGGTCGGCGGGAGAGGGGGCCGACGCGCAACCATCATCACCTTTCGACAGTCTGTTCTGAGGGCGCTGGTCGGGTCTCCGAAGGCCGGCCGGGGCGGGGGCGCTGCGGGGATGGGGCAGCACGAAGTCAAGCCCCCCCGTCCCCAGGCCGAGCCGGCGGGCGGTGGTATTGAGGAAGACCTCCTGGCCGGCGCACAACCCCGGGGCAAACCGGTCATAAGCCAGAGCCAGCGACACCCCGCCGCCCTCCAGCTCCACCTCGGCCAGCGTGGCACCGGGCCGGCGGCCTACTATCTTCCGGACCCGCCCTCGGCTCAGGCTGAGCACCGCCTGCAGCCCCCCCTTTCCGGGGCTATTGTTCCCCGCTGGGGGAAGGGGCGAGTGCCGGTGCCTGCCGGGCGGCTGGCGGGAGGGGCTCTACGGTGCCGGCCGACGGGAAAGGACCCTTACGGGACGAAGGCGGCCGGCCCCCTCGACGGTCGTATGGCAGGACGTCGCAGTTTCCCCCTGGCTCACCGCGCCGGAGGTTAGAAAGAGGAAAAGAGGGCCAGGACATCGAATGGAAGAAAGTGGCAGGAAACGCTCAGTACTGCCGAAGGGGATGTTCAGGGATCCGCCGGTCCCCTGACAAATTCGAAGCGGCAAAGCGAGGTGATACGCGTGTTTATCTGCTCTAAGGTGCAGCTCAAGAGCCAGGTGGACGGGCCCATCTGGTGCCCGTGGGGGTGCATGGACGGCTGCACGGCGACCTGCCAGGGAAGCTGCGTGGGGAGCTGCCAGGGTGGCTGCGAGGGTTTCGAGAGGGATCCTCTGCCGGAGCAGTAAGCTGCCGCAAGCACCGCAGCGGTCCCGGGCAGGCTGCAGTGCGTCAGCTTCAGCGAGGACGGAGCCATGGAGCTTCGCCTGTCCCAACCCCCAGGACCCCCGGTCCCCCAGAGGAAAACCGGCGCCGAAACGAGAAGGCGGGGCCCGGCCTTCCCCGGGCCCCGCCGCGGCGTGTCTCGGCCCCCGGGCGGGAATCTGCACCTGGGGCCCTACTCCGGTTCGCCTGCCTCGCCCCCGCCCTCCCCCTCCACCTGGCCGCCAGGGCCCCCTGCCCCGTTCCCCAAGCCATCGCCGGGGAGCCTGTCCTCCTTCTTCCTCCTGGCCCGCTTGCGGGCGTAGAGCCTTCCCATCCTCCGGTTGGTGGCCTGCAACGTGGCCTTGATCGCCGCCTCTATCCCGTCGTGCTCGGTGAGCGACGAGCCCACCAGGAGCTCCTCGTCGCCGCGAGGCGTGATGAGGGCCACCAGCACCACGATGACCTCGCGTGTGCCGAGGTTTACGGCCTTTACGTCCTCCAGTGTGAAGAGATACCGGGCGGTCACCGTCTTGTTGAGCGCCTCCAGGGCCGCCTGCGCCGCCAGCCGCAGGATGTGGTAGTGGGAGTAGGGGCCGGCTGCCCGGCCCACGAAGACGGCCTCCTCGTCGTCGGGCAGGTTGAGGGTCACCGTCAGCTCAACCAGCCCCCGGGCCGCGTCCACTACCGACTGAACGTTGGCCAGACAGAGCCTGATCGCCGGGAGAGTGGGCTCCATCCCAGTCACCTGGGCCACGCTGATCTTTTTGTGGTCGATGTTCATGCCCCACCGGGCGGCGAGCGAGCTCTCTACGTCGCGGACCAGTTGCTTGGGGTTGCGCTCGGTGGTGGCCAGCACGTGGACCTCTTCTATGGCCCCCCAGTCGTTCACTACGATGCGGGCCGACAGCACGCCGGGCAACTGGGCCAGAAGCGACTCCACCTGCTCCACGGTGACCTTGTCTCTCGCCTTGCCCCTCTCGTCCTGGTCGCTCATCTAGGGCTCCCTCCCCGGGAAACTCCCTGGACGGGCCGGGGCGGAACGCCCCCCGCCCATGGACGCCCCCAGCCGCGCAACACCGCTCGCCCCGCGCCGGCAGCCTCCCACCGCCTCCGCGCCACGCGCCCGCCTCAACCGGCGGCTCCGGCGGCAGCCCCGCCGGTCACCCAGGCCAGGCCCTTGTCCAGGGCGGCCCGGTTGGCGGCCACGAGGTGCTCCCTGCCGGGGAAGACCTTGTCCAGCGCCTTCTTGACCGAGTCCATGCCCACGACCCCGGTGAGGCCCACCAGCGCCCCCAGCACTACCATGTTGGCCATCCGGAGGTTGCCCAGCCCCTCGGCCAGCGAGGTGGCGGGGATCTGGGTCAGCCTGATGTCCTCCCGCGCCCTGGACACCTTCACCATGGAGCTGTTGACCACCGCCAGCCCCCCGGGCCTGACCGCGCCACAAAACCTCTCCCACGAGGGGGGATTCATGGCCACCAGCACGTCCGGCTCGGTGACGACGGGGCAGCCGATGGGCTCGGTGGAGATGATCACCGAGCAGTTGGCCGTGCCCCCCCGCTGCTCCGGGCCGTAGGACGGCATCCAGGAGACCTGCCTGCCCTCCAGCATCCCGGCGTAGGTGAGCACCATGCCCAGGGACATGACGCCCTGGCCCCCGAAACCCGCCAGCAGGAATTCCCGCGTCACTCAGGCCACCTCCTCGGGCAGCTTGAACTCGCCCAAGGGGTAGTACTTGAGCATGTTCTCCTCCAGCCACCTCACCGAGTCGAGGGGACTCAGACCCCAGTTGGTGGGGCAGTTGGACACGAACTCGACCATGGAGAACCCCCTGTCCTCCAACTGGGTCCGGAAAGCCTTCTCCAGGCACTTCTTGGCCTTCATCACCTGCGCCGGGGTGTGCACCGAGACCCGGGCTATGTACGCCGGGCCGTACAGCGCCGCCAGCATCTCCGCCACCCGAAGGGGGTGGCCGTGGACCCTGGCGTCGCGCCCCCAGGGCGTGGTCGTGGTCTTCTGACCCACCAGTGTAGTGGGGGCCATCTGGCCGCTGGTCATACCGAACACGGCGTTGTTAACGAACACCACTGTGATGCGCTCACTGCGCATCGCGGCGTGTACCACCTCGGCGGTGCCTATGGCCGCGAGGTCCCCGTCTCCCTGGTAGGTGAAGACGACGCGGTCGGGCAGGGCCCGCTTTATCCCCGTGGCGACCGCCGGGGCCCGCCCGTGCGCCGCCTGTACGAAGTCAAGGTTGAAGTAGTTGTAGGCCAGCACGGAGCAGCCCACCGGGGCGATGCCTATGGTGCGCTCGGCGATGCCCAGCTCGTCTACCACCTCGCCGATCAGCCGGTGAATCACGCCGTGATGGCATCCGGGGCAGTAGTGCATGACGACATCGTTAAGCACCCTGGGCCTGCCGAACACCTGCTTCACTTACGCCCACCTGCCTCCTGCGCAAGCTCCCCCGCTATCTCCTTTATCCTGGCCAGAACCTCCCGCGGGGTGGGCACCACCCCGCCGGTACGGCCGTAGAACTGCACCGGCAACCGCCCCTCCACGGCCAGTCTCACGTCCTCCACCATCTGGCCGGTGCTCATCTCCACGGTGAGGACGGCCCGTGCCCTCTTGAGCCGCCTCAGCGGCTGGGCGGGGAAGGGCCAGAGCGTGATGGGCCGGAGCAGCCCCACCTTGAGGCCCTCGCGGCGGGCCGCCCCCAGGGCCGCCCTGACAACCCTGGCGGTGGTGCCGTAGGCCACCACCACCAGCTCGGCGTCGTCGAGCTGGTCCTCCTCCCAGCGCACCTCCCGCTCCTCGATCTGGCGGAACTTCTCCATCAGCCGCCAGTTGTGGGCCTCCAGCATATCAGGCTGAAGGATGAGGGAGTTGATCAGGTTGCGCGGCCTTCCCGAGGCCCCGGTTACCGCCCAGGGCTTGGCTGGGGGCGGGAGCGGGGGCGAGTCGGGGAAGACCGCCGGCTCCATCATCTGGCCCAGGATGCCGTCGGCCAGCAGCAGCACCGGGTTGCGGTAGCGGTCGGCGGCGTCAAAGGCCTCTATGGTGAGGTCGACCAGCTCCTGGACCGAGGCCGCCCCGTAGACCAGGGTCCGGTAGTCCCCGTGGCCTCCCCCCCTCGTGGCCTGGAAGTAGTCGGACTGGGCAGGCTGGATGCCGCCCAGCCCCGGGCCGCCCCGCACCATGTTGACTACCACGCAGGGCAGCTCGCAGGCGGAGAGGTAGGAGATGCCCTCCTGCTTGAGGCTGACCCCCGGGCTGGACGAAGACGTCATGGCGCGTGCTCCGGCGGCGGCGGCCCCGTAGACCATGTTGATGGCGGCCACCTCGCTCTCGGCCTGCACGAACACCCCGCCCACCTCGGGCAGCCGGCGGGCCATGTACTCCGGAAGCTCGTTCTGGGGCGTGATGGGGTAGCCAAAGAAGCACCGGCACCCGGCCACGATGGCCGCCTCGCCGATGGCCTCGTTGCCCTTCATCAACACCCTGTCCCCCATGGCAGCACCTTCCTTTACGGGACCAGCGCCGTGCTTAGCGATACACCTCGATCACCATGTCCGGGCAGACGCGGGCGCAGAGCGTGCAACTGGTGCACTTCTCCTGGTCATCCACCTTGGCGGGATGGTAGCCCTGCCGGTTCAGGCCTTCCCCCATGTGGATGATCTTCTGGGGGCAGACGGCGGTGCACAGCTCGCAGCCCTTGCACCGGTCCTCTCGGAATACCACCTTCTGCACCGGCTCACCCCTCCTGGGCCTCAGCGCTCCGTTCCCATGGGGCCTTCATGAAACGCGTAAGCGGGAACACGGGGTCCCCGACCCCGCTCCGGGCGACCTCCAGGGCCCGGTCCCGCGTGACACATAGGAACCGAATGGCCAGTCCCACCTCACTGGCCGCCTCCCGCACCACCCTGTGGCCGGAGAGCACCTCCTCCACCCGGGTCTCGGCACCCAGGTGGGGATTGCTCACCAGGCCGGTAGCCGAAAACCCCGCGGCCCGCTCCATCGCCCGCAGCGAGGAGGCTATCCCTCCAGGAGTGCGGGTGAACGGGCGGTAGGGATTGACCACGAACCAGGCCTCGTACTCGCCGGGAACGAGGAAGGCCGCAAGACAGCCCATGACCCGCGAGCCGGCCTCGCCGCCGCCTACGTCGAGCACCACCGGACCCGGCGGGGCCAGGGCGGCCCGGACCTGCGCCGGAAGCACTGGCAGGTCGGCTAGCCACAGCTCAGGAGGAGGGCCGGCGACCATCACCCCACGGCGCCGGAGCGCCCCCTCGGCATCCCGGCTGCGGAACAGCGGGGTCACCAGGTCAAGGTCAACGAGGCGGACCGGCTCCGTCCGGGCCAGCCACAGGGCGTAGTTCAGCGCCGCCTCTGTCTTGCCGCTGCCGAGGGATCCGAAGAACACCACCACCCGGCGGTCACTGGCCCTCACGCTACATGTCCCCTCCATATTATCGGACGGCCGCCATTGCCTGTTACCCGGCTTCAGGGCAGGTAGATCTTCTTTAGCCGCCCCAGGCGGGCGATGCGGCCCTCAGCCATGAGGTCTGCGGCCTTGTACGTCGGCACCCCCTCCCGCCTGGAGATATTGATCACCTCGGCTACCTTGTCGTAAATGGTGCTCACGCGGGCGTAGGCCCGCTCCCGGTTGTAGCCGCCCGGCTCCATCTCGTCGGCCACGTTGATTACGCCGCCGCCGTTGATGACGAAGTCGGGGGCATAGAGGATGCCGCGTTCGTGAATAGCGTCGCCGTGCCGCTCCTTGTCAGCGAGCTGGTTGTTGGCTGAGCCGGCGACTATCCGGCACTTCAGCCGCGGCAGGGTCTCGTCGTTGATCACCGCCCCCAGGGCGCAGGGGGCGAACACGTCGCAGTCCAGGTCGTATATGGAGTCGGGGGCGACGGGGGTGACCTTGAACTCGTCCACCACCCGCTTTACCTTCTCCTCGAATATGTCGGCCGCGAACACCTCGGCGCCGGCGTCGACAAGGTGGCGGACGAGGTGATAGCCCACGTGGCCCACGCCCTGAACCGCCACCCGGCGGCCCTGCAGGCTCTCGCTGCCGAAGACCTCCCTGAGGCAGGCCTTCATCCCCCTGAAGACTCCGAAAGCTGTCAGCGGAGAGGGGTCGCCACTCGAGGTGGAAAGCCCCACCACGTGCCGGGTCTGCAGCCTCACCCAGCCCATGTCCTCCACCGAAGTGCCCACGTCCTCCGCCGTTATGTACCGCCCGTTCAGGCTCTGGACGAACCTCCCGAAAGCCCGGAACAGCTCCTCGCTCTTGTCCCGGCGCGGGTCGCCGATTATCACCGACTTGCCGCCCCCGAGGTCGAGGCCCATCACGGCGTTCTTGTAGGTCATGCCCTCGGAAAGCCGCAAGACATCGATCAGGGCCTCTTCCTCACTGCTGTACGGCCACATCCGGCAGCCGCCCAGGGCCGGCCCCAGGGTGGTGTCGTGAATGGCTATGATGGCCTTGAGCCCCGAGGCCTTGTCGAAGCAGAAGGCGACCTGCTCGTGGCCGCGCCTCTCCATGAGCTCGAACACCGACATCCCCCGCAGCCTCCTTCCCCTGTCTCCCGGCACAACGCAGGCCGCTCCGCCCAGCGCCGGCCGCTTCCCGCCCAGCCCCTAGGGCACGTAGATGCGGTCAAGCGCCCCTATTCTTGCCATGCGCTCCTCGGCCAGCATATTCGCGGCCCGGTGCGTGGGGACCCCCCGCTCCCTGGAGATGGCGAAGATGCGCAGCAGAGCGTCATAGATGCCCGCCGCGCGGCGGAAGGCACGGTCGCGATCGAAGCCTTCCCTCTCCTCGCAGACCTGGATGAGGCCGCCGGCGTTGATCACGAAGTCGGGGGCGTAGAGGATGCCGCGCTCCTGAAGCATGTCTCCGTGGCGGTCCTCGGCAAGCTGGTTGTTGGCCCCTCCCGCCACTATCCTGCATCTCAGGCGAGGGATGGTGGCATCGTTCAGCACTCCGCCCAGGGCGTTGGGAGAGAATACCTGACAGGGCTGGTCGTAGACCTGGTCGGCCGGCACCGACTTCACGCCGTGGGCAGCGCAGACCCTCTCCACGCGGGCGGGGTCCGTGTCGGCCACCACCACCTCGGCCCCCTCGGCCAGAAGGTGCGCCAGCAGCTTCTCGCCCACCTTGCCCACCCCCTGAAGCGCAACGGTGACGCCCTTCAGGCTGCCCTGGCCCAGCGCCTCCCTCACGCAGGCCTTTATGCCCATCAGCACCCCAAACGCCGTGGTCACGCTGGTGTCGCCGCTGCCGCCGTACTGCTCAGGCAGTGCCACGACGTGCCGTGTCTCCCTCCCCGTCCAGACGAAGTCCCACGCCGAGGTCCCCACGTCGGTGCCGGTGATGAACCGGCCCCCCATCCCTTCCACGAACCGGCCCAGCGCCCGGAACAGCTCCTCGCTCTTGTCGGTGGCGGGGTCGCCCCAGATCACGGCCTTGCCGCCGCCGTAGTTGGAGTTTGCCACCGCCGACTTGTAGCTCATGCCCTGGGACAGCCGCAGCGCGTCGGCCACGGCCTCCTCCTCAGTGGCATAGGGCCACATCCTGCAGCCGCCCATGGCTGGCCCCAGGGTAGTGTCGTGGATGGCGATCAGCCCTCGCAAGCCCGCCTCTTTGACGGCACAAAAAATAAGCTGCTCGTGGCCGTCTCTTCGCATGGCATCGAAAATGCCCACCAGGCCTCAGCCCCCCTTGGGCGGACCGTTTCAGGGTCCGGCACACCTACAAGCCTATATTCTCCGCCCGCACGCCGAACTCCTCTACCCGCAAAGCCTTGCCGCCCGGGGCTTTAACGGCCAGGACCCAAGCTGCGGGCCGGAGCCGGGGGGCCGACGGAGAGCGAGGCCGCCAGAGGGGGGCAGGCGCAGACTGCTAGGCGGCCCGCAGGAGGTCAGGGGGGACACATACTGCGCTGCCCAGGCACGGGCGTTGGCGGCGACGCCTGGCTTCTCCGCGGGGTGCGGGCTATGGAGAGGGAGGGGGAGGGCGGCGCTTCCCAGCCTGGCCGCGAGGCGCCTCGCGCTCCGGGGTCGCGTAGCAGGGCTGCCGGCGGCCGGCACGGCGCTGTGCGGCCAGAAGCACGGCAGTCCTCGCCCGCCGCCAGCCGCCGGAAAGGGACC
Source organism: Acetobacteraceae bacterium (assembly GCA_023511555.1). Classification (GTDB taxonomy): domain Bacteria; phylum Bacillota; class Sulfobacillia; order JAIMBG01; family JAIMBG01; genus JAIMBG01. Next base: position 684 of record JAIMBG010000089.1, on the reverse strand, counting down.
AGCGGTCAAGCACCAGGTTGAACGCCAGCAGCAGGCCCAGCGCCCACAGCCGGGCGGGGCGGGGGAGGACGGCCAGCCCCGCACCCAGGGCTCCGCCGAGGGCGTAGGCCCCTGCGTCGCCCATCATGGCCCGGGCGCCCAGGTCGAGGGGGAGGTAGGCCGCGAGCGAAGCTGCCAGCGGCATGAGGAGGGCCTGGGCCGCAGGCGCGGCGGCGCCCAAGGCCAGGGCCGCCGCCAGCCAGGCCGAGGCCGCCCGCCCCGGGGCGGTGTCCAGCAGATTGAACGCGTTACCTGAAAGTGCGATGTTCAACCCGTCCAGCAGCGCGTCCCAGCCCGTTCCGCCGGTAGCGACAGCCCCGGCTGCGCCGGAGGCCAGGGCCACCGGGCCGGTGGCCTATGTCCGCTTTCACGGCCGCAACCGCGAGAAGTGGTGGAATCATAAGGAGAGCTACGAGAGGTACGACTACCTCTATGCCGAAGAGGAGCTGGCCCAGTGGGTGCCGCGGATTATGGACCTGTCCCGGCAGAGCGGGACGGTCTACGTGAGCATGAACAACCACTACCGCGGCCAGTCGGTGGTCAACGCCAGGATGATCCGGGAGATGATCAGGGCGGCGGGGGGCAGGGTTCTGTAATAACAGCTTTAAAAACTATACAGTTTTTAGTAAATTTTTCAACTCTTAC
>JAIMBG010000088.1 GCA_023511555.1 Acetobacteraceae bacterium | reverse complement strand
GGGTTATACGGTACGGCCGCTGGGGCCGCAAGAGTACGAACTTGTCTACGAGTGGTTCGCCCAGGACGACTTCTATCTGGACACCCCCGACCCGGCCCGGGAGACGGAGGCCAGGGTGAGGGAGCTCATCGAGTTCCCCACGTCGCACCTCCTCCTGGTGGTAGACGCGGAGGACCGGCCCTGTGCACTGGTAGACGTCATTTTCAGACAATACTTCCGTATTGCCGACCTCGAGGTAGGATTTGCGCCGGGGTTTTCGGACCTGAAAGAGCGCCAAAAGGTGTTTGATGCCGTAACCCGGCTGCTCCTTTCTGAGACCTTCGTGCTGCGGGCTCAGAAGCTTGTGTACGAGTTCGACGAGGCGGGCCGCGCCTGCTGCGAGGCCTCGGGCTACGAGCAGGAGGTTCGCTTGCGGCGCCAGGTGTTCCGGCGCGGTCGGTGGTGGGACGTTCTCATTTACGGCCGACTGCGGGAACCGGCGGAAGCGGCCGAGGCCGGACGGGACGCCCTGGCCGCAGGGGCAGGTGATGCACGTTGAGCCGCCTTCACTTGAAGCTGAGACGTCCCCTGGCCGAGGAACAGCCCCTGTTCGCTGGCTGCCGCCGCCGGCGCCACCTGGTCAACTGCCTTGAGGACGACTTTCTGTTGTGGTCGAACGCCCAGGCCCGGGCGCTGCTACAGCCGGGTCCTGACTCGATCCCCCTGGTGGCGGCGCTGCCTGACGGCACGGTGTGCGGCGTTGTGGAGTTTCAGGACTGGGACAGGGTCAACCTGAACGTGCGACTGTGCTGCGAGGTCTTGCAGGCCAGGAATCGGGGGCTGGCCCGGCACCTCTTGGCTGCGGCGGCGGAATACGCCCTGGTAGACCGGGGGCTGAGGCGGCTCTTCGGGTATCAGCCGGAGACGGAAGACTGGGCTTTAGAGGCGGCTCAGGCCCTTGGGTTTGAGGTGGAGGGGGTCCTGGCCGAGGCCTGCTTCACCCAGGGCCGCCACGTGGGGTTGAGGGTTATGGGGCTCATGGCCGAGGGCCGGGCGCGGCGCAGGGACGACCCGCCTCTGCTGCCCGGGGGCGGGGAAGGGGCGGCCGTGGCTGCCTCCAACAGGCCAGAGGCGGAAGCCGGTGGCACTTGGCGCCTTTATCAGTCGGGCGACTTCGCCGTGGTGCTGCGGTGGTTCCTGGAGGACGACTTCTATCTGCGCGTGCAGCATCCCACCTCGGTGCCGGAAGACAAGGTGCGGCGGCTGGTAGAGGGGCACTCAGGCCGTACCTGGATATGGGCTGCAAACGGGGACCCGTCGGCCATCGAGGGGATTGGGATCATCCTGGTGACCGACGACTTCGGTCGGGTGGCCAGAATTGACGCCCGATTCCCGCACTCGGTCGACGACGGTCAGGCGTGCAGCCGGCTGGAGGCGCTGGTGCGCCTGGGCCTCGGCACGCTCAACCTTCACAAGATCCACGCCCACGTGTATGGCTTTGACCGCCGGGCGCAGGCGTGGTACGCGGGGGCAGGCTTCAGACTCGAGGCCGTGCTCCGGGACCAGGTGTACAAGGATGCGCGGTACTTCGACGTTGGCATCTACGGCCGGTCTGCAGCCTGGACTCCGGCGGGGGGTGGCGAACGGTGATAAGGAGCAGCCGCGTACAACTGCGGCGCCTGGAACGGGCCGACGCGGAGCTTTACCGCCGCTGGGGCAGGTCGGCACAGGCCCAAAGGTTCATTTACTCACCCGCCCTTGACCCGGGGTTGCTCGAGGAAGAGTTTGCCCAGGGGCTAGAGGGAGATAAGCTACTGATCCTGACGGTGGAGACGCTTCGCGGCCAGCCAGTGGGCTACGTTTCTTTCGCCTTCATGGAAGACCGATCGGCTGAGCTCACCATTCTGATAGGCGAACCGGAATGGGAACGTCTGGGGTATGGCGTTCATGCGCTGACGCTGGCCATAGCCTTTGCCTTCAAGGAGCTCAATCTCCACCGCGTTCTTGCCCGCTACCACGAAGACAACAAGAACATCCTGGCCATGGCCCGCCGCATAGGCGGGGTGGACGAGGGAACCTTGCGGAAAGGGGTCCTGTCCAGTGCGCAGCCGGTGGACTTTCACTACGTGGCCTTCCTCCAGGACGAGGACAACCCGCAGGCACAAGCGCTTTCGCAGAGACTGTTAAAGCTGGACCTGGTCCAGTTTGAGGCCTGACACGCTTGACCAACGGGTGGGAAGAGTGGCCGACCGACCGCTAGGGGAAGGCATCAACCGGTTCGCCACCACCGCATCCCCTAGGGGAGGGTTGAGCTATGCGGAAGACTCGCGCATCCGCTAAGGCTGCGTGATCGCGGACTAGCGTGAGCCTGTAGGGGTCGGTCGGCCACAGGGTTTCGGGGCCGTGCGTCTGAGGTACCGGTACGATGCCGGAGCGTTGAGGCCTGAGGGGCCTGAACAGTGAAGGCAAGAGTGGCCGACCGACCGCTAGAGGAGCGCAGCAACCAGTTCGGACACCACTGCGTCCCCAGGGGAGGGTTGACCTATGCGGAAGACCCGCGCGCTGAAGGCAGCCGAGTAGTTGACGGACTAGCGTGATCCTGTAGAGGTCGGTCGGCCATGCATCTTTGACGGAATGTGCTTTTGAGGCGTCGGCGCGGCGCCGCGTGATCGTACGCGGGGACATTTGGGGGTAGGCTGTGCCGCCGGTCCGACCAGGCCGAGCCTGCGACCGACCGGCGCTGCAGTCTACCGGCCGCGCCTGGGGGTAGGGCAATGGCGGTGCTCGATGAGATGGCTGGGCTCCTGGAGGGGGCGCCGCTGTACGTAGAGGGGCGCTACGAGGAGTCATTCAGGGTGGTGCTGCGCGTCGCTGTCCAGGGAACCCCCGAGGTACGCCTGGAGACCGCGCAGGGCGGGTGCTTCCGCGCCTGGGGTCGGACGCGGGGGTTTGCGTGCTTCTCCGGCGGCGCCCGTCCCGCTGAGGCCCTGAGGGCGGCCCTGGAACGTTCACGCGCCGGCGGTGGCCGGGGAGGCGACTGGGGAGGCGCCTTCAGGGCCCCGCGCCGGCTATCCTGCTCCGACGCGCCGCCCCAGGTCGAGGCCGGGCTCGACGAGTGGCGGGAGGCGCTGGCGGAGGTGGTGGGCCGCCTGTCCCGGGGGCCGATAGCCCGGGCCGAGGCCCGTCTGGAGCGGGGTTGGCGACGGCTGGGGTATGTGGATACCGCCGGCACCTGGTTGGAGGCCCTGCGGCCGATGTCAACCCTGGCCGTCACGCTGCTGTGCTCCCACGACGGCGCCTTCCGCCACCTCAGCCGCCACCTGCGCCTGCCGGAGCGGCCCCAGGACCTGGCCGGCGCCGTCGGAGAGCTTGAAGGCCTGGCCGCCGACCTGGCCCGGTCGCTGCGCGCCCCCTGGTGCGAGCTGGGATCCCGGCCGGCGGTGCTGCACCCTGAGGTCGCGGCCGTCCTGATCCACGAGGTTGTCGGCCACCCGGCCGAGAAGGACGAGTCCGCCCCCGAGGGTGGCGGCCTGGGCCCACCCGGAGCCCCCGTGGCAAGCCCCGCCGTGACCGTGGTCGACGGGCCGGCAGGCCTGCTTGAGCGGTCCTGCCCTTCGCTGGTAGGGATGGTGACGCCCCCGGCGGCGCTCTTCCCCTTCGACGATGAAGGGACGGAGCTGCGGGACGTGGCGGTAATCGATGAGGGCCGGGTCGGCTGCCGGCTCTACACCCGGGCTTCCGCCCGGGCCGTCGGGGCCGAACCCACGGGCAACGGCCGGGCAGTGGACTACCGGTTCCCTCCCCTGGCCCGCATGACTGCCACCTACCTCCTGCCGGGGGGGGTATCGCCTGGGGACATCCTCTCCAGCGTGACGGACGGCGTCTACCTCCGCCTGGCGCCCGGCGGAGAGACCACCATCCGGCGGTTCGCCGTTACCCCCGCGCTGGCCTACCGCATCCGCCGGGGCTCCATTGGGGAGCCGGTGCGGCTGGGGACCCTGGGAGGGCGCCAGGACAGAGTGCTTCAGGGCATAAAGGCTGTGGGGAACGACTTCGCCTGGCGAGAGGGGACTATGTGCGGCAAGGGCGGGCAGGAGGGACTGCCGGTAGCTATGGGGGCCCCGCACGTCCTTCTGGCCGGGCTGGAGGACCTGGGGTGAGGGCTGTGACCGGGGCAGGGAGCGCTTCGCCGAACCCAGAGGGAAACGTCGCCGCCCTCTTTGCGGATCTGGCTCGGCGGTACGGCCCGCAGGGCAGCGACCTGGTGTGGCGGCAGTTCGACCGTCTTTCGGCCCGGTTTCAGGGCCTCGACCTGGTGGAGGTGGCTGGGGGACAGGACGAGGAGTTTTCCCTGCGCCTGGCTGAAGGCGGCCAGCTCCGGTTCGTGAGCGCTACCAGCCCCGAGGCTCTGGCCGAGGCCGCACGCGCCGCGGCGGCCGTTTCCGGAGGGTCCCTGGCGGTTCCCCCCGGTGCGGCCCCGCCGGGCTCGCTCGAAGACCCCGCCGACCCAAGCATCCGGGCCCTTACGGCGGATGAAGTGGTGGGCCTGGGGCAGGAGATCCTGACCCGCCTGGAGAGGGAGGCGGGGAGGCCCGGGGCGGTCGACGCCGGCGCGGGGCGCGGGGTGACGCTCGCCCTGGAGCGCGACATCGTCACCACCCACTACCTCAGCCCCCGCGGGTCCGGCCGCTTCACCGCCACCAGGCTGGGGGTTTTCCTGACCGTCACCGTGGGCGAGGTCACGTTGGGGGTGGAGTGGGAGCGGGGGCGGGGCATGCCCGACCCCGCTGCGCTGGCCCGCCGTGCGGCCCGGGGTCTCGAGTGTGCCGCCGGGCCGCCCGCCGCTCTGTGCCTTGACGGGCCGGTGCCGGTGGTGCTCGCGGGGCAGGCCGTGGCACCCGTGGTCGCAGCGCTGCTGCAGGCCTTCAACGGCCGGCATGTGGTGGAGAGGCTGTCGCCCATGGGGCAATGGCTGGGGCAGAAGGGGTTTTCCCGGTGCCTTTCCCTTTATGACGACCCCGCGGCCGACGGGGTCCGTGGCCGCCTCTTCGACGATGAGGGGGTGCGCTGCCGGCGCACATCGCTCATCAGCGACGGCGTGATCGCCGGCTTCTACTTTGACAGGGCCAGCGCAGCCATGGCGGGGACCAGGAGCACCGGCCACGGTATCGGCGCCCGCGGCAGGCCTCCTGAGCCGCGGCCCACCAACGTGGTGATCCGGGCCGGCACCCAGAGCCTGCGCAGCCTCATGGAGGGGCTGCCGCTGGCGATGGTAGCGGAACACGCGATAGGTGACGTGTCGCCCGGCGGGGATTTCGGCCTCGTCGTGGAGAGGGGGTACCTGGCCCGGGAGGGACGGGCGGTGGGTCCGGTGCGGGGCGTCGAGATCCGGGGGAACCTGTACCAGGCATTGGGAGCCGTGCGCGGCCTCACCCGGGAGCGGGAATGGGTGGGGGGCTGGCTGCTCACGCCGGCCCTGTGCGTTGAGGGACTGGAGATCCTGTCGGCTGCCAGGGGTGGCTGGGGTGAGTGAGGGAGAGGCCCTCAACGAGACGGTCATCCATGTCCGGTACGGGGAAGCTGACGAGATGGGGGTCGTTCACCACAGCGTTTACTACCAGTGGTTCGAGGTGGCCCGCTTCGAGTTTGCGCGGCGCGTGATCGGCCTGGGGATAGAGCAACTGCGGGCCAAAGACGTGTATCTTCCGGTGAGGGAGAGCCACTGCCGGTACCTCCTACCGGTGAGGTTTCCCGGCCGGGTGGTGGTTGCCGTCACCGTAGAGCTTGACTGGCGGGCGATGTTTCGGGCCCACCACCGGGCCTGGCTGACGGACGCCGGCCAGGCCCGCCGCCTGGTGGCTGAGGCCGAAACCCTCCATGTGTTCGTCGACGGCGCGGGCCGCCTGCTCCACCGCATTCCGCCGTTCATCCGCGACGCCCTGCTCTTGGCAGTCAAACGCCACCCTATCCTGTTCACTGGGGTAGAGGCCTTCCTCAGCACCTACGGCCCGGGGGGCCACTACGGGCCCCAGGCCGACGCAGCTTGCAGCATGGAGTAGCCCGACGGAAATCCTCAGCGCTTACCCCTTCGCCGCGCCCGCGTCCTGTCTTGCCGGCGCTCCCAGGGCACGGCCCAGTATGAGCGGCACCAGCACGGCGGCCAGTGCCAGGAGGCCGGCGTTGAGGTAGAAGGGGGCGGCGGTGCCCACCGACTGGTAGACCCACATTCCCACCAGCGGGCCCACGATGTTGCCCAGGCCCGAGGCTAGCTCGTAGTACCCGTAAGCTAGACCGCGGCGGCGATGCCCGGTGACGTCCGAGACCAGGGCTTGCTCGGCAGGCACGGCCAGCGATAGAGCGCCGGCTTCCACTGCCCAAAGCCCCGACAGGCCCAACAGGGAGCGCAGTTGCGGGATCGCGAAGCTGGTGAGGGCGCCTGCTGCCAGCCCCACCGTCATGGCCCGGGTACGGCCGAAGCGGTCCGAAAGACGCCCCATGGTTGACGGCAGCAGGCTCCACACCAGCGCCGCAGGTATGTAGGCTATGGCCAGCAAGCCGACCTCGCGTTCCACGTGCTGCCGCAGATAAAGGATCATCAGCGGAGCGAGCAGGCTGTTGGAGGCCGTGGTGAGCAAGACGATGGCGAGGAGGCGTGAGTAGAACCACTTGGGCAGATGCGGCGCACCTTCCGCCAGCGGGTCGCGGCCTGGGGCTCCGGGACGCCGAACGTTTGGCCCAACGGCCTGAGCCGGGCGCGGGCCTGGCTCAGGCAGGGTCTCTCTCAGCCGTCTCCAGCCGGTGATCCAGCCTGCGGCTGCCAGGAGCGCGTACGCCAGGAACACGAGCCTTAGCCCCGTTTCCAGGCGCCCCCCCAGCATCATCAATAGCGCGAAGCCTCCCAGCGCACCGAATAGAGCCCCCCGGCTCTGAGCCTCCGCGACCCCGCCGTAGTGCCTGCCGCGCTCGCCCTCGGGGCTGGTGTCGGCGATGGAGGCGTAAACCGCCAGCCAGAAGAGCGAACTCGCCAGGCCGTGGAGCAGTCGGGCCACGAACAGCCCATGGTACGACTGCCAGAGGGCAAACACCACCTGGGTCCCCACGTATACCCCGATACCGGCGAGCAGGAAGGGCCGGCGGCCATAGCGGTCGACCCCGGCGCCGATGACCGGCCTGAAAAGGACGGTGACCAGCGAGAAGACTGAGAAGAGAGCCCCGATGGCCACGGGGCTGGCGCCGACCGCCTCGCCGTAAACGGGCAGAATGAAGGAGAGGAAGCCCAGGGGCAGGGAGACAAACAGGGCCACTGATCGCAGCGTACGGCGGTGAGCCTGTCCGTCCTGCAACAATTCCCGCCCCCCCCTTCTGGTCGGTCACTGCCAGGGTTCGCCATAGCGCGCTAGAATCCTGCTCCAAGGTCCAGCCGCGCATTGACAGACTCCAGGTTCGGGCAGTATAATTTTAACTGGCGCTGTCCCCGGATCCCGGGCCGCAGGTGGCCGATCCGGGGGCGTTCTTCGACCGCTTGCCAGGCCCAAACAGGGGGACCAGAAGGTCTCAGACAGCCCGGGCCGACGCCTCCCGGCGGGGGCGGTCGCGCGGGCTGTGTTTTGCCTCCCCCGGACGGGCACGGGCCGGCATTTGGCGTGGCAGGCCGCCGACGGCAGGCGGCCCGAGTGGCGCCCTGAGCTGGCCGGAGACGGGGTCGACGACCCCGAGGGATAACAGGGAGCGGCGTCCGCGGCAGCAGAAACCAGGGAAGGGGGTACGGAGGTGGTGCTGAGCACTAGGGACCTCAACCGACTTCTGCGCCAGCGGGCGCAGGCCGGGGGCACGGTCACGGCCGAGCGCCTGAGCGGTCAGCACTGCGTGGCGGTCGGCCTGGACAACGAGGCCACGGTCGAGCTGGAGGGGAGGGCGGGCGATTACTTCGGCGCCCTGAACAAGGCGGCGCGGATCCGGCTCAAGGGGCCGGCGGGGCGGTTTGCCGCCGACACCATGTCGGGCGGAGAGCTGGTCATCGAGGGCGATGCCGGCGCCGGTCTGGGGTTCAGCCTGAGCGGCGGCACCGTGGTGGTCAAGGGCAGCGTGGCGGGCCGCGCTGGCCAGATGATCAAGCGGGGGCTGATCCTCATAGACGGGAACGTCGGCGACACCAGCGGGCTTTACGCCCTGGGCGGCGAGATCGTGGTCACCGGCGACGCTGGCGACAAGACGGGGGACTGGATCATAGCGGGCCGGATGTACGTGGGCGGCAAGATAGCCAGCCTGGGCCACAACGCCACGGTGGTCCCGCTGGACGCGGACGACGAGTCGCGGCTGGCCTCGTACTTTAAGGCCTACGGCATCCAGAAGGACCCCGCCGGGTTCAAGAAGGTCGCCCCGCTCAAGGTGCGGCCGTTCTACTCGGGAAAGGAGGAGCCGGCATGCCAAGGAGCGCCGTCTGGACGCCAGACGTCATAAAGGAGATCAGGGAGAAGAGCAAGACCGGGAAGTACATCAACCGGGGCTTCGGGGCCAACCGGCCGCTGCCCTCCCTCGACGACCTCATGGTGGTGCCGGCTCAGCTCTACGGACCGGCGGCGGTGGACCGGTACCGGGAGGAGGTCAAGACCCGGGTGGTCATTGGCGAAAGGCTGCTCAAGCCGCTGGTGCTGGAGACGCCGGTGTTCATCCCCGCCATGTCGTTCGGGGCCATCTCCAAGGCGGGCAAGATGGCGTTCGCCCTGGGGGCTGCGAAGGCGGGCACGGCGACCAACACGGGCGAGGGCGGGGCGCTGCCTGAGGAGCGCGAGGTCACGCGCAGCGAGGGCCAGGGCAAGCTGATCGTGCAGTGGTCCACGGGCCGCTTCGGGGTGGACGTGGACTACCTCAGGATGGCCGACGCGATCGAGATCAAGATCGGCCAGGGGGCCAAGCCCGGGATGGGCGGGCACCTGCTCGCCGAGAAGGTGAGCCCGGCCATCGCGGAGATCCGCAAGATACCCGTGGGCACCGACGCGCTCAGCCCCTGCAGGCACCTGGACACCGACAGCCCCGAGGACCTCCGGCTGCACGTCGAGCTGCTGCGCGAGGCCACCGACTACCAGATCCCCATCATCCTCAAGCTGGGGCCGGGGCGGGTCTATGAGGACGTGAAGCTGGCGGTGGAGTGCGGGGTGGACGCGGTGGCCATCGATGGCGGCGAGGGCGGCACCGGCTGCGCCCCCGAGGTGGCCTCGGAGCACGCCGGAATCCCGACCCTGGGGCTGTTCGGCCCGGCGATGCGGGCGTTCAAGGAGACCCGGGCCCGGGAGCGGGGCATAAAGCTCATGGTGATGGGAGGCATCCGCAACGGGGCCGACGTCTACAAGTGCCTGGCGCTGGGCGCCGACGCGGTGGGCATGGCCACGGCGACCATGATCGCCGCGGGCTGCATCGGCTGCCAGGAGTGCCACACGGGCACCTGCAAGCAGGGCCTGGCCACCCAGGCCGCCGACGCGGCCATGGACTGGCGGGACGCCGGCCAGAAGCTGGCCAACTTCCTCAAGGTGACCACCGAGGAGCTCAAGACCCTGGTGGCTCTGTCCGGCCACGACAACATCGACCAGCTCAGCCCCGACGACCTCGTGGCCCTCGACATCAACGCGGCGGCGATGACCGGCGTCAAGCTCATCGGGTACGACCGGCCGCTGCCGTGGTGGAGGGAGTAGGGCAGAGGGCGGGGC
>JAIMBG010000087.1 GCA_023511555.1 Acetobacteraceae bacterium | reverse complement strand
GCTATGGCCAAAACGTTCTCAAGCACTCCATAGAGGTGGCCCACCTCGCGGGGGTGATGGCGGCGGAGCTGGGGCTACAGCCTCAGCTTGCCAAGCGGGCGGGGCTGCTGCACGACATCGGCAAGGCGGTGGACCACCAGGTGGAGGGGTCGCACGTGGCCATCGGCATCGACCTCCTGGCCCGCCACCGGGAGGCCCCCGAGGTGATCCAGGCCATGGCGGCGCACCACGGCGACACCGAGCCGCGCTCGCTCGAGGCGGTCCTGGTGGCGGCGGCCGACGCGCTGTCCGCGGCTCGGCCGGGGGCCCGCCGCGAGACGCTGGAGGCCTACATCAAGCGGCTGGAGAAGCTGGAAGCCATCGCCGACTCGTTCGCCGGCGTGGAGAAGGCCTACGCCATCCAGGCCGGGCGCGAGGTGCGGATCATGGTTAAGCCCGAGCAGGTGGATGACCTGGCCGCGGCGCGGATGGCCCGTGATATAGTTAAGCGAATCGAAGAGGAGTTGGACTATCCCGGCCAGATCAAGGTGACGGTCATACGGGAGACCCGGTCGGTGGACTATGCCAAGTGAGGCCTGGCTTAAGCCTTGCCTCCCACTACGGGGGCGGGCGCCCTTTTTTGCTCCCGTCGGGAGGAAAGCCTGTACGGGCCGAAGAAGTGCAGATGCTGGAGGCAGAGGTCCCGGCCGCAGGGGAGGTGGGTGACCGGTGCTGGCTGGCGAGGGCTTCGGGCCGTCCGTCCCGGATAAACCCTCTAACTCTGTGAATCTTCTCATCTCCATGCTGATGCGCTATCCGGAGCTTGCCTCGGTGAACCTCGACCCCGCTTCCCAGGCCCTGAGCTTCGTCTTTCTGGTCAGGGAGGGGGTATCTCGGGACAGGCTTCGCTCCTATCGCAGGCGGCTGCAGGCTGCGCTGCGGACACTGTGGAGCCTGTCAGGGTGGTGCCCCGGGTCGCTGCGGCTCAGGGCTGCCACCCTGGGAGGGCTCACCACCCTGGAGATGGCGAGGGACCTCGACAGCCTCTCCCAGCAGGAGGTCTCCCTCATCGTGGAGCTCACCCGGGAGGAGTTCGGCGACGCCCTTGCCCGGGAGGAGGCCGACGCCTCGGCCGAGGACGAGCTGGCGGCCCAGGAGGAGGCCATCGGCGAGATGCTGGAGAACATCAAGGGCTCCCACAGCGACCGCAAGGTGACGGCGGTGCGCGAGGACGGCCGGGTACTGGTGTTCAACCAGTAGTCCCGGGGCCACGGCTTCGCGGCGGGCCGGGGGGAACAAGGTGAACATCCTGTTTGTAGGCGATATCGTGGGTGCGCCTGGACGTCAGGCCGCAAGGCAGCTCCTGCCCGGGCTACGCCGGGAGTTCGACGCCGACCTGGTGCTGGCCAACGGCGAGAACGCCGCCGGCGGGATCGGGCTCACGCCCGAGGTGGCGGAGGAGCTGTTTTCTTGCGGCATCGACGTGCTTACCACCGGCAACCACGTGTGGGACAAGAAGGAGATCCTGCCCGCTCTGGAGAAGGACGTGCGGCTGCTCAGGCCGGCAAACTACCCTGAGGGTGCGCCGGGCCGTGGCTCGGCACTGGTGGCCGCCAGGAACGGCGAGGCCGTAGGCGTGATCAACCTGTCCGGCAGGGTGTTCTTCCCCACCCACCTTGACTGCCCCTTCCGCTCCGCCCGGCAGGAGCTGGAGGCGCTTTCGGGCCGCGCCCGCGTCATCATCGTCGACCTCCACGCCGAGGCCACCTCGGAGAAGGTGGCCATGGGCTGGTTTCTGGCCGGGAGGGTGACGGCGGTGGTGGGCACCCACACCCACGTTCAAACCGCCGACGCCCGGGTGCTGCCCGGCGGCACGGCGTACATCACCGACGTGGGCATGACCGGCCCCACCGACTCTGTGATCGGCATCAAGACGGAGCTGGTGCTGGAGAGGTTCCAGAGCCAGCGACCGGTTCGCTTTGAGGTGGCCCGCGGGGCGGTTCACCTCTCGGCGGTGGTGGTGGAGGCAGACAGTCAGGGAAGGGCGCTCTCCATCCACAGCCTCACCCGGCCGGTTCCGGGGACCGGCTGAGGGCGAATGGGGGCCGCCCAGCCATGAGGGGGGCGAGCCATGGACTTCACGTTGCCCGAGGAACACCGGATGCTCAAGGAGACGGTGCGGCGGTTTACAGAAAGGGAGGTCCTGCCCCGCATCAAGGAGTTGGACGAGCGGCAGGAGTTTGACCGAAGCATCCTGAGGAAGATGGCCGATCTGGGACTTCTGGGCATCTGTCTGCCTGAAAAGTACGGCGGGGGGGGCATGGACTACCTCGCCCTGGCCGTGGCCTGCGAGGAGCTGGAGCGCGCCGACACCTCGCTCCGGGTGATAATGTCGGTGCACATCGGGCTGTGCAGCCTGGGGATCCTCCAGTGGGGAAGCGAGGAGCAGAAGTCCCGGTACCTGCCCGCCCTGGCGAAGGGGCAGCGCATCGGTGCGTTCGGCCTCACCGAGCCCAACGCGGGCAGCGATGTCGGGGCCCTGGAGGCGACGGCGGCAAGAGACGGCGACTTTTACGTCCTCAACGGGGAAAAGACCTGGATCTCCCTGGCCGACGTGGCGGACACCTTCCTGGTGTTCGCCAAGACCGATCGTTCCAAGGGGCACCGGGGGATCTCGGCGTTCATCGTGGAGCGTTCCTTCCCGGGGTTTTCCTCCAGCACCATACACGGCAAGCTGGGGGTGAGGGCCGGCAACACCGGCTCCTTCAGCTTGACCGACTGCCGGGTCCCGCCGACCAACCTGCTGGGGGAAGAGGGCGAGGGGTTTAAGATCGCCATGTCTTGTATAGACAGTGGCCGGTTCACGGTGGCGGCCGGTTCGGTAGGGCTGATAGAGGCCTGCCTGGAGGCCAGCATCAAGTACGCTAAGGAGCGCAAGGCCTTCGGGGTTCCGCTGGCCCAGCACCAGCTCATCCAGCGGATGATCGCCCGCATGGTGGCCGGCGCCGAGTCGTCGCGGCTGCTGGTCTATCGGGCCGCATGGCTAAAGAACCAGGGCAAGCGCAACACCCGGGAGACGTCCCTGGCCAAGTGGCTGGCCTGCAACGCGGCGTTTGAGGCTGCGTCCGACGCGGTTCAGATCCACGGGGCCTACGGCTACTCCAACGAGTACCCGGTGGAGCGCTACCTGAGAAACGCCAAGGGCGCCATGATCTACGAGGGCACGCGGGAGATCCACGAGCTGGTTCAGGCCCAGTACGCACTCGGGCTGAGGGAGGATCGCCCAGTGAGGCGGGAGCTTCCCGGGTGGCCCTATCCGGACTGAGCCGCGTGAGGCACAGGGGGTGGTGAGCCGTGGCCAAGGCCAAGAAGCGGTTCCGCGTTACGCTGAATCGTGCCTGGTGCAAGGACTGCGGGATATGCGTGGCATTCTGCCCGGCCAAGGTCTTCGAGGCCGGCGAGCGGGGTGAGGCCTTGGTGGCCCGCGAAGAAGACTGTACCGGCTGCCAGTCCTGCGTGCTCCGCTGCCCCGACCTGGCCCTGGAAGTGGAGGAGGCCACGCCCTCCCAGGCGGCGGAGGCGGTGACCCATGGCGGCTAGGACCGCCTTCATGCAGGGCAACGAGGCCATACTGGAGGGCGCGCTGCACGCGGGGGCACGGTTTTTCGCCGGCTACCCCATAACACCCTCGTCGGAGATAGCTGAGCTGGCCTCGACGCGGCTCCCCGCCCGGGGCGGCGTCTACCTGCAGATGGAGGACGAGATGGCCAGCATGGGCGCCGTAATCGGGGCGTCGGCGGCCGGGGCCCCGGCGTTCACCGCCACCAGCGGGCCGGGGTTCTCTCTGATGCAGGAGAACCTGGGCCTAGCGGCGATGGCCGAGGTGCCCTGCGTGGTGGTCAATGTGCAGCGCTCCGGTCCCAGCACCGGCCTGGCCACCAGGCCTGGCCAGGCTGACGTGATGCAGGCCAGGTGGGGGACGCACGGCGACCATCCCTCTCTGGTCTTCGCCCCCGCGTCCGCCCAGGAGTGCTTCGACCTCACCGTCGAAGCCTTCATCTGGGCGGAGAGACTGCGGACGCCGGTGATCGGCCGGGCCGACGTGGTGGTGGGCCACCTGCGGGAGCTGGTGGCCCTGCCTGACCCCGAGGACGGGAGAGCTCTGGCCTCCCGCCCCCGCCCCCAGGGCCCGCCGGACGACTACTGCACCTACCGGCCGGGGCCGGACGGCGTGCCGCCGCTGGCGGACTTCGGTTCCCCCTATATAGTCCACCTCAACGGCTCCATGCACGACGAACGCGGCTATCCCTCGGCCGACCCGGCTCAGGCGGGGCGGCTGATCCAGCGTCTTGTGGCCAAGGTTCAGGCCCGGGTGGGGGAGATGGTCGCGGTGCGTCATTTCCGCCACGACCCCCCTGAGGGGGCGCCCCCCCGTCCCGCCGTGCTCTACGTGGCCTACGGCAGCACCGCCCGGGCCGCCCGGGAGGCCGCGCTGATGCTGGCCGAAAAGGGTGTGCCGGCGCGGCTGCTGCAGCTCAAGAGGCTTTGGCCCTTCCCCGACTCTGAGGTGGAGGCTGCGGCGCTTGAGGCAGGGCTGACGGTGGTGCCGGAGATGAACCTGGGGCAGGTGGTGCTGGAGGTCGAGCGCGTGGTGGGCAAGAGGCGGCCGGTCTGGTCCTGCGCCAAGTCCAACGGCGAGCCGATTACGCCCGACGAGATACTGGCCCGCACCCTGGAGGTGGTGGGGGCGTGAAGGCCAGGGACTACCTCATCGAGGAGGCCATGCCGCTGTTCTGGTGCCGGGGGTGCGGGAACGGCATCATCCTCCACGCGCTCCTGCGGGCCCTGGCCCGGCTGGGGAAGAGCCGGGAGGAGACCGTGGTGGTCACGGGCATCGGCTGCTTCGGAAAGGCCGACGACTACATCAGGACCCACTCCATCCATGGCACCCACGGCCGGGCCCTGGCGATCGCCACCGGCGTGAAGGCTGTCAACCCTGGCCTCACCGTCCTGGCACTGATGGGCGACGGCGACTGCGCCACTATCGGGGGCAACCACCTCATCCACGCTGCGCGCCGCAACATAGGGGTTACCGCTGTGGTGGCCAACAACCTCAACTACGGCATGACCGGGGGGCAGTTCTCGGCCACGACGCCCCAGGGCGCCCGAAGCAGTACCTCTTCGTTCGGGAACCCCGAGTCGGGCTTCGACCTCTGCCGGCTGGCGGGGGCCGCTGGGGCAGCCCTGGTGGCCCGCGCCACCGTCTACCACGCTGCCCTGCTGGAGTCGCTCCTGGTGGAGGCCATCTCCTGCCCAGGGTTTTCTCTGGTGGAAGTCATGTCCTCCTGCCCGGTCTACTACGGCCGCTACAACGGCATTCCTGATCCGGCGGCAATGATGAGGTGGTGGCAGGAGAGCGCCGTTCCGGCGTCGAGGTACGCCGAGCTGGCGCCCGAGGAGAAGCAGGGCCGCTTCCCCATAGGCCGGCTCGGCGGGTCGGACCGGCCCGCTTTCTCCGAGCGCTATGCCAGGGTGCAGGAGGCGGCGCAGGCCGGGGCGGGCCGCTGGATCCAGGCGGGCACCGACAGGTAGGGGGGAGGGGAGGCGGGCATGGAGGGACGACCGGCTGTCGCCAAGGGCAGGAAGTGGCAGGTCATTCTGTCCGGGGCCGGCGGGCAGGGGCTCATCCTGGCAGGGACGGTGCTCGGCGAGGCGGCTGCAGTTTATGGCGGGCTCAACGCCACCTGCAGCCAGTCGTACGGGGTGGCGTCGCGGGGCGGCTTCACCAAGGCCGAGGTGGTAATAAGCCCCGAGGAGATCCCCTACCCCCTGGTGCGGCGCCCCGACGTCATCGTGGCGCTCACCCAGGAGGCTTACGACCGCCAGGTCTCCCAGGTGGGGGCGGACTGCCTGGTGCTCTATGACTCAGAGGCGGTCGCCCGGGCGGGGCGGACGCCCGGCCGCGAGGTGGGGCTGCCCCTGCAGGAGACCGCCAGAAAAGGAGGCTCGGCGGGGAACACTAACCTGGTCGCCCTAGGGGCGCTGCTGGGCGTCACCGGGCTGCTGCCGGTGGAGTGCCTCAACTCCGCCGTGTCGGCGCGCTTTCCTGGCCCCGACGGCGAGTCCCGGTTGAGGGCGGTCAGCGACGGATGGGGGCTGGGAGTGGAGGTAGCAGCGGGGGGAGGGTAAGTCACCCCATGTCCACCAGGGTCGAGGCGATACTGGGCTCGATCACCGAGGTAAAAGCCGACGCTATCGTGGTTAACCTGTTCCAGGGGGTTGATTCCCCCCAGGGGGCCACCCGTGCCGTGGACCACGCCCTGGGAGGGCTTATCACGCAGCTCATCGCCCAGGGCGAGATAACCGGGCGCCTCAACACGGCCACCCTGATCCACTCCCAGGACCGGCTGCCTTCGCCGCGGGTGATTGTCACCGGCCTGGGACCTGCCGAGTCGTTCCACCTGCGGCGTGCCCGGCAGGCGGCGGCCGCGGCGGCGCTGGCTGCCAGAAAGGCGGGGGTGAAGACCCTGGCGACGGTGGTGCACGGGGCGGGGGCGGGGGGACAAGACCCGGCCCAGGCCGCCGCAGCGGTGGCGGAGGCCTCGCTGGTAGCGCTGTACCGATACCTGGAGTTCAAGTCGCGGCCCGACGAGTCCCCCGGGGCCCTGGACGGCCTCCTCCTGGTGGAAAGCGACCCCGCACGGTTCAGCGCCGTGGCCGAGGGGGCACGCCTCGGTGCGGTGCTGGGGGAGGCCACCAACCTCTGCCGCGATCTCACCATGCGCCCGCCCAACTACTGCACCCCGTCGCTGCTGGCCGAGGCTGCGCAGGACCTGGGCCGCAAACTGGGCCTGGAGGTAGAGGTCTACGGGCCAGCCGAGATAGAGGCCCTCAAGCTCGAGGGCATCATGGCCGTGGCCCGGGGCAGCCAGGAGCCGCCTCGGCTCATTGTGGCGAGGCATCACGGCGGGAACCCTGAGGAAAGGCCCGATCTGGCCCTGGTGGGCAAGGGCGTCACCTTCGACGCCGGCGGCATCATGATTAAGACCACACGGAGCATCGAGCACATGAAGTCCGACATGGCGGGGGCGGGGGCGGTCATCGCCGCCATGGCGGCCGCGGCCCGGCTCGGCGTTCCCCGGGAGCTGGTGGCGGTGATCCCGGCGGTGGAGAACCTGCCGTCCGGCAGCGCCACCCTGCCCGGGGCCGTCATCCGCCTGCAGGGCGGCCAGACGGTGGAGATAGCCAGCACCGACGCCGAGGGCCGGCTATGCCTGGCGGACGCGGTAGCCTATGCCTGCCGCAGGCTGGGCGCCAGGGCCGTAGTGGACGCTGCCACGCTCACCGGCTCCTGTGTGCAGGCCTTCGGCCACTATACCAGCGGGCTGCTGAGCAACCACCGCCCCCTGGAGGCCGCGGTCCTTGCCGCCGCTGAGGAGGCTGGCGAGCGGGTGTGGCCCCTGCCCCTGTTTGAGGAGTACTGGGAGCTTCTCCGGAGCGACACCGCCGATTTCAAGAACACCGGCATCACCGCCAAAGCCGGTGTCATCTTGGGCGCGTTGATAATCGGCCAGCAGGCCCAGAACACGCCCTGGGCCCACCTGGACATCGCCGGGCCGGCCTGGCTGGAGGAGAGGTTCGGCTATCTGCCCCCCGGGGCCACCGGGGCCGGGACCCGAACCCTGGCGCTCCTGGCCCTGCGCCTGCCCGACCGGGGTGAGCAAGCATAGACGTCGACCTGCACGTGCACACCTCTGCCTCCGACGGAACGGAGAGCCCGGAGGCCATGGTCAGGAGGGCCCGGGCGCTGGGGTTTTGCGCCCTGGGCATCGCCGACCACGATACCCTGGACGGGCTTCCCGCGGCCGAGTCCGCAGCCCGGAGCGAGGGTTTGGAGGTGGTGCCCGGCGTCGAGATCAACACCGACTACCAGCAGCGCGAGGTTCACGTGCTGGGCTACTACCCGAACCTGGCCCACCCACCCTTCCTGGGGCTGCTGCGCCGCCTGCGGGAGGGCAGGACGGAGAGGCTGCAGCGGATGCTGGCCAGGCTGGAGGAGGCGGGTCTGCCCCTTTCGCTAGAGAGGGTGCTGGCCCTGGCCGCCGGGGGGCCGGTGGGCAGGCCGCACGTGGCCCAGGCCATGCACGAGAGGGGCTACGTCCGGTCCATCAAGGAGGCGTTCGAGCGCTACCTGGGCCTGGGCCGCCCCGGCTACGTGGAGCGGTACCGCGTGACGCCCCAGCAGGCGGTGGAACAGATCCTGGACGCCCGCGGGGTGCCGGTGCTGGCCCACCCCGGGCTTGTCGCCCGGGACGAACTGGTGGTTGAGCTGGTGGAGGTCGGCCTCAAGGGCCTGGAGGTCTACCACCCCGATCACAAGCCGGCCGACGTCAGGCGCTACCTGGAGCTGGCACAGCGCCTCGGCCTCCTGGTCACAGGGGGCTCCGACTGCCATGGGCCCGCCGCCGGCCGCCCGGCGCTGCTGGGATCGGTGCGGATCCCATACGTCCTGTTGGAGAAGCTCAAGGAGGCCCGAGTACGCCTGGCCTCCTGAGGCCCAGGCATCGGCCCGGGGGTTAGGGGAGAGGCAAACCCCAGGAAGGGGGGGTTGCCTCAATGGAAGGTCCGGAGGTCAGTCCCGGGCTGCATACCATGCAGGAGGCGTGCCAGGCGCTGGAGCTTTCCCCCCGGACGCTCAGGCGGCTCCTTCAGGCACTGGACGGGCTAGTCCCCACTCGGGCCGGGCCTCCGGGCGGGCCGCGCTGGATGCTCCCGCCCGAGGGGTTGAGCGTGCTCACCCGGGCCGTGCGCCTTCTCCGCCAGGGCCTCAGCCTGGACCAGGTGAGGGCCTGGATGGAGAGCGAGCCGGGGCTAGAGCCTTTGGGGCCCGCCGTCGCCGAGCATGCCGCCGCCCGGGGGGCCCTGCCCCTGGCTCCGGGTTCGGGACTGGAGGCTGCGCTTCGGGCGGTCTGGGCCCGCCTGGACGATGCGGTCCGCTCCCTCGCTGATGCCCAGGCGGCCTGGGCCCGCGATCGGGACCGACTGCTGACCGCCCTGGCGAGAACCCACCAAGAGCTTCGCTTTCTGCGCTACGAGCTGGCGTCGGGCCGGCCCCGCCGGCTTCGCCGCCGGGGTGAGAGCCGGCGAAACCAGGGGGTGTAAGCCCTGTATACGGAGCTTCAGCCGCTGTTCGCCCCGCGGTCGGTGGCAGTGATCGGAGCCTCCCGAAGCCCGGGCAAGATCGGCCATACCATACTCAAGAACCTCATCGGCTCTGGTTTCAGCGGCCCCATATACCCCATCAACCCCAACGTGGCGGAGATCGAGGGCAGGGCCTGCTACCCCGACCTGTCCCGGGTGCCGGGGCCCGTTGAGCTGGCGGTGGTATCCGTCCCCGCCGGCCTGGTGCTGGAGGTCGCCGAGTCCTGCGGACAGGCGGGGGTGCGGGCGCTGGTGGTGATCACCGCCGGCTTCAGGGAGGTGGGCCAGGAAGGCCTGGCCAGGGAGAAGCAGCTGGTTGAAATCTGCAGGCGCTACGGCATGATCGCCCTGGGCCCCAACTGCCTGGGGCTGGTCGACACCTACACCCCGCTCAACGTCTGCTTTGCACCCATGGCGCCGCTTAAGGGGGACATCGCGTTCATTTCCCAGAGCGGGGCGTTCTGCATCGCCATCCTGGACTGGGCCTTGGAGGCCAACATCGGCTTCAGCAAGTTCGTCAGCCTGGGCAACAAGGCCGACATCAGCGAGATCGACCTGATCGAAGCGCTGGCCGCCGACGATCAGACCAAGGTCATCCTGGGCTACCTGGAGGGCGTCGCCGACGGCAACCGCTTCATGGCCGTGGCCAAGGAGGTCGTGCTCAAAAAGCCCT
>JAIMBG010000086.1 GCA_023511555.1 Acetobacteraceae bacterium | reverse complement strand
TACATTGAGCGCTTCTTCAGGACCCTCAAGGAAGAGGAGGTCTGGCCCAACCTCTACAGCACGCTCGACGAGGCCCGGCAGTCGATCGGCAACTACGTCAGCTTCTACAACGAACAGCGGCTGCATTCGGCCCTGGGCTACCAGCCCCCGGCCGCCTTCGCCCGGACTCAACTTTTAGCCGCTTGATCTGGTTGACAAACCGGGGTGCAGTACATCAGGAACAGAAGGCCTCGCAGTGTTAACCTGCAAGGGGGAGTGAACAATGCGGAGTAGCTGTCTGATCCTCGCAGTGTGGATGGCCTTAGTCCTCGTTCTGGCTCACTCCCCCGCAAGCGCGGGCGTGAGCTGGACGAAGATCGTGGAAGAGGCCAACATTCTCGCAGACCCTTTTTATCTCGAGATCGAAGACATAGCAGTTAACCCGCTAGACGAGAGCCAAATCTACCTGGCCACCGCATCTCCGTTCGGACCCTGGAGTCCGGTACCCCCCAGGGGACTGCTCCGGTCTGTCGACGGAGGTAGGACCTGGTCAGAGGTAGAAGGGCTCACCCAGGAAGTCCGCAGGGCCTGGCGGGCGGAGGGGGCTCCCCTCCACGTTCTTCAGGTCGTCCTGAATCCCAAAGATCCGCGGCAAATCTACGTTTCGGTGCGGGACCATGGCATTTGCCGCTCCCGCGACGGCGGCCAGACCTGGGAGTCGGTCTTGTACAACGTCAACGAGGAATCCTACAACACGGGAGGGTTTGCCTATACTCTAGATTTCGCCGTTGACCCTCGGGAGTTCAGCCGGATCTTCGCCTGGACACGAGAACGCACCTTGGCCGGCAGGCTGTTCTTCGAGTCACGGGACGGCGGCGACAGCTGGGGCAAGCTGCACGGTATTGCAGCCAAGGACGATGACAGTGGCGCCAACGGTTACCCGGGGGCAGTACGCATCAGGATGCACGACCACTTCGCCGAACAACCGGCCGACCTGGTACTGGAGTGGTCAGCGGACGGAGGGAGCACCTGGCACAAGACGACGGCCGGCGAACTCAACCCTGCCATCGGCCAGCCCGGTGAGCCCGCTTACAACGTACCCGCAGAGTTCTCCTTCGACCCCCACCGGCCTCGGGTGTATGGCTTTCCTGGGGGGATACCGCCAGGGTTGGCCTCCTACTGGATCGGAACGATCGAAGAGGACCACATGAAGTGGGAGAAGCTGGACATGCCTGACGGTTTGGGTATGTGGGGAGTTTCTTTTGACCCGCAGCATCTCGACGTCGTGTACATGGAGGTTTCCGACCGCGGCATCCGAGGCGGACCGGCGGATGCCAGGATGGGACTACACATCTCGACAGACGGAGGCCGTACGCTGGTCAAGGTTCCGGGTCAACCGGTGAACGCCTATGCCTCCGTCACGCAGGTGCTGCGAAAGACCGGGGCGACCGTCCTGTACGTGAAGCTGTTCCCGGTGCAAGCCTTCGCCTGGACCCGGGAGCATCCCTCCGCGGGCCACTCCACCGTGTGGCGCGTGGAAATCCCCGATAGCTTCATCCGGCAACCTCAGATGATCATCACGCTGCGCATCGGCAGCCGGGAGATGCTGCTCACCCAGGGAGGCGCCACCTCCGTTGTTCCCCTGACTGCGGCACCGGTTCTCTCGGAGGGCAGGCTGTTTTTGCCGATCAGGCCGGTGGTGGAGGCGGTCGGAGGGCAGATCGCCTGGGATCCGACCGAGGAGAGAGTGGACATCACCGGGGGCGGCAGGCGAATTGCGCTATGGATCGGTCGCTCCACCGCCCTGGTGAACGGCCAGGAGATGGCCATCGATCCCCTCAACCCGGGGGTTCGGCCCTTTCTGCCCCCACCCGGTGTCACCCTGTTGCCGCTCCGGTTCGTGTCCGAGGCCCTGGGGGCGGGCGTGGAGTGGGATGGAGCCACGGGTACAGCCGTCATCACCTATCCCGCGGAAAGGGGTGGCCCGGAATGAAGGCCGGGAAGCGCTTGGTAGCCCTGTTCCTCACCGTGGCGGTGGGCCCGGGGGGAGCGGTCTGGGCTGCGCGCCGCAACCACCGGGGTCAGCTCGGCGATGGCACCACCACCGTCCACACGTCGGTCCAGGTACAGGGCCTCCGGCTCCAGGACCAGTGACCAGGGGGAGAGGGCGCCCGTGGGCGTCGAGACTGTGGCCGGCCTGACGCGTGCAGGGGCGCGGGGATCTCAGGCCGGTGGGCTCCCGGGTACCCCAGGGGTGAGTCCAGCACTAAGTTGTGTTGATGCCAAGATGGGGTACCAGGGAAGAGGGGTAGCGTGGGGGGCCTGAGAGGGTATCGCGGAGGCCGGGCCAAAGAACACGGGCGACCACGCAGGACCGCGGGTTCTGGAGCCGGACAACCACGAACCCGGAGGCAGGGATGGCGAATAGCCACCTATCCCACTGGAATCGCCAAACGGCGGGCGTCATCGCGGCGTTGAAGGAAGGCAGGCCAAAGACGAAGGCGGACGAGTAGCTCTCGCGGAAAACGGTGCGGCACTGGCAGCGGCGCTACGACGATCACGGCGACGACTGGCTGTTCGATTGGGTGCCCCGCCGCCTGCCGGCGATGCCCAACCAGACGCCCGTGGAGGCGGAGTTGGCGACCGTGGACTACGCCCTCGACCATCCGGAGGCCGGTCCCCGGACCATCACCGCGGCCCAGACGGCGGAGTACGGTGTGGGTCAGAGCGCCGTGTACGGCACCCTCAAGCGCCGGGGCTTGGCGACGCGGGCCAAGCGGCTGGAGGCGGTGCGCCAGCGGGCCGGCCAGAGGGCGCCGGACGAGGTGGAGCGGGACCGGGCCTTGAGCAAGAAGCGGCATCTGAGGGCGCCGGAGCCAAGCCACATCGCCTGCGCCGACACCGCCCTGGTGGGCCGGCTGAAGGAGGCGGGCATCGTCCGCCTGTCGGCGGCCATCGACGCGCACTGCAGCTACGGCACGGCCGTCCTGGCTCCCGCCCGCAACGCGGCGATGGCGGCTGCCGCCGTGGAGCGCCTGCATCGGGAACTCTCGGTCGAAGGCATCACCCGGATCGGCCGGGTGCTGACCGGCAACGGGACGGAGTTCGTGGGCAAGCCGACCCGCGCCTTTGAAGCGCTCTGCGGCCGGTTGGGCGCAGAGCACCGGCGGACCAAGATGCGGCACGTCTGGACCAACCGCAAGGCGGAGCGCTTCATCCAGACCCTCAAAGACGCGTTGGAGGGGATGCTGCGGAAAAAGCTCTACGGGAGCATCGCACAGTTGCTGGCGGACCTGGACCGGTGGCTGGACTGGTACAACACCGAGCGGCCGCATCAGGGCCGGTTCAACCGGGGCCAGCCACCGGTCAAGGTGGTTCGTGCGTTCCAACTCCGGCAGGAAACGAAGGCGGCATAGCGAATGATGGCACAGAACCTCCGCTGGAACCACATCTCGGCGACACGGTATTATTTGATCGGGAGGGTGAATCGATGAAACGGTTTGTCATGCGACGCTTCGCACTGGTGGGCATTGTGTGTTTGTTGGTAAGCGCCCTGGGGAGTTTAGTCCTCGCCCAGCAAACCCAGCGACAGATCGGCGTGGCGTTCTTGCCGCTGCGGTATGTTATTGCCGGTGTTGATCGAACCCCCCCCGGTGGCATGATTGACACCGGGGTCAGCAAGGTGCCGGCGGGATTCGTTTATCAGGGAACGACGTACGTTCCCTTGCGCTTTATTTCCGAAGCCCTCGACCAGGAGGTCGTCTGGGACGGCCGTACCTACACGATCTACATCGGTCCCAGGGGGCTGGCGAAGGTGGACCGGCCGCTGAAGGAAGTTCCTTTGTGGTCAGGGCCGCTCGCCGGCAAGTCCGGGGATTGGAAAGTCAACCGGGACCGCGCGGCGCTGGAGACTGAAATGGAGAGCAGCACAAAAGATTGGAAGGACATACAGAGCGTTACTTTTAATCTGAACGGACTGGCGACCAGCGTCAGCGGCGCCTTTTATCTCCGGGAAGGCTGGGGTGGCTTCGAGGTCGAGGGAGGAGTTGTGTTCACAATCCTTGGGGATGGAAAGCCACTGCACACGAGCGGGGTGCTCATGCACGGTTCCGATCCGGTGAGTTTCACCGCGGACACCCGCGGTGTTCTACAGCTCACGATCCGGGCAGAAGCACAGGAAGCGCCTGATCCTTATCATGCGCGTCCTTCGGGTCTCGGGGGCATAGTCGGCATCGCCAACCTCGTCGCCCTTACGACGGACTACTAGCCCGGCCCGGGAGTTTACTCGCACCTCCTATCTCAATATTTTTGCTTGTAGCTCACGTTTTCGCACTCGCTCGCAATATTTCAACACGTGGTGCCGTGCGGGTACTCCAGCGGCACCAGGGGGTGGCGGGGAGCGATAACGAAGGCGGGCAATGTGCATGTCCGGCGTGTCATAGGCGAGCCAACCCGGTATTACCTGTCGTGGTGCCATCCTCAGGATGCTATCTTGACATCGCTGGTGAAGAGTGGTAGAATGGTACTCGAGGCTGACGGCAGGCTGAAGGAGCGCCCCCCGGGGGCAAGCCGGGCAGCCTGCAACCTGCCTTACTGACCTGAGCCCCCTGGGAAGGGAGGTGTCCCAGCATGACCTGGTACGTCGGGCCTGACCTGGTCACCCCGCGGATGCCCTGCCCCTGCGTGATGGAAGTCCCGTGGCAGCCCTGCCCCTGCGTGGGCTGGGAGAACTAAGTAGAAAGAACCGGCGCCGGCCAGGGCCGTCCGCCGCTCAGCCTTGCCCACCGACCGGGCCGGCCGGGTTCCACGACCGCGAGTGAGGGAGGCAGCCGCCTCCCTCGCCCCTTAAGGAAGGTGGTCATGGTGGCCAAGCCCTCCCGCTACAACATTGAGGTCGAGGCAGACGGTGCCCTCTTCCTCTACAACCCTGTCAGCAGTGCGCTGCTGCGGCTTGACGGGCCCACAGCCGAGACGTACCGGGCGATTGCCGCCGGCGGCAGCCCGGATCCCGGCCATCCCTTGACCCAGGAGCTGACGCGGGGCAGGATGCTGGTGGACGACAGCCTCAACGAGCTGCTGGCCATCCGCACCGACTACCTGCGTGGGCGCTTCGGCCACTCCCCAAACCTAGCCCTCACTATCGCACCGACGCTCGACTGCAACCTGGACTGCGTGTATTGCTTCGAGAGCAAGCGCCGAGCCTACATGGATCGCGCCACCGAAGACGCCGTCCTGGCCTTCGTGAGAAGCCGTGTGCCACCGGGGTTTAAGAGGCTCGACGTGTTCTGGTACGGCGGCGAGCCCCTGCTGTGCATCGACACCATGGAGAGGCTGTCCCGGGCACTAATCTCCCTATGTAGCGAGGAGGGCGCAGAGTACCGCGGCCACGTCACGACCAACGGCTCCCTGCTGGATCGAAACGCCGCACAGCTCCTCAGGGAGCTCAGGGTCGAGAAGGCCCAGTTCACCATCGATGGGGGGGAGGACACCCATAACTCGCGGCGGCCGCTGGCTGGCGGCGCACCCTCCTTTGAGGCCACAGTGGAGAACCTGCGGCACTGCCACCCCCTCATCCCCTGCGTGGTGCGCGTCAACGTGGACAAGGGCAACACCGCCGCAGCGCTGGAGATCTTCGACGTGGTGGAGCGGCTTGGCCTCAAGAACCAGGTGGCTATCTACTTCGCCCCGGTTCAGGCCTCCACCGACGCCTGCCGGTCGATCCACAGCGGCTGCCACAGCCCGCCCGACTTCGCCGGAATCCAGGTCCAGCTCTACCGGGCCGCGCTGGCCCGCGGCTTCTACAACGTCGGGGCCTACCCCCGCCGCCGGATGGCCGCCTGCGGCGCCATACGTGACGACCACGTCCTCATCGGCCCTGACGGCACCCTGTGGAAGTGCTGGGAGACGGTGGGCGAGCCGGCCGAGGCGGTGGGGCACGTGGCCCGGCCTGGGGAGGTTCTGCCGCGAGCTTACGAATGGTCGGGCTGGGACCCGTTGGATCAGCCGGAGTGCCGGGAGTGCCGGGTCTTCCCTCTCTCCGACGGCTGCTGCCCCTGGCGCTGGCGCCGCTACCTGGCCGGGGTCAGCCGGGTGCGGCCGTGCGTTACCTACCGGTTCAACATCGCCGAGATCCTGCGGCTCTACATAGAGAAGATGGAACGCACTGGGACGGTCGGAGCCCCGCCCGACAGGCAGTGAGGGGCCGACCGCCCCTGACTTTCGAACTCCCTCGCCGACCCTTCAACCGCGGCCAGGTATCAGAGCGTCAGCTGGGCCCCCGTCCCCGCACAGCCGCAGCGGCGGTCCTGGGGGAGCTCGGCTAACGCGCCGGTGAGGAGCCGGCGGATGCCTTGGAACGCCCGGCCCATGACCTCCACCACCTCGGCGTGGCTCAACGGCCGCGGCGACATACCGGCGGCGAAGTTAGTCACGGTGGAGACCAGGGCATAGCACAGGCCTGCCTCCCGCGCCAGGACGGACTCGGGCAGGCCGGTCATGCCCACCACATCGCCGCCCAGGGACTGGAACATCCGGATCTCCGCCGGGGTCTCGTACCGTGGCCCCTCAGCACAGACGTAGCAGCCGGTACGGTGGATCTCCATGCCCAGCCGGTCGGCGGCCAGGGAGATCGCCTGGCGAACCTCGGGACAGTATGGCTCGGTGAAGTCGGTGTGGACCACCTCGCCCTCGGCGTCGAAGAAGGTAAACGGCCTCTGCCTGGTGAAGTCCAGGAACTGGTCCACCAGCACGGCGTCGCCCGGCTTGAGGCTGGGGTGAAGCGAGCCTACCGCGCTGGTGGCCATCACCCGCGTGATTCCCAGGCTGCGGAGGGCCCAGACGTTCGCCCGATAGTTTATCCGGTGGGGCGGGAGCGTGTGGCCGCGGCCGTGCCGGGCCAGAAACGCCACCTCCTCGCCCGCCAGCCTGCCAGTCCAGAGCTGGGCCGGGCCGTAAGGCGTCTTGATCTCGGCCTCCCGGCAGCCATCCAGCCAGGAGGGGTCGCACACCCCGCTGCCCCCAACGATGGCCAGCCTCACCCTATCCCCCTCCCCCCGATGCTTCCTTCAGGCGCTGTACGGCCTTCGCCAGCCTCTCCTCCACCGCCCTCTGCCCCAGAAGGGACATGGTGTCGAACAGCCCCGGCCCCACGGTGGACCCGGTCACAGCCACCCGGGTGGCGTGGAACAGCGGGGGGGTGGGAATCCCCAGGTCGGCCGCGAGCCTCCGATAGGCGGCCTCGATGGCCGGGGGGTCGAAGACCTCCAATGACCGCACCCGCTCCCGCGCCTTTTCCAGGAGTTCTACGGCCCCCGGGCGCTCCAGCCACTTCTCCCACCCCTCCCGGTCGTACTCCGTCACCGGCCGGAAAAAGAAGGCGCCAGCCCGGGCCATCTCGGCCAGGGTGCGTACCCGCGGCCGCAGCAGCTCCACCGCCTGGGCGACCCGTTGGCGCACCTCCGGCGGAGGGTCGGGGGGAACCAGCCCCTCCCTGACGAAGAACGGCAGGGCCAGCTCCAGGGCCCGTGCCGGGTCGAGCTGCCGCAGGTAGTGGCTGTTGAACCAGGTGAGCTTGCCCACGTCATAGACGGCCGCCGTCCTGACCACCCGGTCCAGACTGAACCGCTCCGCCAGTTCGGCGAGAGTAAACAGTTCCCGCCCCTCCTCAGCCTCCGGGGGCGACCAGCCGAGGAGCGCCAGGTAGTTGACCAGGGCCTGGGGCAGAAACCCCTGCTCGCGGAACTCCTCCACCGACGTGGCGCCGTGGCGCTTGGACAGCTTGGAGCGGTCGGGCGCAAGTATCATGGGCACGTGGGCGAACAGCGGCGGGGACTGGCCCAGGGCTTCGTAGAGGAGAAGCTGCTTGGGGGTGTTGGAGAGGTGCTCCTCGGCGCGGATGACGTGGCTTATGCGCATGGCCAGGTCGTCGACGACGCAGGCGAAGTTGTAGGTGGGCATGCCGTCCGACTTGAGCAACACGAAGTCGTCGAGGGTGGAGTGGTCGAAGCCCACGCGGCCGCGAATCAGGTCGTCCACCACCGTGCTCCCTGTCTGGGGGACCCGCAGCCGCACCGCGTGAGGCCGGCCCTCCGCCTCCAGACGCCGCCGCTCCCCGGGGCCCAGGCCCCGGCACCGGCCGTCGTATCGCAGTGCCAGCCCCATACGCCTGGCCTCGTCGCGGCGCTCCGCCAGCTCCTCGGGGGTGCAGAAGCATGGGTAGGCTAGGCCGCGCTCCAGGAGGTCCTGGGCGGCGCGGCGGTAAAGCTCGATCCGCTGGGACTGGAAGTAGGGACCATAGGGCCCCGCCCGCCCCGGCCCCTCGTCCCAGTCCAGGCCCAGCCAGCTCAGGGCGGCGGTGATCCACCCCGAGGCCTCCTCCCTGGACCGCTCTACGTCCGTGTCCTCGATGCGCAGCACGAACGCCCCGCCGTGGCGGCGGGCGAACAGCCAGTTGAACAGGGCGGTGCGGGCGCCGCCCACGTGGAGAGAGCCGGTGGGGGAAGGAGCAAACCGCACCCTCACCGGGGCTGCCGCCCCGCCCTTGCCCGCCGGGGCCCCAACACCGCTCAAGCGCCATCCCCCCACCGGCCCCCGGCCGGCCAGCGGCCCGGGGCTCACCTTGCGGCCCGGGACAGCCACTCCAGCTCCTCCCAGTCGCGGTCCACGCGCTGCTGCAGATCGTCCAGCAGGTGCTTCCGCTCGGGCGTGAACAGGTGCTTGAACCTGCCCTGGGGCTTGAGCCAGTCCACCAGGGGCCTCTTCTCCTTGGGCCTAAAGGTGATCCGGTACTTCCCTTCGACCACCTCGAACAGCGGCCAGTAGCAGGTCTCCACGGCCAGACGGGCCATCTCGATGCTCTCGGCCGGGTCGGTGCGCCAGCCGCGGGGGCAGGGCGCAAGCACATTAAGGAACGCGGGCCCGTCGGCGTTCAGGGCCCTCTGCGCCTTGGTGAAGAGGTCGTTCCAGTGGCTCGGCGACGCCTGCGCCACGTAAGGTATGTGGTGGGCAGCCATGATGGCGGTGAGGTCCTTGCGGTGTACCGGCTTGCCCGGGACCACCCGGCCCGCGGGGCTGGTGGTGGTGTCCGCCCACCTGGGGGTGGCGCTGGACCGCTGAATCCCGGTGTTCATGTACGCCTCGTTGTCGTAGCAGACGTACACCATCCGGTGGCCGCGCTCCATCGCGCCGGAGAGCGACTGGAAGCCGATGTCGTAGGTGCCTCCGTCCCCCCCCATGGCGATGAACCGGTAGCCCTCGGGGGCCTTCCCCTTGCGCAGGAGCGCCCGGTAGGCCGCCTCCACGCCGCTTATGGTGGCTGCCGAGTTCTCGAACGCGCTGTGGATGAAGGAGGCGCGCCAGGCCGTGAACGGATAGATGGTGGTGGCCACCTCGAGGCACCCGGTGGCGCAGCCGATCACCACCGGCCCCTCGACCGCCTTGAGGATCTGGCGGATGGCCACCGGCGCCCCGCACCCAGCGCACATGCGGTGCCCGGGCGAAAGGAGCTCGGGCCTCTGGGTTAGTTCTTTGAGACTGGCCATGCTTCCTTCCCCCTATTCCCGCACGCCCAGGTAGTTCAGACGCGGCAGGCTGATTTCCCCCCGCGCCAGCGCCAGAAGCTGCCGGAACACGGTCTCGATGTCCTGGGGAACCACGTCGCGGCCTCCCAGGCCATACACGTAGTTCACCACCTGGGGGATCCGCTTCTTTCCGCACAGAGCGGCGCACACGTCCACGAACAGGGGCCCCCCCGCCCCCGAGAAGCCCTCGGCACGGTCCAGGACGGCCAGGGCGTCGAGCCCCTCAAGCGTCTGGGACAGCTCCTCCACCGGGAAGGGGCGGAACATGCGGAGCTTAAGCAAACCCACCGGCAGCCCCTCCCCCCTCAGCCTCTCCACAACCACCCGGGCGGTGCCGGCCGTGGAGTTGAGCACCAGCACCCCCACCCTGGCGTCCTCCAGCCGGTAGGGCTGGAG
>JAIMBG010000085.1 GCA_023511555.1 Acetobacteraceae bacterium | reverse complement strand
CCCCAGCCGGTAGTCCTCCAGCCTTATGTTCTCGTTGGGGCCGTGGCTACCTGACCCGGAGTGGCCGACCCCTACCGAAGCCATGGGCACGCCCAACCGCTTCACAAACAGGGCCAGAGGACCCGACCCCGCCATGGTGGGGTACAGCACGGGTTCCTGCCCGTAGACCCGAAGAGCCGCGGCCCGCACCGCGCGCACCACCGCAGCCGAGGGCGGCGTACGGGCCGGCTCCTGGTTGGAGTGGCTGGACACCAGGAGGTCCCCGAACCCCTTTTGAGCCAGGTGAGCCCGGACCGCAGCCTCGACCTGGGCGGGCTCCTGGTCCGGCACCAGCCTGAAGTCCAGCTTGGCCACGGCCCGGCTGGGCAACACCGTCTTGGCTCCGGGGCCGGAGTACCCCGAGCTCAGCCCGCAGATGGTGCAGGTGGGCTCGAAAAGATAGCGGCGAAAGAACTCCGGGCTGTCGGCCTCGGCCGGGACCTCATCCAGGCCCAGCTCGTCCCTCCACTCCTCAGGGTCGTATGGTATAGCCCTGACCATCTCCAGGTCCTCGCCGGAGGGGAGAACCACTGCATCATAGAAGCCCGGCACCAGCACCCTGCCCTCCTTGTCGCGCAGGCCGCTCAGCGCCTGCACCAGCCGCCAGGCAGGGTTCTCCACCAGGGGCGCGAGCGCGGAGTGGCGCTCGGGGCCGGAGCCCCGCGCCTCCAACTCCAGGTAGCAGATGCCTTTGGCCCCCAGGTAGACGAGGGGCCGCCCCTGGCGGTCGCGCATCCCCGCCTCCCAGAGTCCCCCGCCGGCCCGGAACCGGGCCCTGTGGGCGGCCAGGAAGCCCGCCAGGTGGGGGCTCCCTATCTCCTCCTCCCCCTCGACCACGAACTTCACCGTGATGGGGAGCTCGCCCCGGGTGCGGAGCAGCGCTTCCACCGCCTGGATGCGGGCCACAAGGCACCCCTTGTTGTCCGCCGCCCCCCGGGCGACCAGCCGGCCCGCCCTGAGCTCCGCGGCGTAAGGCGGCACCTCCCACGCGTCCAGCGGCTCCGGAGGCTGGACGTCATAGTGGTTGTAAAAGACCAGGGCCTCGGGGGAGCGGCCCTCCACCTCCCCCATCACCACCGGCGGCCCGCCCGGAACCGGATGCACGCTGACCTCAATGCCCGAGGCCCTCATGAGCTCCGCGAGCAGCTCCGCCGCCTCCTGCAGGCCCCGGCCCTGCGCCGAGACGCTCTCCTGCCGGCACAGCCTTCGCAGGTCGGACAGAAAGCGGTCGAAATTGTGCTCGATGTACTGCGCTATCGCGCGCCCGGCCCCCTCATCCTGGGGCGGGCGGTCGCCGCCTGTCCTGGAGCCCTGAACCTCCGGCATCCCCGTCGCCTCCCCCACACGCGCCCCCAGCGCGCACCACCCTGGTTTCAGTCACTATAATGTCTACCGGCACGTCCCCCGGCCTCTCGGGCAGCGCGGCGACCACCTGGAAGTCATAGGCCAGCCCCACGCAGAGGGGCCGCGGCACGAGCCCCGCCAGGAACCGGTCGTAGTATCCCGCCCCGTACCCCAGGCGGCGACCGGATACGTCGAACAGCACGCCCGGGACCGCAACCACGTCCAGCCTCGCCGGGTCCACGGGGACGGCCTCCGGACCGGCGGGTTCCAGTATGCCGTAACCCCCGGGGGCGAGGGCCCCAGGACGGCACAGCCGAACCGGGACCAGCCTGCGCTCCGCCACGAGCGTACGTGGCGCCGCCACCAGCTTGCCGCTTTCCAAGGCCTCCCGGACCATGGGGAGGGTGTCCACCTCGTTCCTGAAGGCGAGGTAGAACATGATGCCCTCCGCCCCGGCCACCTCCGGCAGGGCGAAGAAGCGGCGCGCCACGGCCCGGCTGAACTCGCTGACCTGCTCCGGGCTGAGCGCCGCCCTGGCCTGGAGCGCCGCCCGCCGCATCACGGCCCGCTCCCCCCGGCTCACTCGCTCACCTCAGAGAAGTACACCACGCTGACCAGCTCATCGGGCCCCACCGGGCGGCCGTAGACCCGGGACAGCAGCCGGGCGGCCTCGTCCACCGTCTTCATCTCCGGGTCCTCCCCCTCCAGGTCCTCCGGGGTAAGCTCCGAAAGCTTCTTCACCTCCAGCCGGTCGATGACGGCAGTGAACACCTTGCGGCGCTTGTGAAACCGGTCGCCGTAGGTGACCCAGACCAGGTCGCCCTCCCGGTACTTGGAACTCTTGTCCCCCACCCTGATGGTGCAGTGCTTTCGCCTCAGCACCAGTATGCCGTGGTAGGTGGAGGAGTAGAAGTTCAGAGCCTTCACCTTCCTACCCCCCGTGGCGGTCATTGGGGACATGATTCCACAGACCGGGCCGAATCCCTCCTCCTGCCCTCACTCGATGGAGAGCAGCGCCTCGTCGAGGCTCACCGAGTCGCCCGGCGATACATAGAGCTGCTTTACGCGGCCGGCCCGCGGCGCCACGATCTCGTTCTGCATCTTCATGGCCTCAAGCACCAGCAGCACCTGCCCCGCCTTCACCTGGGCCCCCTGGGTCACTTTGATCAGCAGTATGGTCCCAGGCAGCGGGGCGCGGACCACCTCCGCCCCCGCCCGCTCCCGCCGCCCTGCCCTGGCGGCTGCCGGAGCCCCGCCCCCCTGGGGGCGGGCCGCCTCAGCCGCCGCGCCGGTCCCGCCCGCGGGGACCGGGGAGGCCGCCGGGGCACCGGAGGTCGCCGCCGGCGCCGCGCCTCCCGCTCCTGGAAGCGGCGCCGGGGGCGGCTGGGCCGCCAGGGCGCCAGAAGCGGGCCAGGCCGGCCGCCCTTCCTCTACCTCCTCGACCTCGACCTGGAACGTCTCGCCGTTTATAGTCACGCGAAACTTTCTCACCAAGGTCAGCGCCCCCTCCTCCGCTGAGCCGCGCGCCGCCGGTCCATCTGGTCCCGCCTGCCCGCCTGCGCCCAGACCAGACCGGCCCGCGCCTCCGCCGGGCCAGCGGGTGCCGGGCCAGGCCCGCCCGCGCAGGCCAGGGCCGCAGCCAGGGCGGCAATCCTGGCCAGCCGCCCTCTCCGCCGCTCGCCATTCGCCCTGTCCATGAACCTCAGCCCCCTCGCGGCTGCTAGGCCGGGATATTGCCGTGCTTCTTGGCTGGCCTGTCCTCGCGCTTGCCTAAAAGCGCGAGCAGCGCCTCTATCACCCGTGGCCGGGTCTCCTGCGGGTCGATCACAGAGTCAACGAAGCCAACAGCCGCAGCCACATACGGGTTGGCGAACTTGGCGCGGTACTCCTGGATGTACTCCCTCCTGGCGGCCGCCGGGTCGGGCGCCGCCGCAATCTCGTCGCGGAATATGATGTTGGCCGCCCCCTCGGGGCCCATGACCGCGATCTCGGCACTGGGCCAGGCCAGCACCCGGTCGGCGCCCAGCGACCGGGCGCACATGGCCAGGTAGGCGCCGCCGTACGCCTTGCGCAAGACCACCGTAACCTTGGGTACCGTGGCCTCAGAGTAGGCGTACAGCACCTTGGCTCCATGCCGTATTATGCCGCCATACTCCTGCGCCGTTCCAGGGAGGTAGCCGGGGGTGTCTACCCACGTAACCAGCGGCAGGTTGAACGCGTCGCAGAAGCGGACGAAGCGGGCGATTTTGTCGGAGGCATTGATGTCCAGACAGCCCGCCAGGGTGGCAGGCTGGTTGGCGACCACGCCCACGGGGATGCCGGCCAGCCGCCCGAAGCCCACCACCGCATTGGTGGCGTACAGCGGGTGCACCTCCATCAAGTCGCCGGCGTCGAGCACCGGGGTGAGCACGTCGCGCACGTCGTAGGGCTTGTTGGGGTCCTCGGGGATGACCGTCCTGAGCCCCGGGGCGCGGCGGTCCGGGGGATCGGAGGGCGTAAGCCGCGGCGGGTCTTCCAGGTTGTTGGAGGGCAGGAACTGGAGGAGCCGCCGCACCTGGGCCAGGCACTCGTCTTCGCCCTGGGCGATGAAGTGGGCCACCCCGCTCACCCGGTTGTGGGTCTGGGCGCCGCCGAGCTGCTCCAGGCTCACCTCTTCCCCCGTGACCGCCTTGATGACCTGGGGACCGGTGATGAACATCTGAGCAGTCCCCGCCACCATGAACACGAAGTCGGTGAGCGCCGGAGAGTACACCGCGCCCCCGGCGCAGGGGCCCATGATCACCGATATCTGAGGGATCACCCCCGATGCCAGGGTGTTGCGGTAGAATATCTGTCCGTAGCCGTTTAGCGCCAGCACCCCCTCCTGGATGCGGGCCCCGCCCGAGTCGTTGAGCCCCACCACCGGCGCCCCGGTCTTGACCGCCAAGTCCAGCACCTTGCAGATCTTGGCGGCGTGCATCTCGCCCAGGCTGCCGCCGATCACGGTGAAGTCCTGGGCGTACGCAAAGCACAGCCTGCCCGCCACCCGGCCATACCCCGTCACCACGCCCTCGCCCGGCGCCTCCACCCTGTCCATGCCGAACTCGGTGCAGCGGTGGGTGACAAACCGGTCCAGTTCTACGAAGCTTCCGGGGTCGAACAACCGGTCCAACCGCTCACGGGCGCACAGCTTGCCCGCCTCGTGCTGCTTCCTGACCTTGTCCTCGCCGCCGCCGGCCCGGACCCTGGCCTCGCGCCGTGCCAGCTCCTCCAGCCTATCCTCCTGCGCCAAGCCCTCACCCCCCTTGCCTCTCAGGGTGGTCCCCGCCGGAAGACGCCGGCTCCACCAGCTCTACCAGCACGCCGGTGGTGCCCTTGGGGTGGAGGAAGGCCACCCGCCCCCGCGCCCCCTCCCGGGGCTGCTCGTCGATCAGCCGCACGCCCGCGGCCTTAAGTCTCTCCAGGGCCGCGCGGATGTCCGCCACCCGGAAGCACAGGTGCTGGACGCCCTCCCCCCGCGCCTCCAGGAACCTGGCCAGCGCGCCGTCGGGGGAGGTGGGCTCGAGCAGCTCGACGCAGGTCCCGCCCACGGGCAGGAATGCCACCCTTGCGTTCTGGGAGGGCACCTGGTGCACGCCTCCCACCTCGAGCCCCAGCACATCCTTCCAGACCTTAAGGGCGTCCTCCAGGGAACGCACCGCCACCCCCACGTGGTCCAGGTCCAGCAGCACCTCCATCTGACCCCCTTAAGCCCGCCCCCGGGCCTCCGCCCCACGGTCACAGCCCGCTGGGGGGGCGATACTCTCCAAACACCCTCCTCAGCCGGCCGCAGATCTCCCCCAGCGTGGCGTAGCGCCGCACCGCCTCCAGTATGGGGGGCAGGAGGTTGTCCCTTCCCCTGGCCGCCGCCTCCACCTCGTCCAGGGCGGACTCGACCTGGGAAGAGGAGCGCCTCTGCCTCAGCCCCTTGAGTCTCTGGGCCTGGAGCTCGCCCACCCTGGGGTCCACCCGGAGCAGCTCGGCCGGCGCCTGGCTGGGCTCGGGGAAGAGGTTCACGCCCACCACGCTGCGGGTGCCCTTCTCCACCTCCACCTGGTGGGTGTACGCGCTCTGGCCGATCTCCGCCTGGATGAAGCCCTTCTCGATGGCGCTTATCGCCCCTCCCAGGGAGTCGATGCGCTCTATGTACCGCTCCGCCTCCGCCTCCAGGCGGTCGGTGAGGCTCTCTATGCAGTAGGAGCCGGCGAGCGGGTCTACGGTGTCGGCCACCCCGCTCTCGTAGCCGATGATCTGCTGGGTCCGCAGGGCCACCGTGACCGCCGTCTCGCTGGGCAGGGCCAGGGCCTCGTCGAAGGAGTTGGTGTGCAGCGACTGCGTCCCGCCGAGCACCGCGGCCAGGGCCTGCAGGGCCACTCGGACCACGTTGTTGAGCGGGCCCTGGGCGGTGAGCGTGCAGCCCGCCGTCTGGGTGTGGAAGCGCAGCGCCATGGAACGGGGGTTCTTGGCCCCGAACCGCTCCTTCATTATCCGGGCCCACAGCCGCCGGGCAGCCCGGAACTTGGCCACCTCCTCCAGGAAGTTGGTGTGGGAGTTGAAGAAGAAGGACAACCGGGGGCCGATCTCGTCCACCCCCAGCCCGGCGCTGCGAGCGGCCTCGACGTAGGCGATGGCGTTGGCCAGGGTAAACGCGATCTCCTGCACCGCCGTGGCCCCGGCCTCCCTGATGTGGTAGCCGCTTATGCTGATGGAGTTCCAGTTCGGCAAGGTCCGGGCGCAGTAAGCCAGGGTATCCGTCACCAGCCGCATGGAGGGGTGGGGGGGGAATATGTACGCGCCACGAGCCGTGTACTCTTTAAGGATGTCGTTCTGGACGGTGCCGTTGAGGCTTGCCGGCTTCACGCCCTGCTTTTCGGCCACGGCCTGGTACATGCAGAGCAGCACCGCCGCCGGGGCGTTGATAGTCATGGAGGTGCTGACCTTGTCGAGAGGGATATCGGAAAACAGCCGCTCCATGTCCTCCAGCGAGTCCACGGCCACCCCCACCCGGCCCACCTCGCCCTCAGCCAGGGGGTGGTCGGAGTCGTAACCCAACTGCGTGGGCAGGTCGAAGGCCACGCTCAGCCCCGTCTGCCCTTGCTCCAGCAGAAACTTGAACCGACGGTTGGTCTCTTCGGCCGTCCCGAAGCCGGCGTACTGGCGCATGGTCCACAGCCGGCCCCGGTACATAGTCCGCTGCACCCCCCGGGTGAACGGGTATTCCCCAGGAAACCCCAGGGCCGAAAGGTAGCCCGCCGTCCCCAGATTTAGCGGCGTGTAAAGCCGCGCCACCTCCAGCCCGGAAGGGGTCTCAAACCTCGCCTGGCGCTCGGGGCGCCTCGCCACCTCGGCCTCCGTCTCCGCCCGCCACCGCTCCTGTTCCGCCGCCAGCCCCTCATCCCCCGCCCCCGGCGGCCTGGGTGCCCAATCCCCGCTCAGCGCCGTCACCTCCCTCCGGCCCCAAGACATTCTACTCCTGGGCTCGTTTTCCTGCCCCGGGGCGTCGTCGCCGCACGCCGGCGCGGGCCAGCCAGCGCCCCCGCGCCACCCCCTCGCCGGCGGCGCGACGCCCCGGCCGCGCCCTGCGGCCCGCCCCGCCCAGGGCTTGAGACAGCAAGGGGAGCCCTCCGGCTCCCCCCACCAGCCCAAGGCCTGCCCCGCAGGTCTTCCGCCCTGAGGGCGCCCCGGCCACCGCGCCCGCTCCCGATCTGGGTCCGGCCGGGCACCGACGCAGGCCGGGCCGGGCGGGCGGAAGCCAGGCCCCGAGTCTCAGCCCTGCCTCGCCCCCGACCCGTCCCTGCCCGCTGCGGTGACCGCAACCGCACCTCTTGCCCCGCCCACGGCCACGCCTTCCGCCGCGCCCGCAGCCACGGACTCAGCCACCTCCAGGCCGGCCTGGAGCGCCCTCTCGTTGGCCTCCTGCGTGGCCCGGGGCACGTGGCGGCGCATGGCCTCCAGCACCGCGCCGCGCTCCAGCACCCCTGACAGCCCGGAGATCAGCCCGACCGCCACCATGTTGGCCGCGACCGCCCGGCCGGCGCGTTCCCTGGCCAGCGCGGTGATCGGCACCCGGACCAGGCGGGAGTCGCACCCGCCCCCACCGCCGCCGGTATCCCCCACCTGGCTGGAATCCACCACCACCAGGGCCCCCGGAGGCGCGGTCCTCCCGTACCGTTCGAAAGCCTGGGGGCTCATGCACAGCACCACCCGGGGCCGGGTCACCCGGGGGAAGTCGATCTCGCCGCTGGAGACGATGACCTCCGACTTGGAAGCCCCGCCGCGGGCCTCCGGCCCGTACGACTGGCTCTGCACGGCGTTCAGCCCCTGGCGAACCGCCGCCTCCGCCAGCACTATCCCCGCCAGTATCATCCCCTGCCCGCCCGAACCGGAAAGCAAAGCCTCAAACCGCTCCATCGAGGGCCGCGCCCTCCTCGGACCGCTCCATGAGCCGCCGATACTCCTCCACGAACTCCGGCGCCTCGGAGCTATAGATTTCGCCTACCAGCAGCCTCTCCTCCAGCTCCCCGGGGCCGAGCTCGCGCGCCCGTTCCACGCTCACCGCCCGCCTTTGGAAGCTCGACAGCATCTCCGCGGCGGTGCGCAGCCCGTTGCGCCGGCCGTAGTAGGTGGGGCACTGGCAGGCCACCTCCACGAAGGAGAATCCCCGGTGCAGCAGCGCCCGGCGCATCAGCTCACACAGCCGCTCCACGTGGAAGGTGGTGCTCCTGGCCACGTAGGTCGCGCCGGCCGCCTGGGCAAGGGCGCAGAGGTCAAAGCCCCGGTCCGCGTTGCCGTAAGGCGTGGTGCTGGCCATCTTCCCCCGGGGCGTCAAGGGGGAGTGCTGGCCGCCGGTCATGCCGTAGATGGAGTTATTGAGGCAGACGGTGGTGAGATCGATGTTGCGGCGGGCGGCGTGGATGAAGTGGTTGCCGCCTATCGCGGCCAGGTCGCCGTCGCCCGACAGCACTATGACCTTGAGCTCCGGGCGCGCCAGCTTGAGGCCGGTGGCAAACGCCAGGGCCCGGCCGTGGGTGGTGTGCAGGGTGTCGAAGTCGAGGTAGCCGGGGGCCCTGGACGAACAGCCGATGCCCGACACGATGGCGGTCTTGTCCTGGTCCAGGCCCGCCCGGTCGATGGCCCGAACCAGGGTGAAGACGGCGGTGCCGATGCCGCAGCCCGGACACCAGATGTGGGGAAGCCGGTCCACCCGGAAGTACTTCTCGACCAGAGGATGCACCGCCTACACCCCCTCGATCGCGGCCAGGATGTCCTCGGGAGGCAGGAGGTCCCCGTCCGGCCGGCCCACGTGCCGCACCGGGACCCGCCCCCGGACGCACCGCTCCACCTCCAGGACCATCTGCCCCAGGTTCATCTCCGCCACCACCAGGGCCCGAACCTTTCCAGCCAGTTCCTGCACCTGGCTCTCAGGGAAGGGCCATATGGTGACGGGCCGGAAGAGGCCTGCCCGCCGCCCCCGCTCCCTGGCGAGCCTCACCGCCCGGGCAGCCGAGCGCGCCGTACCCCCGTAGGCCACCACCGCCACCTCGGCGTCGTCCAGGGCCAGGCCCTCCACCCTCGCCAGCCGCTCGCGGCGGCTCTCCACCTTCCCCACCAGCCGCCGCACCATCCGCTCCACCTCCGGCGGCGAGGTGGTGGGCCGCCCGGCGGGGTCGTGGGCCAGGCCGGTGATGTGGTAGCGGTAGCCGTCGCCGAATCGCGCCATGGGGGGCACGTCCGAGCCCGCAGGCGGGGAAAACGGCAGGTACTCCTCCCGCCCGCAGGACGGCCGGGGCCGGTCCACCACGGGGATCTCGCCCGGCTCCGGCACCGTGACGCGCTCCCTCATATGGGCCACCACCTCGTCCATGAGGAGGATGACCGGGGTGCGAAGCTCCTCCGCCAGGTTGAAGGCCCTCACCGTCTGCTCGAAGGTCTCCGCCACCGACCAGGGGCACAGCGCCACCGCCGGGTGGTCGCCGTGCGTCCCCCAGCGCGCCTGCATCACATCGCCCTGGGCAGGGGCGGTGGGCACCCCCGTGCTCGGCCCCGCCCGCTGTACGTTGACCACCACGCAGGGGACCTCGGCGACGGCGGCGTAGCCCAGGTTCTCCTGCTTGAGCGAGAACCCGGGACCGCTGGTGGCGGTCATGGCCTTGAGCCCCCCGATGGAGGCCCCAATCACGGCCGCCATGGACGCGATCTCGTCCTCCATCTGCACATACGTGCCTCCCACCGCCGGCAGCCGGGCGGCCAGCGTCTCGGCGAGTGAGTCGAAAAAAGCGGAAAACGAAGTCCATGGGGTGCGCCAGGGAGGAACAGGCGGGTCGAGCGTCTGGCGCACAAAAATGGGCAGCCAGGGCAGAAACAGGAAAAATATCCCAACCTGAGCGCTGAGCCAGATTCCGATGCGGCGCCATCGCTGCTCTGACTTCTGCTGCCAGAGCAGCCAGAGGATCGTCAAATTGACGCCAACAAGCCAGAAAGCAAAATAGTAGAGTGTATACATTCCCGACGCTGCTGCCGCTGTGTAAATCATTAACCCCTGCGTCGGATGAGTGTCTTCGACGAAACGCAAGGCGGCCCACAAGCAGAGCAGGGCC
>JAIMBG010000084.1 GCA_023511555.1 Acetobacteraceae bacterium | reverse complement strand
GGACGGAGGGCCGCCGGAAGAGGAGGAGTCGGGGGCCAGGACGCGAACTCGATGGGGCGGGGGGTGGCACGGGCGGCATTGGCCCGGTGAAGCGGGGGGTTCGCACGGCGGCAGCGGTGGGTGTCGGCGGAGCAGAGTTGGTCGACGGAGGCGGGTATGTATGAAAGAGGCGGGCGACCAGGCCGGGCGTGCGGAAGAGCTGGGCCACGGAGGCGGGGAGGGGCCGATCCCTTCAGGCGCGGCGGCCGGGCCGGCCGCCCGCCCCTCACCGTGGACGGTGCTGGAGTCCCGCGAGGTCTACAGGAGGCGTCTCATGCGGCTGCGCGAGGACCGATGCCGCCGCCGGACGACCGGCGTGGAGCACCGGTTCTTCGTTCTGGAGTTCCTGGACTGGGTGAACGTGGTGGCCGTCACCGGGGAGGGAAAGGTGGTCCTGGTAAGGCAGTATCGGAGCGGGACCGGCTCGTGGACGCTGGAGATCCCTGGAGGCACTGTGGATCCGGGAGAGGATCCAGAGGAAGCCGCCCGCCGCGAACTGTTAGAGGAGACGGGGTACGGGGGCGGCCTGTGGACCCGCCTGGGCAGCGCCGCCGTCAACCCCGCCATCCAGAACAACCGCTGCCACTTCTACCTGGCCCGGGGCGTAAAAAGGCTGGGCCCGCCGCGCCCCGAGCCGTCGGAGGACGTGGAGGTGGTCCTGGAGGACCTGGAGCAGGCCGCGGTTCTGGCCGCGGAGGGGGAGGCGGACCACTCGCTGGGCGCGTTGGGGCTGCTGAGGGCGCTGCTCCGACTGAGGAGGGCGGAGTAAGCACGGCAGAGAACGAGTCGCCGCGCGGCCGGTGGGGCCTCAGGTATCGCCGTCGCAGACAAGCTCGTCCGCATGTGCCGCCAAAGGCTGAAGGACTACCGGGTCATCACGGCGGAGCGGGCAAAGAGTGCGGCTGTGCTGCTGGCGCTGGGGTCAAGGCAGGTCCTCATGGGCTGCACCTCCGAGTTGGGCCCGGTGGATGTCGCTGGAACTCACGCTGCCAAACGGAGTGCCGGCGTGGCGGCCTGCGCCGCTTGTCCGCTACCCCTCCCACCCGTGCCCCCGCAGAAGCACTGCCCCCCCAAAGTCCCTGTAGGACACCAGAATGAACCGCCCCTCCAGGCCCCGGTCGCCGAGCAGGGCCGAGGCCCTCTCCTCCCAGCCCCAGGGCAAGAAGAGGTAGCAGCGCTCCACCCCCAGTCCGGCCAGGGCCTCCCACTCGGCGGCCTCGTCCTCGGTCACAGTCGAAGCCGTCTCTACCTCGCCCACCGCCGCCACCAGGACCGTGGGCCTAAGACACACCACCAGGTCGGGGAAGGCACGCCCCACCGCTACCCGACGGAAGGGGCCGGGGTTGGTGTAGACCTGAAAGCGCCGCGAATCAAACGCTGAGGCCGCCGTGAGCAGCACCCTGTCGTGCAGTTCCCCCTCGGCCGGCGGGCGCTGGCCGGCACGCCCTTCGCCCCGCGCACATCCCCGAGGCCGGGCGGGCCCCGCCGCAGCTCTGCCCCACCTCACCGTCCCACCCCGCTTCCCGCTCGCCTGTCCGGCCCACCGGCAGCGCCGCCCGTCCCCCGGCCGCCCCTCGGCCCGCGCCGGCCTGGCCTCAGCCAAGCCTCACGCGCCCGCGCCGGCTGGCCGCCCTATCGCCGTACCCGCAGGCCCCCACCCTGCCCCGGCCCTCCCGGGTGCCGCCCACCACCCCACTCTCGGAGCTAATATGCGCCGCATACCCTCCCTCCTTGCCCCTGCCGTGAGGCTCGGCTTCCTTTCCGTATCGGCACGGCTCCTTCCCCGCTCCGCCCCACCGCCCCCCGGCCCCTTCCAAACCGCGCCCGGCCCCCTCTGAACGCGTCCGCGCCCGTGCGCTTGAGAAAGCGGGCCGCCAACCGGCCCAATTCCCCCCCTGCCGCCCTTCATTTTTCGTCTTGACTGTCCACCGCCGGTGTGAGAGAATGAGTGGAGGGGCAAGGCCGCCGCCCGGTCCATCGGGTCCTGCCAGAAACACGAGGAGGTGAGGGGCGTGATCACGGCTTACCGCGAGATTGAAGGCCGGCTGGCGAGGGTGGGGGACTTAAAACAGGAAGGCATATGGATCGACGTGGTCGCGCCCGCCCCCGGGGAGATCGAAGAAGTGAGCGCGGCCACAGGGCTCCTGACCGAACTCCTGCAGGCCGCGCTGGACGAGAAGGAGCGGCCCCGCATCCAGACAGAGGGCGACCAGGTCCTGGTCATCATCAGCGTTCCCGTGGGCCAGTCGC
The DNA here is from genome assembly GCA_023511555.1 of Acetobacteraceae bacterium. Classification (GTDB taxonomy): domain Bacteria; phylum Bacillota; class Sulfobacillia; order JAIMBG01; family JAIMBG01; genus JAIMBG01. Next base: position 7,899 of record JAIMBG010000084.1, on the reverse strand, counting down.
AGCTCACCTACGTCACCGTACCCCTGGGCATCGTGGTGAGCCCGTCGTTCGTGGCCACCGTCTCGCTGCAGGAAACGGAGGTGGTGTCCCGCCTGGCGGCCCACGCCCGGGTTCACACGGCGAAGCGCACCCGGCTGCTGCTGCAGCTCATGCTGCGCACGGCCATGCTCTACCTCGACTACCTGGAGCGGCTCGACCGCCTGGCGGACGAGGTGGAGCGCAGGCTGCGCCGGTCAATGGCCAACGAGCGGCTGTTCGAGCTCCTGGAGGTGCAGAAGAGCCTGGTCTACTTCGCCACCGGCCTGCGCTCCAACCAGCTTGTAATGGAGAAGCTCACGCGCTCCAAGCTCAAGCCACCGGGGCAGCCCAACGACAGCGAGGGCATCCCGCTGCGGCTCTACCCGGACGACGAGGACGTCCTGGAGGACGCCATGACCGAAAACCAGCAGGCCATCATGATCGCCGAGGTGCACAACAGCATTCTGAGCGGCACCATGGACGCGTTCGCCTCCATCATCTCCAACAACCTCAACATCGTGGTGAAGTTCCTCACCGCGGTGACCATAGTGCTGGCCGTGCCCACCATGATAGCCAGCATCTACGGCATGAATGTGGCCCTTCCCGGCCAGGGGAGCCCGCTGGCCTTCCTGGGGGTGGTGGGGGCGTCGGCGCTGGCTACGCTGCTGTCCGGGGTGTGGCTGTGGAAGCGGGGGATGTTTTAGGGGGCTCATCGTTCTACCCGGTCCAGCGGGCCGCAGCCCCCGGGGCCGCTGTGGGCCAGGGAGATCGGGGCGCGCCGCCGCGGGTCCTGCCGGCGGCGCGCCTCTGCTGCTCCCGGGGGGCGCGGAAGACCTGTGGGGAGGGGGGCAGAGCGCGGCGGCAGCGGCAGGCAGAAGGGGCCCCATCAAAAGCAGAAAGCCTCCCGCGAGGCAGGGCAGGCCAGGACGCGACGCACGCACCAGCAAGCCAGGGCGGCAAGGCGTTCCCACGCACCTATCCGTACCTTGGGCAAGGAGGCTGACTGTGGCCGACAACGCGGCCCCCGTTTGCCTTAGAACCGGCTCCTCCTGGGCTTGGCCTCTTCGACCACCAGCGCACGCCCGCTGAAGTCGGCACCGTTCATGGCCTGGAGTATCTTGGCGGAGTCCTCGTCGGCCACCTCCACGAAGCCGAAGCCGCGCGAGCGGCCGGTCTCCCTGTCGGTCACCACCCGGCAGCTCTCCACCTTGCCGTGCTGTGAAAACGCGGCCATTATCTGCTCCTCGGTCGCGCTCCACGGCAGATTGCCTACGTACAGCGTCTTCGTCACCTGCGCTCTACCCCCTTTGCTATCCCCGGAGTCCGCATACCTCGCAGGGGGGCCGGGCTGGCCCCCCCACCTCCGACGATGCTGGCCCCTGCCTTCAATCATGGATTATACACCCTTTGCCAATCCTGCACAAGGGGCCGTGTGTGTCAGGTGTGTGTCAACAAGTTCGTGGGGAGCGTCCCTTCGGGCTCGTTCCTGGGGGTTTTCCGGGCCGGTCAGGAAGGCGCCTCGCCTTGCGGCGCCAGCGCTCCGGGGGCAGCTCAGAACCCTCAGCCTCCCCACGCCTTGAGCACCAGGGCCGCAAAGTCCACCAGCCCCTGCCCCACGATCAGGCCGGCGGCCAGAGACTGGCCGCTCTGGGCCGCGTCCTCCGCCGGCCTCCCGCGCCGCCGGACCAGAGCCTCCTCCGCCCTGCGCCACAGCGCCCCCAGGAGCATGACCGCGCTGTACGCCGGGGGGATCATGACCCCGATGCCGACCGACACCGCCGATACCCCCGCGAGCTGCAGCCCTGCCGCCGCCGCCCCGAAGGCCCCGGCCACGGCCAGGTTTATGCTGGCCGGGACCCGCCCCTGGACCAGCCCGCTCAACAGCGCGCCCCACGCGGCTGACACCGGCGCCGGCAGCCCCTCGCTGCCGAACCGGTACGCCCGGGCCATGGCGCAGATCCCCGCGGTCCCGGCCAGGGACCCCGCCGCCGCCCCTACCGCCTGGGCCAGGACCAGCGCCCTGGGGTCGGTCTCCAGCAGCGACCCCGCCTTGAAGGTGTTCATCATCGTCATGGCGGCCAGCCCGGACGCCGCCACGAACGCCCCGGCGAACAGCACGGCGGCCCAGTCCCGGACAAGGGGGGCGGCCGCGATGAAGGTGATGACCCCCAGTGAGGTCACGGGGACCATGCCCGTCTCACCTGAGGCGCGGGCGCTGAACACTGCCCCACAGAGGCACAGGGGGAGGGCCACGGCCAGCGCCGGCCACAGCGCGGCGGGGCGATCGGCTACGGCCCTAAGCCCCAGGGCGGCCACGGCTAAGACGCCCAGGCCCCCCAATGCCCAACCCCAAGACCGGGCCGCGGCGGGCCGCGGCGCTTGCCCCCTCACCGCCCCGGCCCCGACGCCGTCCCTTCCGGCGCCGCGCGCCGGGGGCGTTCCCCGCCGCTTCCAGGGCTTCAGGCCCAGCCGGGCCCTGAGCCCCAGCAACGCCCGCCGGTTCTGCACCAGGATCACCACGGCGCTGGTCAGCATCAGGGCCGTCCCCGGGCTCATGACCCAGGGGTGGGCGAGGTGCTGGGAGAAGGGCAGGTCCAGGGGGCACCCTTCCGCCAGGGCCCAGACCAGGCAGGACAGGGCCGCGCCAGCCCCCACGAGCGCCGCCGCCTTGAGCCCTATGACGTAGCCCATCCCCAGCACCAGCGGCGAGACCGCCAGCCCCAGGAACCCCGGCCAGCCCAGAAGCGCCCCGGGCAAAGACCCGGGCACGGTCCCGGCCTGGACCAGGGCTGAGACCGCCGCGCCCGCCACGGCCCCGGCCATTACCCGCCGGAACCGGCGCCCCCCCACCTGGGCCAGGGCGTCGATGAGGTGGGCGGTGGAGGTACCGGTGGGGTAGGGGAGGGCGGCCTCCAAAACCAGCGGCCGGCGGAGGAGCCAGGCCAGGGCCACCCCGGCCAGGGCGGCCGAGAGCGTCAGCCCGAACAGGGCGGCGACGGGGACCAGGCGGCCTCGGAACATCAGCAGCGCCGCCACGGCGCTGTCCATAGCGAACATGGAGAGGTAGGCCCCCGAAGCGCAGGCCTGGATCACGTTGTTCTCGCCCCGCGCGTATCGGCCGGTGGCGGTCAGCCAGACGAACCCGCCCAGGGCGGCGACCTGGGCCCCCCCGAAGCCCAGGCCGGTCTTAAGCGCCACGAGCACGTTGACCACGCAGAGGAACATCCCCGCCACGCAGCCGAAGAGCAGCGCCCTCAGGGTAAGGGGAGCGAAGGGCCCGGCGGGCTTTTCCGCACCGTCGCGCCGGCTCAAGGGCATCCGGGGCCGCCCGGCCCCCAGCCCTCCCAGTCCGAGGTCACGAGGTAGCCATCGACCCACCGGGTGCGGGAGTTGCCCACCATCAGGGTGGAGTAGGGCTGCACGCGGTCCAAGAGCCCTCCCAGGTCCCCCAGGCAGGTCTTCAGCGGCTCCTGTCCCAGGTCCCCCACTACCGCCGGAGTGTCGGGCGGGCGGTTCTGGAGCAGGATATCGATGGCCAGCCTCAGCCGGCGCCTGGCCTGCTCCGGGATGGGGTGCACCTCGGGGTAGGCGGAGGGAGGGAAGTGGTCGGGGAACAGCAGGGCCTCGTGCACCGGGAGGTAGAGCACCACCACCATGTCGGCCGCCGCCGCGGCCCGGACCCGGCCCAGGGCCACCTCCTCGGGCACCTTCTGGTCGCAGAGCCCGACCAGGGCGTAGCCCTCGCGGAGCGGCGCCCCCAGGGAGGCGGCCAGCACCGAGGCGGCGGTCAGCCCGGGGAGGACCCGGACTTTCACCCCCCCCGCCGCCGCCCCCTCGATCAGCGGCTGGGCGTAGCTATATATCCCCGGATCTCCGCTGGACACGTACACCACCCGCCCGTACTCCCTGGCCGCCGCCACCGCCCTGGCCACGCGGCGGGCCTTCAGTTCCCTGAGCGTGGCCGACCGCTCCCGGTCAGGCCTGTCGGGCAGCACCAGGACGCCGGGACGGAGCAGGGACCTCACCTGGTCCACGATGAGTTCGTGCCCCGTCACCACCGCGGCCGACCGCAGGACCTCCTCCACCTCCTGAGTCAGCCCGCCGGCGCCGTAGCCGATCCCGACCACCACCACCTCGGGGGCCGGTCCGGGATCCGGGGGGGCTCCTGCACCCCCGCAACCCCGGCCGGGCTCGGCGCGCACCCCATCCCCGCGGACCCCGCCACCAGGGCCGGACCTGCCAGGCTCCCCGCCACCGGAGCCGCCTGACCCCGCCCAGCCCGCCCCCTGGTAGAACCTTCTTGCCGGGAGCCGCTGAAGCTCTTCCACAAACCCCCGGTAGAGCCCTTCCAGCCCGTCGGCGTCCAGGTCGTTGACCTCCACCATGGGCCGGCTGCGGCAGTAGCCCGCCCAGTTGTCCCTGGCGCCGGGCACCCACCGGGCCCCGCCCTCGCCACGGTCCACCATGGCGTAAAACTCCGTCCCCGGGTAGGCGTCGATGAGGTTGAGGCTGATGTCCACGCCGTAAAGCTGCCGCAGGCGGCGTGCGAAGTCAAGGGTCCGGAGTGCGCTGGCCCGGGTCTCGTAGGGGTGTCCCAGGATGAAGCTGAGCTTCACCTTAAGCCCGCAGCGGGCAGCGGCGGCCACGGCCGCCTCGGCCTTCTCCACCGTCACTCCCTTGGACACCCGGCGCAGCACCCTGTCGTCGCCGCTCTCCACCCCGAAGCAAACCATCTCGGCCCCCGCCCGCCGCGCCCGGGCTAAAACCTCCTCATCCACCAGGTCCACCCGGGTCTCGAAGTTCCAGGACACCCGCGCCTCCAGCCCCCGCGCCTCCAGCTCCGCGCACAGCGCGAGGAACCTGCCCCGGTCCAGCGTCGCGGTGCTGTCGGTGAAGTCGAAGTGCCGGGCGCCGAACCGCCGATGCCCGTGCGCCATCTCCTCGGCCACGCTGGCCGGGCTGCGGAAGCGGCAGGACCGGCCCAGCAGGGGAAAGCAGAACACGCAGCCGTAGGGGCAGCCGCGGCTCCCCGCTACCTGGAACAGGGGCGCCTCCAGACCGAACCGCTCCAGCAGCACACGGGTGTACCGGTCCAGCTCGAAGAGCTCCCAGGCAGGGAAGGGAAGCCGGTCGAGGTCGAAGATGGGCTGCCGGGCCGGGCTGAGGACGGGGCCCTGGGGCCCCCGGTAGGCGATGCCGGCCACCCCCGCCAGGGCCGAAGACGAGCGGCGGGCCGGCCCGCACGCCAGCCGGGCCAGCTCCAGCAGGGCCTCCTCCCCCTCGCCTCGCACCACCACGTCGGCCTCGGGACACTCGGCCAGCGTTCGCTCCGGCAGCGCCGTGGGGTGGGCACCCCCCAGCACCACCAGAGCCTCGGGATAGGCCTCCTTGGCCTGGCGGGCGGCGCGGATGGGGTCGAGGTCGCCGAGGAGGTCGGCGATCGTCACGTCAGGCGTCGCGAGCTTCTCCACGTACCGGGCGTCGCGCGGCAGCCACTCGATCGGCGTATCGTCGCCGAGCTCCTGCACGCGGACCCGTCCGTACTTCGAGATCGGCCGGAACGGGTCGTCGTTCACCTCGGAGCCCGCGACGACGGGGATCTCCTCGTCCAGGAAGGCCGTCAGCATCCGCAGGATCCGGCTCTTCGCCTGCCCCCGCAGCCCCAGCAGGATGAAGTTGGCCACCAGCGAACTGCCTCCGTAACTGATATAGGGGAGGGTGACACCGGTCAGGGGCAAAAGCCCCGTCACTCCCGCCAAAATGGTGAATGCCTGCAGGCCCAGCAGGGCCGTCAGCCCGGCAGCCGCCAGGGCCTCAAAATCATCCCCGGCATTTAAGGCAATTTTAATCCCACGGAAAATACAAACCATGTACAACAGCACAACCCCGGCGCCGCCCAGCAGGCCCATTTCCTCGCATATGGCGGAAAAGATGAAGTCGGTGTGCACGGCGGGGATAAATTTGGGGTAGCCCTGGCCCAGGCCGGTCCCGGTAATGCCACCCGAACCGATGGCAAAGAGGGACTGAATCACCTGGTAGCCTGTGGTATCAATGTGGGGCCAGGGGTTCAGCCAGATTTCCACCCGCTCCCGCACATGGCCGAAGAGGAAGAAGCTGGCGGCAGCGCCCGCCACAAAAAGCCCCAGCCCGAAAAGGACGTAAAAGACCCGGGCTGTGGCGGCGTAAACCATGGCCAGGAAAGTGCTGAAATAAATAAGGGCTGTGCCCAGGTCGCGCTGGTAAACCAGCAGCATGAGGGAAATGCCCCACATGCCCGCCAGCGGTCCCCATTCCTGCGGCCCGGGCAGGGACAATTTCCCCACCAGCCGGGTTCCGGCGGAAAGGGCGGCCCTGTTTTCCGATAAAAACGACGCCAGGAACAGGACCACCAGTATTTTTACAAATTCGGAAGGCTGAACGGAGAAGGCGCCGAACGAAAGCCAGCTCTTCGCCCCTCCCTGCTCCTTGCCGAAGAAAACCGGCAGGATCAGTACCAGAAGGCCGGCCAGGGCATAAACATACTTGTAGTCGCTCAAAAAACGAAAATCGGCCAGAAACCGGGTCGTCAACGCCAAAGCGGCAAGGCCGAAAATCAGCCAGACGAACTGACGCGCCCCGTAAACGGGGTAAAGGCGGTAGAGGAACACCAGCCCCGTCGCCGTTAACGCGCTCACCACCGGCAGGAGGTAGGGGTCGGCGCGGTACCCGCTCCGTTCCCAATACAGGCTGATTGCCAGAAACGCCGCCACGGTCGCCAGGCCGTAAACCAGCATCAGCCGGTCGGACCGGTTGCCCTCCAGGTACAGGACGAGCATACCCGCCATCAGGTAGGCGCCGGAAAGAAGCAGCAGGACCCGTTCTTTACGTCTGTCGCATCCTTTCAGTCCGACATCCCCCCATGAGAAAACCTCTATGATAAAAATTTCATTTGCTTACTTTTAAAATTCCACCAGAATGACGGTGATATTATCGGCGCCCCCGGCGCTTAAGGCCTTATTGACCAGGTCCCGCACCACCCCGGGCAAATCGCCGCCGCCGGACACCACCGCCAGAATATCTTCCGGAGCCAGGTAGCCGGACAGCCCGTCGGTGCACAGCACCAGCCGGTCGCCCGGTCGCATGGTAAAGGTGCCCAGATCGACCGCCACCGTTTGCTCTGTGCCGAGGGCCCGGGTCAGCACGTTCCGGTGCGGGTGCTGCGCCGCCTCCTGCTCCGTGATGCCGCCGTTCTTGACCAGTTCCCGCACCAGGGAGTGGTCTTCGGTCAATTGGAGAATGGAGTTCCCCCGGCACAGGTAGGCCCTGCTGTCTCCCACGTGGGCCACGATCAGCACGCCGGAACGGTAGAGACAGGCGGTCACGGTGGTGCCCATTCCTTTAAGATGCCGGTTCTGTCCGGCCAGTTCAAAGACGCGGCGGTTCGCGGCCGACACCGCCTTTAAGAGAGCGGCGTCCGGCGCGTCGCCGGCCGCGAGCCTCTGAGCCAGCTCCTCTTCCAGGTGGCGCAGGGCGGTAAAGCTGGCCACCTCGCCCGCCCGGTGCCCGCCCATACCGTCGGCCACCGCAAACAGTCCGATTTGGGGTGAAATGCATAGACTATCCTCGTTTGCGGACCGGACCAGACCAATTTCAGTTGCTTGTGCCCATCTCATGCCCACACCTCACAAGTTGGAATGTGACGCCCCCGATGCTGATTTTGTCGCCGTCTTTCAGGGCCGCCCGGGTTTTGATCCGCTTCCCGTTCAGATAGGTACCGTTGGTGCTGCCGAGGTCCTCCAGCAGGAGACGGCCGCCCTCGTTGCGGATGCGGGCGTGGTACTGGGAAGTGAAGGCGTCGGCAATGACAATGTTGTTTCCCGCGCTGCGCCCGACGGCCACTTC